>CAYXDS010000097.1:0-9481 GCA_964463805.1 uncultured Elusimicrobia bacterium | reverse complement strand
TTTCATACCAAGCGCTGGTGCCTTTCGCGCGGATCAACTCGACGATCGCCGCATTGATTTTCTTATCGTTGACCGATTTCTTACAACTTTGGCAGTTGATGATCGCGATCGGCGCGCCCCAATGACGCTGACGCGACAAACACCAATCGGGCCGCGTTTCGACCATGCCTTTGATGCGGTGCACGCCGTACGCAGGCTCCCATCGCACACGGTCGATTTCACTCAAAAGTTTTTTGCGGAACGCATCGCTCACTTGCAGGAACCACTGTTCGGTCGCACGGAAAATAATCGGGTTCTTGCAACGCCAACAATGAGGATACGAATGCGTAAACGCGTGATGCGCGATCAAATTGTCGCTGAGGATATCCATCACCGCTTGATTCGCGTCTTTGAGCACGTGCTTGCCGACGAGTTCGTCGCGGCCGACCTTCGCGTCGAACTGTCCGCGCTCGTCCACCGGCGACAACACGGCCAATTTATATTCCTGCCCGACCGCGAAGTCCTCCATACCGTGACCGGGCGCGATGTGCACAATGCCGGTGCCGTCTTCCATGGTCACATAGGTCGCGTTCACCACTTGCGACTCGCGTCCATGGATCGGGTTGATCGCTTTCACGCCCAGCATTTCTTTGCCCTTAAATTTTTTGCCTTCGGATTTGACCGGCGCGTTCGATTTCTTCTCGAGCAGCTTCACGGCCTTTTCCTGAAGTTTCTCAGCCACAATGTAGGAGGAGTCGCCGGTGTTCAACGAAACGTAGGTTTCTTCCGGATGGAACGCGAGGCCGGTGTTGGCCGGAAGCGTCCAAGGCGTGGTCGTCCAAATTAGGATGTAGTGATTCGGTTTTCCTTGAATCTGAAATCGCACATAGACCGAATCGGATTTCTTCTCCGCATATTCCACTTCGGCTTCGGCGAGCGCGGTTTCATCGAACGCGCACCAATAGCCGGGCTTGAGGCCCCGATAGACGAATCCTTTATCTTGTAAATCGAAAAAAGTTTGGACGATGCTCGCTTCGTAATCATCCGAAAGCGTGAGATACGGATTGAACCAATCGCCGAGCACGCCAAGCCGGATAAAATCGGCGCGCTGTTTATTGACCCACGACATCGCGTAATCGGTCGCCTTCGCGCGCAAATCGGTGCGCGTCACTTGATGTTTGTTTTTTCCAAGTTGCTTAAACAGTTGATGTTCGATCGGAAGCCCGTGGCAATCCCATCCCGGTTTGTACGGCGAACGGAAACCGGCCAGCGTTTTGTATTTCACGACGAAGTCTTTCAGCACTTTGTTCAGCGCGTGCCCCATGTGAATGTCGCCGTTCGCGTAAGGCGGACCGTCGTGCAACAGGAAGGTCGGATCTTTTTTATGTTTGTCTTGGATCCGGTCGTAGAGATGCGATTCATCCCAGCTCTTCAGCATCTGGGGTTCGCGCACAGGCAGGTCCGCTTTCATAGGAAAGTCGGTCTGCAAAAGGTTGACGGTCTTGGAATAATCCATACGTCAATGCTGTCTCCCCCGCGAAGGCGGGGGCCCAGACACCTGAAGTGTCTAGATTCCCGCCGTCGCGGGAATGACGGCGTATTAAGGGATCGACTCCATAATTTCCTCGAGCTCTTCTTCGGGGCGACCTTCGATCTCGACGGTTTTCTCTTTGCCTTTCTCACCGCGCAAGATTTTCACAAAGTTGCCCTTAACGTCGAAAAACTCGGATAGAAACTCTTTCAGCTCGTCGTTGGCCACGCCGTCGATGTCTTGAGACGCCAATTTGACGCGCACGGTGGAACCGATGCGACCCGCAATTTCAGTCCACGTGGTGGATTTTGGGATGACGCGAACGCGAATGATCATGGAGACTCCTTACTGGATGATGGAATCGGTCTGTTTGTCGAAAAATTTGGCGTTCTCGAGGTGGAAGACCACATCGATCACTTGATTCACGTAGGCCTGATTGTCCGGACTTACGCGCACGACGATCGGATTACCGAGCGCCAACAAATAAAGATACTTCTCGGCGCCCATCGGTTCGACCACTTCGACGGTCGAAGAAACGGTGCGGCCTTTGCCGCTGCCTTGATAATAAACTTTGTCATAAATATCTTCGGGACGGATGCCCATCACGATGGTCTTGCCCGCGTAGGATTTCAATGTCTGTTTAACGCCGTTCGTGACCTCGAGCATTCCCTTCGAACCGTTTTTGCCGATCGACAGATTCAAAGCGTTGCCGTTTTCAATCACGTCCACTTCGAAGAAATTCATCGGAGGATTTCCGATGAAACCGGCCACGAACTTATTTTTCGGCGCGTTGTAAATTTCAAGCGGCGGCGCGACTTGCTGCACGGTGCCGTCTTTCATCAAAGCGACCGAGGTCGCGAGCGTCATCGCTTCCAGCTGATCATGCGTGACGTAAATGATCGTGGTCTGAAGCCGCTTGTGAAGTTTCGCAATCTCAAGCCGCATATGCACGCGCATTTTCGCATCGAGGTTGGACAAAGGTTCGTCGAACAAGAAAACTTTCGGTTTGCGCACGATCGCGCGTCCCACGGCCACGCGTTGACGTTGGCCGCCCGACAACGCTTTCGGGCGACGGTCCAGCAAATGGGTGATGCCGAGAACTTCGGCCGCTTCGCGCACGCGCGTATCGATTTCATTTTTCGGCATGTGGCGCAGTTTCAAACCAAACGCCATGTTGTCGTAAACGGTCATGTGCGGATAGAGCGCGTAATTCTGAAACACCATTGCGATATCGCGATTTTTCGGAGCGACGCCGTTCACGAGTCGGTCGTCGATGAAAATTTCGCCGTCGCTGATGTCTTCGAGGCCGGCGATCATTCGCAATGTAGTGGATTTGCCGCAGCCGGAAGGCCCGACAAGAACATAGAACGACTTATCGGGGATGACAAGGCTTACGTCCTTGACCACCGCCAGATCGCCGTACTTCTTCCAAATATTTTTTAAGGTTACCTGCGCCATTAAGGGAAAAGAGGGGTTAGAGCGATTCGGAGTGTAGCATAAATTACCTTCTGGGCATCGGTTTCAGTTCGTTTTTCGCGAACCGGTAGGCCAATGTGAAACGGTGAGACGGGTCCAAATCGCTGATCAGGCGCAACGAATAGTCGAGCGAAAAGTTGCCCCAACCGAAACCGGCGCCGAAATCTACGACCTTCGCATCGGATCGATAACCGAGACGCAACGCGGCGCTTCCGGAGGTATCGAAAAAAGAAAGCGAACGCGCCACTTCGAACCCGGCGCGAACGCCGGCCACATCGTCCCTCATCTTGACGCCGTCGATGAGAAATAAAAATTTGTAAGGGAAGGCCGAGCGATGATCGATCAATTGACGATCGAACATATAAGCGACCCCGGCGCGCGCGGTGCGCGGCAACGGATCGCCTTGTTCCTCGAATTTCAATTCGGGACCCAAATTTTGAACGGCGGCACCGAACGACAAACCGAGAACCGGCGTTTTCAATTGAATGCCCACATCAGCGGCCGCCACCGAAGCGCTGACGGTCTCCGCCAATTCCGAGCGGAAAAATTTTCCGGTGACACCGAGCGACAACGGATCCTTCCGTCCGAGCGCGATGCCGACCATGCCGACCGAATCCTGCTGAGCCTCCACGCTGCGCTGCGTTCCATCGGATTGATTCAAATCGACGGTTCCTGCCGAATAATAATTGCCTCCGACGAACACGCTACCGAACGGCAGCGGTTGAGCGTAGTGAATCGAGCCGAAATTATCTTGAGCGAAACCATGAAAGTATGTGCTTGAGAGCGTTGGCGAACCGAGGCCGGCCAATGAGGCGGGATTGATCGACATCGCGTCCAGTTGATTGGGCACCGCCGTGAACGCTTCGCCGAGCGCGGAAGGCCGCGCGGCCGCGCCGCGCAAAAGCGTAAGCGCTCCCACGCGTCCCGCTTCGGCGCTCAACCACGACGGCAGAAACAACACGGCGACGCCGAGCGCGACGATTTTTCTCATTTAATCACCACGATCTTACCGGTGTAATCGAGCTTCGGACCTTTCACATGCAACAAGTAAGCGCCGCTGGCGACCGTATTCCCGTCGTCGGTTTTTCCATCCCAATAGAAGGTGATGACGCCCGCCGATTGATGTCCGTCGATCAACGTGCGAAGCAAACGTCCGTCGAGCGAAAAAATGCGCGCGCGCACGTCGCCATCGTCGAAAACCGTGGCCGTGATCTGCGTGCGCGCGCCCGTCAGAGGCCGCATCAAATTGTCGAGCAGAGTGACGGTGCCGCCCGGGAACGTAATTCTCACCGCACTGTCCAACGTATCGGATCGGCCGTCGGAATTTTCCACGGTCACCGACCACAATCCGAGGTCTTTCTGATTCGTATCGAAGACCGCGGTGATCGTCTGGTCGCTGGGGCGATACACCGATGTCCCGACGATGTCGGACTGTCCCGACTTCGAAAGAGTAACGATCGGGTCCGCCGAGAAAACCTCGCCGGTAATCGTAAACGTGGCGGCCGGATCGCTGCGATTCACGCTGGTCGGTGAAAATGATTTAACGAACGGAAACAAGGTGATCGCGCTCAACGTATGCGTGATCGTGGAATTTGTTTGGGTAAATCCATAGTAAGCGCGCCATCGATACGTCTCGCTTGAGCGCGCGACCACGACCGACGATAATTGGCCCGCGGCCGCTGCCGTGGCGAATCGAATACCCGATTCATCGGTGAACGCGGTTCCGTTCGCGTCGGACGACAAAGCGCTGACGATTTGCGTAACCGCGGTTTCCGTCGACAACGACGCCGTATAAAAAAGGCGAACGCGGGCATTCGTTAGCGTACTCACGGCGATTTCAGAGGTTTTCTTTGACAACACCAACGTTCCGATGGACCATGTCAGGCCTTCATCGGTGGAAAGGCTTGTAAAAACACCCTGGCTCGAAGCCGCGCCGGTCGATGTCCCCTGAACGTAATAGAGCCGCCAATCGCCGTTTGAGAGTTCGATCAGTCGCGGAGAACCCAGCACCGTTGAAGAAGTCGAAGGCGACAACCGCGTGCCGGCGTCGTTGGCCCAACCAAGACCGTCCGTCGAAGTGGCGCTGTACACGTGCAGCGCCCCCGTCGAATCGTACGCCGAATAAACGGCGCGATATCCTCCCGCATCCAAAGGAAGCAACGAGAACGCGGTGATCGAACTGATCGTCAGCAAAGGTCCGGTGGACGACGAAAGCCGTACGCCCGCCTCTTCGCCAAAGGTAAACCCGTCGGTACTCGTCGCCGAATAAATTTTGAAATCACGCAGGAAATAAAGCCGCATATTGGAGGCGTCGCCGAGAATGGCTTGCGGGGCGGCAGTGGTGACTCGAACGTCGGGCTCGGCAGAAAAGGTGGGTTCCGCCGATGCGTGCAAACGCAGCATGCAACATAGAACGACGAACGCGAGCGGGCGAACGATCGAACGGAAGGGTTTGGTCACGCGCGGATTCTTTCAAATCCTGATCGCGAAAAAAATAATTATTAAGACGTGACGCGGAAAACTTCGGCGAGCGACGTTTGGCCGTTGATCGCTTTATGCAAGGCGACTTGGCGCAACGTCATGAGGCCCGACGCCTTCATCATCGAACGGAACGCGTCGGATTTAACGGAGGGGCTAAGCTTCACGCGCAAGTCGTCGTTCAACTCGAACACTTCGAAAATATTGGTTTCCCGATCGAAACCGGTTTTCATGCAAGCGTCGCAGCCTTTACCGCGGTAAAAAGCGGCCGGTTGCATGCCGACTGGAATGCCGAGATCCTTCAAACGATCGCGTGAAACCGTGTCTTTATCCTGACAATGCTGGCAATTGAGTCGAAGCGACCGTTGCGCGATCACGCCGAGCAATGCCGAACCGAGCATGTACGGTTCGATATCGGTCGCCAACATTTGCATGAGCGCGTCGGCCGCATCGGCGCCGTACATGCGAGCGAACACGAGGCGACCGCGCTGAGCTTCGGCGACGCAAACGGCGAGATGATCTTTGCGCGTGATCGGGTCGGCGATCAGAAGATCGGGAGAATGACGGAACCCGAGCCGCAGAAAATGAGCGAACGCGTCGTTGTCGCCGTACGAAACCATCGGCTCGACGCCGACGAACCACGTTTCGGGCCGCGCTGAAACCGCCACCAAATGTTTTTCCGGCGTGCCGACTTTTTTAGCGCACGCGTGCAACGTGGGAGTGACCGGATCGGTGTCGGTGCCGCAAAACAAAACAAGCCCATGCGAACGGCCAAGGAAATTTTCGAGGATTTGCGTCTGATTCGGCCCCATCCCCCATCCCGTCGGATTGAACGCGTCTTCGGCAACACGGACCAGATGAATGCTCAAAACGCTGAACCCTTTCGACTCGCTGAACAAGAAACGGCATTCATAGGGCTCACCATTTAAAGACAGCTGCACGTCGAACTCACACCACTTGATCCCATTTTCTTTTTTCGGCTCTTGGGTTTTAAACACGAAATTGAACACGGCGAGAATTTCGACATCACCCAAGTTCGCGCGCAAATCGGTGATAAGAACGCCGCGAATCCGCTCACGAACGAGCGACCAGCCGGATTTTCTCTCAATGAGAATTTCAGTGGCGCGATTCAATGCGGCGGTTTTCAGTACGCGATCCAAAGCCGGAGGAAGAGCGGGAATTTCTTTTTGGACGGAAGGTTCGGGAATCGGCGCCACAACCGGAAGCAGCGGTTCGTCCGACGATATTTTCTTTAAATCCCGAGCACCCTTTTCCATAAGGCTAAGGATACAGGCGGGCCCGGGCGTACGCCAGGGGAGCGTTTATATCTCTATTTCTTGAACAGTTTGTTCAAAGAAGGAATTTTCAGGCCGGGGATCGGCGCCCCCTCGCCGCTACCGCCCGACAAATTGATACCAGCGGCCTCCGAGATCTTCTGTTGAACCTTCGCTTCGACTTCCGAGAGCTGACCGTTCACTTTTGAATCCAATCCGCTCAACTTTTCGTTTAGTCCTTTCTGTTGATCGGCGAGGATTTTATCGAGTTTTGCCTCGAGTTCTTTCTTCTGATCTTTAACGAGATTTCCGACCGAATCCTTAACCACATTCGAAAGCACAGGCGCCAGGTTTGAAGTAATCTTCAAATTCGGATCGGTCCAGGTGCCGAGCACTTGCGCGCTGATCGCGACTTGTTTCATATTTTCGATCGCGCGCGCGACGTTGCGCATGAAATCGGCCTTTAATTTATCGCCGCCGCTTAAGTTTGAGCTGTCGGAAACGCCGACGCGCTTGAGCAGCGCGGCGTCGTCAAATTTAAGCCCCGACAAAGAAAATTCGATTTGCCCGCCGATATTATTTTCCCCCAACAAATTGAAACCAGCATCGATGGCAGCCACCCCTTGTGAAAATTCCAGGCCATCGGCGGCCGGCATCAACTTGGTCACGTCCAATCCTGAGGCTTGGAATTGCAGGCTGTCCTTGCTCATATCGGTCGTGTGATCCAGCGTCGCGGCCGCCGTATACGCCTGCGCGCCTTGCTTTCCTTTTAAATCGACTTTAAAGGGTTTGCCGATCCGCGCCGGGTCCGTGGTCAAATTCGACATCTCGCCGGACGCGGCCACCGATTCATAAATACCCTCGAGCGCCGCTTGCTGCAACCAGAAACGCGGCAACGCGGCCGGCGTCGGAAATTCGATGTCCATGCCTTTGACACGCGGCTTCGGCGGCATCAATTCTTTCTCTTTCTTCGATGGCATATATTTCCGCGCGAGCTGTACGTAGTGAAAAATCATTTTGAACCGCTGCAACACGAGCGGGCCGATCATGCCTTCCACGAGCCGGTCCGGGCTCGCGAAATCGAGGTTCAATCGCGACATCAAATCGCTCACATCCGCTTCTTTCGCCTTTGAAAGACCTTTCACATCCGCCTTGATTCCGTTCGACTCGGCTTGAATGTCGCTCTTCGTTTTTTGCACGTCTTTCTTTAACGTGTCGAGTTCGTCTTTCACCTCTTTAAGCTTTTTCAATGCGGCCGGAACGGCGGTGATCGCATCGGTGCCTTTCGTCGGTGTTTCGCGGATCGTCTTCAAGTCGTCCTCGGCTTTTTTAAGCCGTCCGTCGACGTTCAAATCTTGCGCGCGTTTCTGCCAAGCATCGGGGAGCGTTTGAGCTTTGGCTTTGATGCCGTCGGCCGATTTCACGATCTGCAAATCTTTCGGATCAAAATCAATTTTGGACTTAACGTCGCCTTTGATGCCGTCGATATTCAGCTTGAATCGGTCTTTGTATTTCTCGACGAGTTTCTCGGCCGCGCTCGGCGGTTCGCTCGGATCTTTCTTCGTGACCGATTTTGGCAGCGCGCCCGAGGTTTTGCGCGGCGTACCGAACGCGAGCCCTTTCAACAATGCTTCGTTGATGATCGCGCGCTTGCCGGTGAGTTCGCCCAAATCGAGTTGAAACGCAAGCGGTCCGGCTTCGACGCGGTTCTGCATCGGCATATCGGGATCCGCGACTTGCAGGCGGCCGATAGAGAGCCGACCCTGGAAAAGTTTGGTTTTCAACCCGGACACATCGACTTTCGCTCCATTCGCCATGCCACCGAACTTTTCAATGGCGCGCGCGAGCATCGGATCAAAAAAGAAATAAAAGAAAACGAGCAACGCCGCGATCACAACGATCAACGGGCCCACGTACTTCCATCGAATCCACTTGGCCGGATTCATCAATCGCCCCGCACTTGGCGATAACGTTCGTAATATTGATAAATCGAACTCGCCTTAAAGAACTTCATAATTTTAAATTGCTGAACTTTGTCGCGGAACCGCGTGCGGTAGGTATGAACCAACCATTTGCCGAGAAAATAATTCGGTACCAACAAAATAAATCCGATCACGAAACTCCCAAGCACAATCGTGTTGTTGAACCGCGTATAAGGAACGACGGGCAGGTTATAAAGCTTGGTCCATAATGGAACCAACGAGGGAGTCTTCGTCAACAACGCAAACCCGAGTTGATTGGCGACCGGGTCGACAAGATACGCGAGCGCCTTAAAGATAATGACGGCAAACGCGAGAATGCCGAGATTTACGTTAATAAGGAAGGAACCCAGCGTGAACAACGTCGGCATCAACCCGGCGATCGGCATAAGCCCGATCCACGCGCCAAGCGCAAATCCCGCCCCCAATTGTTTCGGAGACTCCTCGCTATTCAAAATCGCAATGATTTTGCCGATGAACTTGATGAGGATCAACATGAGCCCGCGATTATAACCGAAACGCTAATACTTTGGACGTTGAAACATTCTTAAACCGCGGACGGGATCATCCTGCATGTAAATATCGCGAGCCCGGACAATCTCTTTGGTTCTAAATTTTTGTTTTGCATGTCGAATGGTAACGACAACTGCGCGCTGCCCTATTAGAAAGTACACGATACGATAAGAACCTTTGATGATTTCTCTTATCTCAGGACGAGATATTTCAGGAACTGACCTTCCAATTTTTGGGAACACACGAAGTTG
>CAYXDS010000096.1:0-9517 GCA_964463805.1 uncultured Elusimicrobia bacterium | reverse complement strand
GTCTAGACACCTTAGGTGTCTGGGCCCCCGCCTTCGCGGGGGTGACGACTTGTGCGCGTTCATTGCAAGCCTTGCGGGTAACAGAGTTTTTGGAACGAGCAGCGTTTGCAGGTTTGGATGTTGGACGCGGCGGAGACGGCGAACGGGTCGGCGCCGCATTCGGATTTTGCTTGTTCGAGCAGCGCGGATTCTTCTTCGATTTTCAGGTGCGCGTTCATCAGTGAGTCTTCGTTAACGTCCGCGTGAAATATCGAGCCGTTTTGCAGCGAGACGGCCAGCGCTTCCATTTGATCGGGTTCGGCGCCCCATACTTCGTGCGCGTAGAGCGCGGCCGTCAGCAGAGATTGCTCGCTGTCGGGCTTTGGGTCCGAGGTTTTCCAGTCGATCAGGAAAAACTTTCCGTCCGATTCGATCGCGCAATCGATCTTCACGTAGCACTTGATGCCGTTCACGTCGAACTCGAGCAGCTCGTCGACCGCTTTCCAGCTTTCGGGGCCGACCGACGACAAACGCGCGGCCCATTTCGATCCGTAAAACCAGCGCAGACTTTTCTCGACGGAATCCCAATGACCGCGCCACACTTCCGGCGCGACCGGCACGTTGTACGCGTGTTCAAAGAGCCGCTCGGCTCCTTCTTGATTTTCGCGTGAAGACTTAAATTGGTCGCGCATCTTTTGTTTCTTTTCGTTGATGAACGTTTCGAGATCGGGCAGCGGCGACGCTTGTCGCAGCAGTTTCAACAATTCACCGACCGCGTCGTGCACAAACGACCCGGCCCACAGATGGCGGTTCTTTAATTTTTTAAGCGACGCCGCCTGCGCGAACACCGGGTCGACCGCCGCGTCGCGGCCCGACTTTACGTTCAGCGCGAATTTACGTTTGCACTCGCCGAGCGCCGACACTTGCGAGCGCGACCATACCGGTCTATCGATCGTCTCAATTGTCATGTTCGGCCTGCTTTTGGCGTTTCTTCTGCATGCGCACCGGATAAATTTCGAGCGTGGTGTCGCGCCATTGCCCTCGGCGTTTGTCGTGCGCTTCGCGTTCGGCGTTGACGAGATTCCCCACGTATTTTTCCTCGTTCGACAACTCGGCCACCAAAGCGTTGCCTTGTTTGATCATTTCTTCGTTCACGAACACGCCGTCGGAAAAAACGTAGGCGAGCCAAACGCCGTCCCGATCGCGCTCTTGAAATCCGTATTCAAACCGCACTTCTTTTTTTTCGACCCACGAACGGTTCGCGGCCATCGCTTCGGGTTCGTTCGGCGTTCCTTTTTCGGGAACCGTGATGCCGAGATAACGCACGCGCGTACCGTCGGATAATTGAATTTCGTTCGCGGCCAACACACGGCGCACGGTGCCCCAATAGGGGCGCGCGTGCGCGATCGATGCGGCCAACACGACAAACGCGAACGCCGAAAAACCGCGGAACAATCGTTTCCAAAACGTCGGCTTTCCTTTCGGTTTCGGCGCGACGGCCACCGCCACTTCTTCCACCGGCTTCACAACCTGCGCGGCCGACCGCTGCACGACCGGGACCGTGAACGAAAACAAACTTCCGTGTGGGCTGGCCGGCGGGGGACTCTGCACCCACAATTTTCCTTTGTGCAATTCGACCAACGCTTGGCAGATGCTTAAGCCGAGACCCGTGCCGCGAATGTCGAACTTTTCGTTCGGCTTTAACTGTACGAAGCGCTCGAAGATTCGTTTCTGATCTTCTTTCGAAATTCCCTGTCCGCTGTCTTCGATTTCGACGACGACCATGTTTTTTCCGGGTTCGTCGAACCGTTTCGCACGCAGCATGATTTTGCCGCCGGCCGGCGTGAATTTGATCGCGTTGGAAATCAAATTGTTCACTACTTGCAGGATGCGGTCCGAGTCGATAAACGCGGGCGGAATATCGTCAATTTCTTGATAGGTGACCGAGATGTTGCGACTCTTCGACCATGTTTCCATGCTCATTGCCGCTTCTTTGAGCAGCGGCGACAGTTCGACCACCTGCGGCCGCACTTCCATTTTTCCGGATTCGAGTTTTGAGAAATCGAGCAAATCGTCGATGAGCCGCGACAAACGGTCGACGTTCTTCGTGGCCATCGACAGCATTTTGTTTTGTTCGGGCGATACGGGGCCCGCCGAGCCTTCGAGGATCGCGTTCACCGACAATTTCAGCGCGTGCACCGGAGCGCGCAAGTCGTGCGTGACGTTCGCCATAAATTCGTTTTGCATGCGCGTCAGTTCTTTTTGTTTGGTCACGTCGGACAACACCGACACCATACCAACGATGCGGCCGTTCGTGTCCTGCACGGTTGCGCCGCTCGCGCGCAGCGTTTTCTTCGCTTCTTGCGATCCGAGAATTTGCACTTCCTTCGTCATCGGCCGGTCGCTGGGCGCCGACAAATCTTTCGCAAGAGCGATCATCTGCTCCTCGCGTACGCCTTCCCACAGCGGCCGGCCCAAACTCTCGCCTAGTTTCACGCCGTAAATCTCTTCGGCCGCCGCGTTCATCATCAAAACGTTTCCGCTTTCGTCAACGACGACCACGCCTTCGGTCATTTCGCCGATTACGCTTTCGGTGCGCTGTTGCTCGTTGAGGATTCGCGTCTTCTCGCGCTTGAATTCGACCACAACTTTTTCGATTGCGGTGTCGATTTGTTCTTTGACGAGGTTCAGCGCGCGCGCGAAGATGCGGGCCCGATCGTTCGGATCGAGCACCGCGCGCTCGATCAGTTTCTTCAACATGTCGTTCAGCGACAGGTCCTCGAACTCTTGCCAACCGGCGCCTTCGGTCAACGCCTCAATCACACCCTCTTCTTTTTTTCCGATCGTGTCGTCTTCACCGATTTTCGCGTAGCGCGCTTCGTTCAACTTGATGTGCGACACGTTTTGCGCGGCCAAATAATCGGAAGCGGTCTGATTCGCTTTGCGCAAATCGTTCGACGCAAGCCGGAAGAACGGCGTCATTTCCGAAAGCGTGATGTCTTTCAGGAACGAGAGCGAGTGCAAATTGTGCGCGGCCAACAACTGCAGAAACGGCCGCAGCGCCGCGTCGGGCGTGCCTTCCGGCGTTTTACCGTTGATGATCAGCTTGCGCTCGTGCGTTGAGACCACAAATTCCGGCGACTCCTCGAGCAATTTCGACAGCAGCCGGTGCGATTCGTTCACCGCGCCTTTAACGCTCGGATGATCGGGCGAATAAAGCGCCATCTGCGCCAGCGTGCGGCCCGTGGTTAAAAGAAATTCGCCCAAGTCGCTCATAGGAATTTATGTCCTTCGGTGAGATCGTTCAGTAGAAAATCAGGAGAACCGGTGCCCAACTTTTCAATATTCGAACGGCCCGTGGCCACCGCGACCGATTTGAAACCGGCGCGCTTGGCGGCCGCGACGTCGAGCAGCGTGTCGCCGATCACGAAGACGGAATCGGCCGGGATCGACGCGCCGTGTTTTTTTTCGCCGCGACGGTGACCGTGACGCAACACGTCGGCGCGGTCTTCGGCGTCGGAGCCGAACCCGCCGAACGAAAAGTATTTGTTCAGATCCGTCGGTCCCAACTTCAACCGCGCGCCGCGTTCCAGGTTACCGGTGCCGAGGCCGACCACGATATCCGCGCGTTTGCTCACGTGGTCGACGAACTCGCTCACGCCTTTCAGCGGCCGCGTGTTCGCCGTTTTCATTTCAATTTCCAAATGTTCGAGGTAGCACTCGCTGATGGCGGGGATTTCGTTTTGTTCGATGTCGCGTTCAAGGAAGGATTTCAAAATTTCGCGGAAGATCGCGTGGTCGGTTTTGCCGCTCGGGTCGAGCCGCTTGTGCGCCTCGTCGATGCCGTAAATTTTTTTGAACGCTTTGCTCAATGCGCGGAGTCCCGCGCCGCCGGTGGACACCAAAGTGCCGTCCAAATCGAAAAGAAATAGTTTTACCGTGGTCATAGGCGGTCCGGAATTTTATCATTTCCTCCACGGCGGACAGACAATTGCTCAAGTACCGGCAGGATCGACTCGGCCAGCGATTGGGTCGGCTTGTTTTTGAGCGCGGTGCGAAACGCGGTCTCGGCGGCGTCGAACTGCGATTGGTCGAGCAACGCGCTACCGTAGCAGGCCCATGCGAACGCGTTTTTATCATCGACGTCGAGTGATGCGCGCCACAACGTCAGGTCGTCGCGCCAGTCCGTCACGCGGCGCGACGAAGCAAGTGAGAGCGCAATCAACACGGCTGCCGCCATCGGCGCGAGCCGCGGTTTTTCAATCAATAAGCTGCAGAATACGAACGCGACGCCGGCCATCGGCAAATACAGAAAACGATCCGCAGCGAATGTGATCAGCGGGACTGCGCCGCTGTGCGGAGCCCAAAATAGAACGATCAACGCGAATCCAAGCGCGATGCGCCGCCGCGAGCGCCACAACGCGACGATGCCGCCCAGCAGAACAATCTTGATCGCCACGCCGACCCAAAAATCAATCGATCCGAGCGCCGGCAACGACGGCCAGCGGTAGCTTACGTTCAGTTTCGCGGGCCATACGATCGTGGCCGCGCCGTGCGCAAGCGAGCGCAGTCCCTCGGCCAGCGAAGCGAACATGGTTTCGGACCGCTGAACGTCTTGTCCCCAATGGCCGAGCGCGTGGCCGCGCATCCATAAATATCCGAGCGCGATGGGCACGAACGCCACGAGCCAATGACGCCGCGGGTCTTCGCGCGATTCGACGCGCAGCGCCAGATACAACGGCAACAACAGCGCGGTTTCTTTTGAAAAAAGTGAGAACGCGTAGAATAGAAGCGCTCCGGCGATCCAATGCGCGTTTTCTTCGGCTTTGTCCCAGCACAACATCGATGCGAGCGCGCCGAACGCGGCCATGAGAATCGATCGTTGAGAGATCCACATTACGCTTTCGACCTGTATCGGATGAATCGCAAATAATAATGCGGCCAACAGCGGCGCGGTCGGCGGCGCCGCGCGCCGCAACAACGCCCACACGAACAATGCGTTCGTCGCATGTAACAGGAAGCTGATCGCTCGAAACCACGTCGGAGATAAACCGGTGGATGCCACGTTCGCCGCGAACGACAGCACGCTCAACGGCCGGTACACGTCGGCCGGAATACCGCTGGCCGGCAACGCGCTCGTGGAGCCGTCCGTGAAAAAGCGGCCGATCGGAAACAAATTTCTCACCGCCGGGTTCGTCACAATGAACCAACGGTCGTCGTACACGAACGAGAAGCCGATCGCGCGGCCGAACACGAACGCAAGCGCTATGGCCAGCGCGAGCGGTACCATCCATTCGTTGTTTTCAATCCACGCGTCCAAGCGTTCGATCATTTGCCGATGCAAAATTGCCGGAAGATCGCCGAAAGAACGTCTTCGGTGACCGCCTCGCCGGTAATTTCTCCCAATTCTTCAAGCGCCGCGCGCAGATCGAGCGCGACCGTTTCTTCGGACCGCCGTTCGGCGGCTGATTGCTTTGCCGCTTTCAATTTGTCGCGCGCCGCTTCGAGATGGCGCGCGTGACGCAAATTCGTAACGACCAGCGACGCTTCGCTTTCCGGCGCGCGTGTCACGACTGAGGCGAGAATCGCTGACTTGAGTTCGGACAATCCGCGACCGTCTTTGGCCGACGTGGCGACGGCCGACGGAATCTTCACGACACAGCCGCGGTCCGCTTTGTTCAACGCGGTGACCACCGTTTTTCCTTGCAGCGACGCGCTCACGCGCGTGTCTTCATCGGTGAACGGCACGCTGCCGTCGACCACAAACACGATCACGTCCGCGTTCGCGTGCGCGCGCGTCGCGCGGGCCGTTCCTTCGGATTCGACCGCATCATCGGTCGAGCGCAAGCCGGCCGTGTCGATCAGCACGACCGGGAAACCGTCCCATTCCATTTTTTCTTCGAGCGTGTCGCGGGTCGTGCCCGGTACGTCGGTCACAATCGCGCGGTCTTGCGCGAGCAACGCGTTGAACAGCGACGACTTGCCCACGTTCGGCCGGCCCGCGAGCGTGACCTTTAAACCGTCGCGCAACAATCGGCCTTTCACGCTCGTCGATAAAAGTTCGTCCAAGCCTAAAATCGTTTTATCGAGCGACGTTTTCATTTTATCGCGCTCGATGATCGGGATTTCTTCTTCGGCGAAATCGAGGTTCGCTTCGATGTGCGCGAGCAAGTCCACGATCTGCTCGCGCAGCCCGTTGATTCGCACCGACAGTTGGCCGCGCAGTTGTTCGGCCGCCGCCGCGCGCGCTTTGCTCGATTGCGCGTGAATCAAATCAGCCACCGCTTCGGCCTGCGGCAAATCAAGTTTGCCGTTTAAATACGCGCGCTGCGTAAACTCGCCCGGCTGCGCAGGCCGCGCGCCTTCCTGCACGCACAACCGCACCACTTCCTTTAATACAACCGGACTGCCGTGACAGGAAATCTCGAGCACGTCTTCGCCTGTGTACGACCGCGGCGCGCGAAACACGGCGGCGACCGCTTCATCGACGAACCCATTGGATTGGTCTGTTCGTAGGGGCGGGCCTCCGCGCCCGCCCGACATCACGTCCACCGCAGGAATCGTGCCGTTCGGGCCGGCACGGAGGCCGGCCCCTACGTCGGTGATCCAACCGTGATGGATTGTATGAGTGGGCGCTTCAGAAAGCTTTTGTTTAGATTGAAACACGCGATCGGCGATAGCGAACGATTGGGAACCGGAGAGGCGGACCACGCCGAGGCCTCCTTCGCCGAGCGGCGTGGCGATCGCGACGATCGTGTCTTCCGTCGAGATCATGCGGCGGGCCTACGTGTGGACTTGAAGGGCTTGTTCTTTATTTTTCTTGCCGAGCAACATCTGAATCAAAATCGTGGTCATGCTGTTCACGCACCAGTACAGCACCAGTCCCGACGGCAATTTGAAAAACATGAACACGAACATGATCGGCATGAACATCATCATGCGCGCTTGCGCTGGGTCGGCCGCGACCGCCGTAAATTTTTGCTGCAGGAACATGCCGGCGCCCATGATAATCGGCAACACGTAAAGAGGATCGTGCTGGCCGAGATCATGGATCCAGAAAATCCACGGCGCGCCGCGCAATTCATATGCAACGCGCAATGTGGAATAAAATGCGAAAAACACCGGGATTTGCAGCAGCATCGGGAAGCAACCTTCCATTCCCATGAACTTCATTCCGTTCTTCTTGTAGAAATTGAATGTTTCGACCTGCAAACGCTTCGGGTCGTTTTTATATTGTTCCTGAAGCTTTTTCAGGTGCGGCTGCAATGCGCGCATCTTTACCGAGTGCTGAAGATTTTTACGCGTGAGCGGGAAAACCACCAGCTGAATGCTGAACGTGAGCAAGATGATCGCCCAACCGTAATTGCCGGTCAGCGATTCGAAAAAGATCAGCGCGCGCAACAGCGCTTTCGCAATCACGCCGAAGAATCCGAAATCGACCGCTTGGTCCAGCGACTCGCCGAGTTTCTTCAGATCCGAATAATCTTTGGGACCCACATAGAGTCGCAGCGTTTTCGCAGAAGTTTCACCAGGCTGAAGCGTGGCTGTCAGCGGGATGGCGAGCCGCGCCGGATGTTTGCGGTCGGCGACCACCGCTAAATTTGTGAACGGCTGGTTCGCCGGCGCGAGCGCCAACATCATGAAGTGGCTGTTGTCGACGCCGGCCCACGTGAACGAATCCGGATCCGTCAGATCAATCGTGCGATGAAAAATGAATCCGGCTTTCCACGATTTCGTGCGCTGCGAGAAACCGAGTGCGCGCATTTCGGCGAGCACGGCGCCGCCTTGTTTTTCGTCGTACGGCTCGCCGACCGTATGTTTATCGACGCCGTTTCCGAATTCAAGCGGCACATTGGTCGTGACCGGCTGTTTCGTCGGGTTCGAGAAAGAAACGGTCAATGTGTGATACGGCGGCTGCGCGAACAGCGTCAGTGTTTTCTTCATGATCACACCGTTCGGAAGCGTGGCCGTGAACGTGGCTTGTGAATCCGATTTTTTTTCAGCTTGGAAATTGACGTCGGCGAACGTTTCGAGCGGCGATACTTCGCGTTTGCGCTCGGGCACGACCAGTTCGACCCAATGATCGCGTTCTTTCACTTGCCAGCTCGCCACGCGCGCACCCTTACTCAACAACGATACTTTCGCGTCCGGCGTCTCGATCGTGGTCAACGACTCTTTGGCCGGGTTCGGCGCTTGCGCAAGTTCGGTTAGTTCTTTCGACGACAGCGATCCGTGTTCAACCTTGGAAGGCGAGGCCGCTTCGGTGGCGACCGGTTTCGGCGCCGTGTTGTAGCGTTTCATCACAAACGACTGCCAGAATACGAGAAATCCCATCATAAAGATGGCCGCAAACAATAAATTAAGGTTTTTGTTCATGTAGATCCAAACCGCTGCCGCCCCAAGGCGCGCAGCGCATTATCCTTATTAGTCCGGCCACACCGCCGTGCCAAGCGCCGCGCGAACGGACCGCGTCGGCCATGTAAGTCGAACACGTCGGAACGTAACGGCAACGATGGCCCAGGTACGGAGAGATGGCCTTCTGGTAGAAGTCGATGAGTTTACAGAGAAGTGAAACAAACATGGCCGAAGGCCAATGTTAGGCGGAGATCCGTTTTCTCTTTTTGAACCGGCGACGGCTCAATACACCGCGGCCGCCGGCGGTTTTCATTCTCGCGCGGAAGCCGATTTTCTTTTTTCGTTTGCGTCTATTCGGGTTATACGATGGTTTCATAAGGCGCGGAGTCTATCCATATATTACGCCTGGGTCAACGCGACAGCGATCGCGTCGATTTTGCGCTGGAGTTGGGCCGTGATCTCGATCGCCTGCAGCAAATCGTTCACGTAAACGAACGTGGCCGACCGCAGCGGCGACGAAGTCCCGACCCGGTCAAAGTCGAGCACAGTCCCCATCGGCGCAATCACCCTTGATGAGCGCGACAACCGCAACCTCCGCCGGTCGAGCACGTTTTCAATTTCGCTTACGCGTAACGCGTCGTTTCCAAATAAGTACGGTCGCACGTCGACCTGTTCGCCGCGGATTTTCGCCGCGTACATTTGAACGACGCCGAGCAGTCGATGGTCATCCAATACGAACTCCACTGGCGCGCCGGCCTTGTTGTAAAGCTTGATTTGGTCGAAGAACGCGCCGAGGTCCTTTGGCATCTTCGAATATTGGAGCGCGACCACGAGCGGTGCCCCCGGTTCGGCTGCGCCTTCGCGCAACAGATCCTTGAACGGCGTTTTCACGCCGGCCGTCGCCCAATTCTGAACAGACCGTCTGACATCCGCCGGTTGGAGGTGACGCGCGGCGGATGTCAGCACGGAATTTTTCACGACGGCCTGGTCGTGGAATCGGGAAATGAATTGGGCGCGCGCCTCCGATGTCGAAGCATCGGCCACGCTTCCGAGGCCGAGTTTTTTGCACGCGCCGGAAAGAATGGCGTTTATTTGATCGGCCGGCGTGGGCGTTGAAACCACCGTCGGTTCTTTGACCCGCAGACGTTTCCACCAACCGAGCACGCGCTGCACCAGCGCGTCC
>CAYXDS010000095.1:0-9624 GCA_964463805.1 uncultured Elusimicrobia bacterium | reverse complement strand
GATCGCCGCCTGTTTCCAATCGGGGTTCGTCGTGTTTTTCGCGATGTCTTCGTACACCTGAATCGAATCGTCGATTTTCCCCATCTCTTGATACAGTTCGGCCAAGTTCACCATCGCGGTCAAGCGCACTTCGTTCGTGCGCGGCGTTTTCGTGCGAAGTTTCTCGTACATCTCGAGTTCTTGATTCGGCATCTTCATGAGCCGATACACGCGCGCTTGCGCGAGAAACGCGTTGGGCGCTTCTTCGGCGTCGTCCGGAATCAATTGATAGTTCTTGAGCGCCGCCTCGTAATTCTTGTTTTCCTCGTTCGCGGCGCCCATTTCGAGCACCACTTTGTTGCGCGCCGGATCGCTGCCATAGCGCTGCAGGAAACGTTCTTGGGAAGCGAGCGCTTGCGTCGGTTGGCCCATCTTTTTGTAGCAGAGCGGAATGTTCTGCAGCGCGTCGTGCGCGAGATTCCCATTCGGGTCCGCTTCGACCGTATCGTTAAACGCGATCACCGCTTCGCGGAAATTCTCGACTTGGAAATAACTGACGCCGAGCCGGAACATGGCTTGAACGCGGCTCGGGTGCTCAGGGAAATTCAATACGAAGTTTTTGTAAGCGGTGGTCGCGCTCGTATAATCTTCAAGCGCAAAATGCGATTCAGCCATGAAGTAATACGCTTGTCCGACTTGCTGCGCTTCCGGAAATTCGCCGACCAGTTTGCGGAAATACTCGAGCGCTTGCTTGTATTGTTTGTTGTTGAACGCGTCGGCGCCCGACTGCCAATAAATGTCGGCGGTCAATTTACTGCGCGGATATTTTTCGGTAAGCGCGGCCAAGTCTCCGCTGCCTTTTGCTTCACGGTAATTCGCCATCTGCAGCAATTCGAGCACGTCTTTCCCTTTCGGGTCCTTCGGGTAATTGTTCAGGAATTCCTGCAGACGTTTCGCGGCCAATTCGAATTGACCTTCGTTGTAATAACATTGCGCGATCTGAATGCGCGCGTCCTTGATGTTGTCCGATTGCGGATACTTGTCGATCAACAGTTGAAACTGTTTGGACGCGTCATCATAGTTGGCCAGTCCGAATTGCGTTTTCGCGATTTCAAACAACGCTTTCGGCGCGAGCGCATGCGTCGGATACGCGGTCACGATCTTGTCCCAGCGCTTAACCGCTTCGGTGTAATACTCGAGTCGATAAAAGCTTTGTCCCGCTTGGAACAACGCCTCGGGCACCATCGCGTCATCCGGATAACGATTCACAAATTCGTCGAAATACCCCATGGCTTTGTCATATTTCTTCTGCGCGAACAAAACTTGCGCGGTGTCCATCAACACGGACCGTTTCACTTCTTTGCTCTTGAGCTGATCAGCCATCGCCAACGCTTTTTCGTGCGCGACCCCGGCTTCGTCGAATTGTCCCTGTTTTGCCAATGACGACGCGACGCCAAGCATCGCATGCGCGAGTTTCGGTGTGTCTTTGTAATTATCGACGATCATTTGGTACGTGCGTTGCGCTGCATCAAATTGATTTAGAGCGTAGTAGGCTTCTGCAACCCACAGATATGTCTCCGCTTGCCAACGCGTCGGGCTAACGGGTGCCACTTTCAATTGCGAGTTCAACGACGTGACGATTTCGGCGAGTTGATTGTTTTGGAAGTACGAGGTTCCCATCAAATAAAGCGCTTTTTCCGAATGGATCGAGTTGCCGAACTGATCGAGAACGATTTGATATTCGCCGTTTGCTTCCACGTATTTCTTCATGCGTTGCAAGCAGATGCCTTTGAGCAGATGAGTCTTCGCGGCGAGCTCGCCCCACGGATACTCTTTCAGGAATTTTTCGGAACGCGCGACGGCGGTCTCGTCTTGCTTCTGCTGGGCCATGCACCAGATGATTTTGTACTGAGCGTCCATGCGAAGTTCGTGTGCGTCTGAAATCTGGCTGAAGAAACTGATCGCTTTTCCATAATCTTCCAGTCGCAGCGCCATTTCGCCCAGCATGTAGACGCCGTACGGCAAATTCACATCATCGGAAAATGTGCGGACCAGTTCTTCCCACTTGAGGCCCGCCTCCTGAAAACGACCCAAGTGAAATTGAATGCAGGCCATGCGGTGCAACGCATAGGGGCGAAGTGCGCTCATTTTGAATTTGTCATAGACCTTGCGGAAGCAATCATAGGCGAGGTTCAGCTCGCCGACTTTGTAATAGGCTTCGGCCATTTGCAGCATCGCCTTATCAGCCCAAAATCCTTCCGGCTGTTCTTGGAAAACGTCTTTGAACATTTGCGAGGCGGCAATGGTTTGTCCCATCATGCGCAACACCACGCCACGGTAATAACGAGCGCCAAGATCATCCTTAACGAGTTCGAATGTCTCGAGCGCATCCTGCAACCGGTTCCGTTCCATATAAAGCAGGCCGAGCGGCACGACCGCGGAGGCGTTTGTTTTATATTTCGGATACGACTGCAAAAGTTCGATGAGCATGTTCTCGGCTTTCTCGTGGCTGTTGAGCTCAATCAGGGACAGCGCCCAGCCGAGCAACGCTTCCGACCGCAAAACTTTCGGCGCTTTATTCTTCACGATCGTGAAATGATCGATCGCGCTTAAATACTTCTTCATGTTGAATTCGCAATGGCCGAGCCGCAGTTCCGCGTTCATCGCCTCGTAGGTTCCCGAGTCTTTTTTTGTTACGGCCGTGTACGCGTCGGCTGCTTCCGGAAATTTCTTGAGGCCGAACTTAATTTCGGCGAGCGCGAAGCGGGCTTGCGGCGCGAGGCGGTGGGTCGGAAACGCTTTGAGGAACGCTTCGTATTCTTGCGCGGCGCTGTCGATTCGATTGCCTTGATAAGCGAGCGCCGCGAGTTTGAATTGTTGAAGAGGATCCTGCGACACCGCCATCGCAGGCGTCGCGGTCAACGCGGTCAGCGTCAATGACACGAAAAGCCGAATTCTCTGATTCATGTGAAGTCCCCTCTTCCTTTTTCAGTGCCGAAAAAATTACTTTTGCGGTGCAGCCTCCGGCGTCTGCTGAGCGGTCATTTCGTTCTCTTTGCTGCCGTTCAATTGCAGGCTCATGTCGATCACTTCTTTACGCTCGTGATCGGGCAACGCCAGTTTCAAGTCGCCGCTGTTCTGCCATTGCTTGCCGTTCTTGTAGAACACGGTGAAATCGTATTTGTAGACGCCGTCGACAGCCGGTTCTCCGATCGCGTTCTTCGCGTCCCACGTGATTTTCTCCGGCGGACGAAGATCGGCCTGCAGCGTGCGCACTTCTTTGCCTTCGCCGTCGCTGATGCGCAGCGTCCAGCGGGCCACCATTTGCGACGGAACATCGGTCTTGAATACCACTTGGTTTTCGAATCCGGCGAGCGGGTAGATCGCGCGGCCTTCTTTCATCGGCGGTTCGATCTCTGTCTTGTAAATATTGTGCCACGCCCAAGTCAGCGAAACTTTGTTGAACGCGCCGAGGTCGGAATCGCTGAATGCATAATCGACGCGGAGTTTCTTCAGGTTTAAACCCATGCCCAAAGTATAATTCCGGTTGCCGTTAAAACCAGTTCTTAAATTAAAGAGCCGGTTCAAACGCCACTCGGCGCCCGCCGCGTACTGGTTGGACTCATGACTCGCTTTGATCAAATCGGCTGTCAGCGTGAGTCTTCCACGGAAAACATCGGATGCAAGGCCGAGCCGCGTCACCGGACGATACGGATCGGCATCGGTGCGAAGTTTCACGCTCGGCGCGTTTAAATTCTGAAACGCGACGCCCAAACTGAACACGGGGGCCAGGCGCATCATGAATCCGGCGTCCAATCCGAGCGTGCTGCCCGAATATCCGCCCACTTTTTGTTGAATGAACTTCGCGTTCACGCCGGCTGAAATTTTTTGCGTCACTTTGTGCGCATAAGATCCGAAAATCGCGCTGTTGTTCAACGAACCGTTCGAGTCGGTCACGCTGTTAAACTTATCGCGGATCTGGTAGCCGTCGGAAAGCAGCATGGCATCCGAAAGCGCGAGCGATCCCCATTTGTCGCCGAACGGGTTTGCCGAAGCGATGTAGTTGTAGTTTGTATCAAGGAACAACGGCGCATGCATGACCATGATCTGATGTTCATCGAGATACGCGAGGCCGGCTGGGTTGAAGTACGGGGCAGACGCGTCGTCGGCCAATCCGGTGAACGCTCCTCCCATCGCCATCGAGCGCGCGCCGGCGCCGATGTTGAAAAGGTCAGAAGCTTGACCGTACGAGGCGGCCGCTTGCGCTTGATTCGGAAGCGCGCTTGCGAATATCGCGGCGGCCGTCACCAGCATCAGAAATTTATTTTGAAATAGGGTTTTCATCGCATCTCACCTATTTGGCGACCAGGACTTTGTGTTTCATCCTCTGTCCGGTCGCCCCCACTTTCACAACAATGATGTAACCACCGTTTGCAACGGTCGTACCTTCATCGTTGGTGCCCATCCAGAACACGCGGTTGTCCACTTTAGCGCTGCCGCCCTCTTGTCCGGCATCGATATCGCGGTGCCACACCTTTTGTCCGAATAAGTCGTAAATATCGATTTCCACGCTGGACGCCTGGGCCAGCGGGTATTGGATCGTCAGGAAGTTGTCGCCGGCCGGGCCTTTCGGATTGAACGGGCTCGGATAACCGGAAATGTTCTCGTCGATCACATACGTGGTCACTTCCATAATATTCGGCGCGCCGTTGATGCCGAGTTCGCTCAACGGATTCGAGCAGGACACGTCGTAACACACTTCCGAATACCATTCGACCGTGTAGCGTTTCGTCTCATCAAATCCCATGACGCCGACGGCCGGGTCGTACGGCATGAACGGACCGTTATCGAGTTTGTAGAACGTGCGCACGGTGCCGCCTTGTTTGGCGGTCAAACGAACATCGAGCGGCAAATGCGTGTGCAACGGAATTCGATTGTCTCCGATGTTCGCGGCGCGCGCGGGCGACCGCGACAATCCGAGCACGGTGATCGTGACGAGCTTCGAATAGCCGTTCGTATGATCACCGTCGGAAATCAGAATGTCGACCGGTCCGTTCGTATCGATGCTCGGCTTGAACGTGATATCGGCTTGTCCTTGCACGTTCGTCTTCAGCGTCAGCGTGCCGCTCTGACCGTTCATGCCCATCTGGCCCGGCAATTCGATCGAATTCACTTTGAAAATCAACGTTTGGTTCGGAATGATGTTGCCGGCGCCGTCTCTCGCGGTCACTTGAACCGATTTCGTTTCATTCGATTGCATCGAGAAGTTCGCGATTCCATCGATGGCCGCCAACGAGCCAGGATGAACGTTGATCGTTCCTTGGGACGTAAACACCGGTTGCGTGGGCGGGCTTTGCGCGAGCGCGCCGGTCGCGTCGGTCATTTTCAAGAAAATGGATTCGGCCACGTTGTACACGGCTGACACATTCCCGATGCCGTTCACGATATTCACCGAGTTCGGCACAAACGATCCGGTTACGGCGAGGCCTGTGATCGCCGAGAACGCGGCCAGTGTGTTCGTGCGATTGAGATTTCTGACTTCGGTTCCGGTGTCTTGGTCGATCGCGCGGATCACCACGTTGAACGGCACATTTACTTCGGCGTCGGTGGGCGTTTCAAAAACGTAACGGACTTGGCGCGGAATGAAACCTATCACGGCGCTAGCTCCCGAATTACCGATATCGTCGTAGACGCGCAGCACCACGTTCTCGGCGATCGAATACGATTGGTTCGTCAATCCGACGGTGCCATTAACCAATTGCGCGGCCGTCACACCGAGCGATCCGGCCGCCGCGGAGCCGTCGGTGTGCAGCGCTTGAATATGAATCGGTTGGTTCGCGGTGGTGACCGGTAAATTCGTGTTTGAGTCGTACAACGTTACGTTCATCGTGAATTGCGTCGGCGGTCCCGCATACTCTTGTGTCGGAGTGCCGTCGACTTTGTAATAGAGTCCGCCGACGTTCAACAAAACCGATTGCACGCCGATCGACGAATTCGAGCTATCCCGCACCGTAACCTTTACGGTGCCGGGATTATTCAAAGTAATGAACGAAGCGCTCTCGCCGTTCACGAGCGGCGCGTTTTGGTTGGTCGGGTTGCCTGAACCGATCGACGGCGGCACATCATCCGAGTCAAACGCGATCGCGCCGCCGTTGAAGACTTGGGCGACGTTCCAATATTGATCGACGCCGCGCACTTGGATGAGGAACGGCACGCCTTTCTGGCGCGCGTTCGTTACGCCGGTTTTGCCGGTCGACGACGGAACGCCCGGCACATGCGTTTCCCCGGGCGCCAAAATCAAAAGTTTTTTGTATCCATCGGCGACCACGTTCACATTGTTGCTGTTCTGCGACGGAATCACGTAGTTCGGGTCGCCGTTCGTGGCCGATTCGGTGATTTTAATGATGATCGATTCCGCTTTCGTGTACGACTGCGTGAAATTGGCGACGCCTTGCACCAAGTTAGCGTTCGTGACGCTGAAAATTCCGTCGGTGGTCGGATTCACCGCCGACACAACCGCCACGTCGACCGTGTGGTCATGGTTTTTTACGAGTGTGTTCGTGTTCTGATCGATTAATTCGACTTTGACCGGGAAATTCGCCGGCGGACCCGCGGTGACCGGAGTGGCCGGTACCGTGATCCGATATTTTAGACCGCTCGGAGAAACGTCGATCGCGTTTGAAAACGCGAGACGGCCGAACGGATCTTCCAAATGGATTTTGATGTTTTCCGAAAACGCGTACGTTAAATCATTGATCGTCACCACGCCGTTGTTCATCACATACTCGCGCGGCGTTCCGTCCGGATTGAATTGTCCGGTCGCCGCTCCGCCCGAAACCAAGTCCGCGGTCAAGAAAATCGATTGGTTGTAACCGGCCACCGGAACGCCGTTTTCTTCGAGCGAAATCGTGACCGGCGCGAACGTTTGGCCCGCAACGGCGGTCGCCGGCGTTTGGAACACGTAGGTGGGACCCGGATTAACTTGGATGTCCACGTTTTGACCAGGCTTCGTCAAATTCAGATCGTCGCGCACCGACAACGTGGCGATGCCTTGTTGTCCAATAATGATCTGGCGCGTCGCAACGCCGTTCGTAAACGGGCGAGGCGTCGCTCCTCCGTTGTTGTTCGTCGGAATGAAAATCGTGAGAGGCACGCTGGCCGAAAAATTCGTATCTCCGCCGGTAAACGAAACCGGATTCCAGAAATCGTCGACGGTGCGCATCGTCATCGTGAACGGCGTGGCCACTTTCTGCGCGGATGGCGTGCCGGTTTTGCCGGTGGTCTGATCCGGATCATTGGTCTCGCCGGGCGCCAAAAATTGGATTTTCTTATAACTTCCGGCCAAACCTATAATCGTCGCGCTCGAATTGGAAACGGTGGCCGCATTGTTCACGTCTTGAAGGTTGATCAGGTGCGCGATCGCATTTTTCAAAATCAACGTGGTCGAGTATTCACCGTGGCCGTCGACATTTACGAAATTTCCCTGCGCCGATCCAAACTGGGCGAGGTGATTGCTCGAGAAAATAACAGTGCCGGTCGTATCGATCGGGTTGTAAAAGAGATCGCAAGCAATGGCACGGGCGATGCTGACCACACCGACGGTCACCGGTGTCGGAGAACCGGTTTTACCCACCGCCGTTCCTTGCGCAATCGATTCGCCGGGCAACAACAGCAATAACCGTTTGTATCCTTGGGTATTGGTGCGAACGACGAAATTTGCGCTTTGCGAAATCACGCTTCCGCGCGACATTTGGATGTGTGCGCTTGGCGTCGCCGCGAACATCGTGAGATCGGTCGTCAACACACCGTTCACGAGCGTCGCTGACGTCGGCGTCATTGTGCCGGTGCCCGTGTTCGGCGTCAATGTGACCGCCTGATTAAAATTAAGAACGGTGTTATCGTATTGGTCTTGTGCGAAAATCGTCACATTGAACGGCACGCCCGCTTCTTTGTCGCCGAGCGAATTGAAACGCATCATGAAATGGTCGAGCGGTCCGTGCATGATCGGAATTGACGTTGTTTGGTTGATCGACGGCGTGTTCGAATCGAGCAAACGCACGTTGGTTCCGCTGGCCAACGTGATCGTGAAACTCTTCGTTCCGCTTTGCATCGTCGACGGCAACGCACCGCTCACGAAACTGCCGGCCAATGACGGAGTCAAAGTGAAATCAACGGTTGGAAACGGGCCATTTAAAACCGGGTTGAAGTAGAGGTCGGTCGCATAAGCGGTGACATTGAATTGCACACCCGCTTGTTGGCCGGTTGGCGAACCGGTTTTTCCGTCAGGTTCATTATCTATACCGGGGCGAATCGTCTCGCCCGGTGCCGCGATCACAAGTTTGCTGTAAACCTCGGGATTAACCGTTCCGGTCGAACTCAAAAATGTTCCGAGAGAAATCGTGCCCGCGAATTGGGGTGCCGGAATCAACGGTGATGCGGATGGCCCCGCGGTGCGGAATTTTATGCGGAACGATTTGTCGAATGTCGGATCGTTGTTGTACGAGAATTCACCGTTGTTTGGAAACTGATAGGTCGGACCACCGAGTGTCACATGGCGGCTCTCGATGTAATGATTCGCAGTGTTCGTCAGCTGCATCGTGTAGCTCGAACCGCCGCCCGAAATGAGATTCCATCGGCGGTCGGTGATGCGCGCTTCCACCACCACTTCCTCTCCGACTTTGACAACGGGCGGCGTGCCGCTGTTGCCCGGATAGGTGCCCGGCGTCCACGTTTCACCTTGCGTCGGCGTCGGTGCTTTTCCGCGGATCGTGAAATGAACTTTATTCGGCGCTCCGACGTCAACATTAATCGGTATCGAGAACGCTTCGCGGTTCGGCGTCACATAATGAAGTTTCACATCGGAGCCGAATTTCGTCACAACGAGGTTCATCGTCGCGAGACCCGCATTGAAATTGATGACGTTGTCCGGCAGTAATGTCGGTTCGTTCGTATCCACCCAATAGCGGCTTTCTTGTCCGCTGCCGAGTTGCGCGCGAAGTTCGGCGCCTGGCACAGCTCCAAAAAGAGTGGTCAGCGGTTGATTATTTTGGTCGAACGCGCGAATTTGAACCAGCATCAATGTTTCCGTATCAACGGTTTGGTTCGGCGAGACACCGACGATCGTGATCGTATACGATTCGGCCGCGCCCGGATTGCACGGCACGAGCGACGAATCTTCTTTCGTCGAATCGCCGTTGGGAATGGCTTTGACGATACGGTCACCGCTGCCGCCGAAAAAAATCTGGTTCATCGCGGATGTGATCGACATGAGCGGGCCCGTCATGCTGAGCGTGAAAGGGAACGGCGGCGAATCGACGCCGCTTTGGGACGACGTAAATTGAACGCTGACGGCGGGGCTCGGGTTCGTAAGAATCGGGTTGTAATATTGATCGACCCGGCGAATGGTCACCAGCGAAACGGGTACGCCCGATTGTTGTGCGGTAACAGCTCCGGATTTGCCGCTTCCCGGATTCAAAGTTTCGCCCGGGAACAGCATTACAAGTTTCGCGAACACATCCGGAATTAAGTTCAGCAAATTCGTAACGAGCATCGGGTTCGCGCTTAAGCTCGGCGCCGGAAGAGCCGGGTTGTAATATTGTTCGGTGCCGGTTAATGTCAACCGAAATTGGTTATTCAAATCCCCCG
>CAYXDS010000094.1:0-9681 GCA_964463805.1 uncultured Elusimicrobia bacterium | reverse complement strand
TTATCGGCGTCGTTTTTGCCGTGATATTTGGCGTGGAAGCTGCGCTGTGTTTCCGCGGGAAATTCGGACTTATCGCATCGCCGCAACTGCGTCCGATGGACGCAAACCGGCTATTTTTTAAATTAGTCGGATGGGCGATAACGGTTCTATGCGCGGCCGGGATTTATTGGTTGCTGCCCGAATATCGAACGGACTTCTACACTCCTTATTACGATGCGTTGAAACTGACGTGGCCGTACCTGATCGGATTTTTTCTGATTTGCATCGTCTGGGAAGATTCGCGCGCCGATCACGGAAAAGACGACTATTATTTTATCGGTCATGGATTGGTCGCGTTCAACTCGTCGGAGCTCCGGACGGTGAATCTCAAGCAACACATTCTCAAATGGATAATCAAAATTTATTTTCTGCCGTTGATGTTCATTTATCTAACGAAAAATCTCGAATTCAACGCGACGCACAACGGGTTCTATTACTACGACACGATTTATAATTTCATATTTCTCATCGACACCGCGTTCGTCTCCATCGGATACATTTTCGCGAACAGTCTAACCGATACGCAGGTGCGTTCCGCCGAGCCGACGATGCTCGGATGGGCGTGCACGATCATCTGCTATCAGCCGTTTTGGTCGCTGATCGGCAATCAATACATTGAATACGGCGGCCAATGGGGCCCGTGGGTCTCCAATCAACCGGCGCTGAAACTGGTTTGGGCCGTGCTGATCGTTTTGTTCCTGCTGCTTTATATATGGGCCACGATTGCATTCGGAAGCCGATTTTCGAATTTGACCCACCGCGGAATTTTAACGTGCGGCCCCTACGCCTACTTCAAACATCCCGCTTACATCGGAAAACTTGGGTCATTTTTTTTAATGTATATTCCGTTTATTGGAAACGATTTCTCTACAATTTTCCGCCATATGTTCCTCTGGAGTATGCTGGTGGGCATTTATTGGCTGAGAGCCAAGACCGAAGAACGGCACCTTCGTTCGATTGGGCCCGAATATGACCTCTACGCTGACGAAGTCGCCCGAAATTGGAAACGACTTGGGTTCAAACACCAACACTAATTTAATTGAAAGCATCCTCCGCGATTTGGATACGATCCGGTATCTAAAAAGTTATTCCCGGCTGAAAGAAACGCTTCCCTTCTTGCAACGCGTGTTGAGCCGGCAGAATTTTCTATCGGAGCCTTTCTGGAAACAAAACTTCACCGCTGAAATCTCCATGCAACAAATGCGGGAGACAATCGAAGCGCTCTCCCGTGACGCCGCTGACGTTTCCGAGGCTGACCTGGAAAAGATCGAATACCCGCAGTTTCTCGGGCTGGTTCGTTCGTCGATACTCGACGGCATCTGGCAATTTCGCCAAAGCAACAAATCGCACTCGCAAAAAAAAATAGAACGTGCGTTGAAAATCGTCGCATCGGCTTTATTTACGGCCGGCGTTCTTCTCTGCGTCGTCTTGTTTGCGTTCTTCGGCAAGTGGGGACTGTCGGCCGACTTTTACAAAGGAGTGAATTTCGACGAGTTCCTGCTCACGAGCAACCACAAAACGCTCAACTTTCATCATTACCTCGAAATGTCCCCCTATATTCCTGGAGAGAACTTTTCGGCTCGTTGGAGTGGGGCTCTGCTGGCGCCAGCCGACGGCGTTTACAAACTGTCCGTCATCGCCGACGACGGAATACGATTGACGGTTGACGATAATACGCTTATCAACGAATGGTCCGACCACGACAGCGTCAAATTTTCGGCCGACGCCGTTTTAACCAAAGGACCGCATAAAATCCAAATTGAATACTTCAACCGTCTCGGCAATTGTTGCCTGATGCTGTCTTGGACGAAACCCGGAGCGGAGACAGAAGAAATCATTCCCGCATGGAATCTACGATCGAAACGTCCTTAAAAAAGTCTATTTGGTTAAAAGACAATTGGCGGGTCAGCGTGATCGCCGTTGCCGCGTTTATTTTCAAAATCATCTACGTGTTTTATTTCACTTCTTTTCAAGACTCTGTTCGAAACGACATGGCCGTTTATTTTGTCGGAGCGTTCCGTCATAATTGGGGAGACGCGATGTCGCTTTCGCAATTCGCGATTTTCCCTCCGTTCTATATTTACCTTCTCGGATTCTTTCTACAGGCCGTTTTTTATTTGGGGCTGTACTCGTACGCGCTCCACAGCACCATCATTTTTCACGCAGCGCTTCATTGTATTTCGTCGGTATTTCTCTATCGGATGGTGCTGCGCATTTCAGGCGGAAGATACGCGGCGCTGATTACGCATTTCTTTTTTTGCTTCTCATACACCGCACTGAATCTTAATGCGTTGATTCTTCCCGACAATTTGGCCACGCCGCTTCTCATCATTGTGATGAGCGTGCTGGTGACGGAAGACTATCGGAAACCGGCTCTTTTCGGAGCGGGGCTGCTCTTGGGCGTCGTCGTAGCGGCAAAACCGTCCTTCATCCTATTTATTCCCATTTTTCTCTGGTATGTCTATTCACGGCAGTCGGGCAAAGAGAACGGCGTCATGACGGTTTTCGCGGCCGGTCTCATCGGGGTGTTGTTTTTGGCGGCGATCGAGAACTACCACATTTCCAACGGAAAGTTGGCCGGTTTGGGTGTGAACGGCGGCGTTAATTTTTTCCAAGGTTGGGGGCGAGTTAAAAAAATCACGAGCGAGCCTCCCGATGGAAACTTTTGGGTTTATTCCCCCGGCGCGTGGGATGAGCCGAACTGGAAGGCGATCAACACGAAAGAGCCGTTTTACAACCAAGGTTATTTTTATCGCAGAGGTTTAGCCGCGATCGCCGAAGATCCCAGCGTTCTCATTAAGAAAATTTTCTGGTTCAAAAAAATTTTCTTCGGCATCTTGGGGCCGTTTTTAACGCAATTGCCCGCCGGTTTCGCAAAATTGATGTTTGTGACCGATTCAATTCTTTACCTGATGTTTATCGCCGGACTGTTCTCAGCGTTATTGATAAGGCGAGTTTCTTCTCAGCGGGAAATAGATTTTTTTCTTTATTTGATCGGCGTCTTTTTCGTCTCTGTCTACCTGATCGGCATGCCGGAAAGAAGGTATTTGTCCTACATTGAGCCGTTGATCACCGCTCTTTTTTTCATCGGCGCGAGTCGAATTTATTTTCTCTATCGTGCGTATCGGTCGGAGCTTCGGCTGCTCGCGCTCTGCGTCGTTTCGTTTTTCGTGTGTTTGCCTGTCGCACGATTGCTGCTTATGCGATTTACCGGTTGATCGTCGGTTACGAATTCGAACCGGCGGAACCGGTACCACTGCGACGCGTATTGGGGCAGGAATTTGCCGAATTTGTCGGCGACGTCTTGGACCATTTTTTGGACTTCGGCTTTGCCTCGACCCTCGGGGATGATCGGATCTTCGATAAACGCCGTGTATTCGCCGCGGCCCGTGCGAACGACCACCGCCACCACGATCGGGCACCTTTCGCGCATCGCGAGCACCACGGGTCCTTTCGGCCACAAAACCTGATGGCCGAACAAATTCACTTTGGCGCCGTCTTCGCCGAACGGCAAGTCGCCGAGCATCGCGACCACGTCGCCGCGTCGGAGAGCCGCGCGCACGCCGTTCGCGGCCTGACCGCCAACCGGAATGAAATTCACGCCGGGCGCGCGGCGGCTTTCAATCGAGCGTTTGAACCGCTTGTTCCGGTACGGTTGATACACGGCCGTCACCGGCCAGCCCCATTTCTGCATCGTGCGCGCGCCCAATTCCCAATGGCCCATATGAAACGTGAGCAACACGATGCCCGGGTGCTGTTCGCGAATTTTTTCAAGCTTCGCGCGGTCCGGTACATGAACGTGCACTTGGTCCGGCAAAAAGAAATCGCACAACGTCATGCCGAAATTGCGGAAGATCGTCTGCGTGGCGGGCCCCAGTTGTTCGTTTTCCATTTCGAACAATACGCGCATGTTTCCTTCGAGCGCCGCGCGCATGTTCACGGCCAGCAGTCCGAACAACGCGCCCAATCGCGACGTAATTCGATAGCGCCATTTCACCGAAAAATGAGAGAGCGACCAAGTAAGAAATTCGAAGATATACGCACCGACGGTTTGCAGCGCGTCGTGAAAGAATGAACGCATGACGTCAGCGGATCGGCGGCGCGAACGAACCGCGTCGATTGACCAAGTCGAAGATCAAACGCGACGCTTCCCACGCCGAATGTGGTTTCGCGATCAACCGCGCGCGCTGCCGCATCGATGCGATTTTTTTCGGATGCCGCACCAAATCGATCAACGTGTGCAGCAAATCTTCGGGTGATTGCGCGAGCCGCGCCAACTGATACTTGAGCAAGAAGCGAACGTTGCGTTCTTCTTGACCCGGGATCGGACTCGTTACGATCATCGGTAATTCTTTGGCAAGCGCTTCCGAACACGTGAGACCGCCCGGCTTCGTAATCAAAATGTCGGACGCACTCATCAACACCGACGTATCTTTTACATAGCCGTACAAATGAAAGTCCGGATCGCCGCCGATGAGTTTTAAAATTTTCTTTTGAACGCCGCGGTTTTTCCCGCACACGATCACCGTTTGGATGTTGATCGGCATCGTCTTGATCGATGCGACGATTTCATCCAGCGGCCCGAGACCGTGACCGCCGCCCATAATCAAAAGCGTTTTCTTGTTCGGATTCAACCTCAATTTCTGTTTCGCTTGGAAAGGGTCCACCGTTTCGCCGAATTTCGGGCGAATCGGAATGCCGGTCACGCGGATGCGCTCGGCCGCGACGCCGCGTTGAATCAATTCGCGCTTCACATCGTCATGCCCGACCAAATACAAATCAATTTCCGGCAGAATCCAATAACCGTGCACGCCGAAGTCAGTGACCACGCCGATCAAGGGGCCGCGATAACGGCCCGTCCGCTTTTCAGCCGCGATTGCGATCGCGGGCATCGCTTGCGTGCAAATGACCGCCGACGGCCGCACTTTCCGCAGCATTTTTTTAAGTTTCAACGAACCCGCCAATCGCAGCAGCTCTTGCGCGTCGCGCGTCGCTTCCGCCACGTTTGGATTATCGTAAAGATATTCCCAAATGAACGGCGCGCGTTTCAGCATATGAAGATACATGCGGTTGACGACCTTGCCGAGCAAAGGAAACGTTTGATGTCCGGCGTCGACGTTGATGCAGTCGATGCGCGGGTCCATTTGCGTGGCCGCCTCCATGATCGCCTCGGCCGCTTTCTGATGGCCGGTGCCGGGCACCATGTAAAGGAATAATAGAGAGGTGGTGGAAGACACTACGATTTTTCTACGACCTCGATAGAGGAGTAACGACCCGAATGTTTAATGTTCGCGACGTCGTTGAACGGGGGTTTGTGCTTCTGCACGATCCACCAGTAAATATCTTGCGCGTCTTCTTTGGTTTTCGCGTCCATCTCGATTAAATAATCGAAATAAAGATTTGGGTATTTCGCGAACAATGTTTCGGCCGTCGGTTGCGCGGTGCCGGCCGCGTGCGCCTCGAGGCTTTCAAGAATCCCCTTCTCAAATGCGGCGCCCACGTACAGAACCATCGGATTTTGTTGTTCATCGAACGTCACCAATTCGTATATCCCTCGGTTCGCCGGCGCGTGCGAACAAAACGCGTCGGGTTTGAACCGGTAGCATTTCTCCGAATTTCGAATGTGATACGTCTTTTGTGTTGTTTCCGTACTCATGATAAGCCCCTCGCTTTTACTAAAAAACCAGTATGAAAATAGGGTGTCGCTCGACGCAACAGGCGCGGACGACGCAACAAGAAACGCGCGATATACGAGAATAACGCGGGCCGGGCAAGCGCGGCTCGGAACCAATAACCAATCTCGAAACGAACGCGATACGCGTCGCGCCATAATTCTCGGTAAATACGCGCGTCGATGCCCCCCGAGCACGATACCGTCGCATGCAACAAAGGGCCCGCCCCGAGCGCACGGCCATTCCCCTCTCCCATGAACGGATCACCGACCGCGCCCGCATCGCCGACACGAATCGTTTCGTCTCCAAAATCTTTCAAATCGCGCGCGAATGGCAATGGCCCGACGCCGCGCCATTCACCGGCCCGTCGCGACAACCGCATGAGCCGCGTGAGCGATGGACTTTCATTCAACGCGCGTTCGTAGACGCGATCCCACGCTAACGGTTTATTATCTTCACGACGAACCAATCCGCAGATATTGGTTCGTCCATCGGCAAACGTAAGCGTGCCCACATAGCCGCCGCGATAAAAATTTAAGCTCATATGTCCCGGACGCACGCCGACATTTTCAAATGTCGCGTTCCAGCCGTACCATCCCCCTTCGCCCTGCGGGCTACGGGGGACATGTCCCGAGAAACGGCCGTTGGCAAAAATAGTAACGCCCTCAATGGGTTCATCGCGATAATGTTTCCCCATTTCGATGACCACGCCGTCCGCATGCGCGCGATTCGCCAAAATCTGTTCCATTTGTTTGCGCGGAATGGCAAGGGCGCTACGGCCGTTTTCACCGACCGGCACGATTCGTTCTTCATTTTCGTACGTGACCAAAACATCGGGCACTGTTACTGATTCGCGATCGATTTCATTTTTCACGCCGAGCCATTCCAAGTGCGCGACCGCTTCGGGGTTCATGAACGCGCCGCACACGCGCTCCTGCCATTGCGAACGCTGTTCGAGCACCGTCACTTTATAATCGCAACGCGCCAGGCCGATTGCCGCGCTTAATCCCGCAGGGCCGGCTCCAACGACGGTGGCATGTCTCATATTTTTTCTCCGGCCAAACTCACGCGGAACCACGGTTCATTTTTCGCGCGCACATACGAAAGGTTCGCTTCGCGCGCGAGAGATTCAAGTTCAGCAATGCGGAACGCGCGCCTTACCGAAAGCGGCCCGTCGTGCCGAACGATTTTGTTGCCGATCAAATGACTCAAGGCCGATACCGCCCAATAACTGGCCGAGGATCGCAAAAGATCGCTGATGATCATGCCGCGTCGCGCGATTTCATCGAAGTGACGAAGCAAGCGTGTCGAGTCCGCCGGACGAATGTGGTGCAGCAACAATGAAGCGACCACGTAATCGAATTCGTCGTTTAATTCGAAAACGTCCTCGCACTGCACGGAAATTTCAGGAAAAGCGCGCGCATTTTCACGTGCAATATCGACGACTTCGGGAACAAGATCGATGGCCGTCACCTGCACGCGAACACCGGCTTCTTTCGCCCATTCGATAATCGCCATTGGAATCTCGGCGCCGCCGGTTCCCACATCGAGAATTCGAATCGTCTGATCTCGTCGCCACCGCGAGGACCAATTCTTCAAACGGGACAACACCACCGCAGCTCCGCCGAAATATCGGTTCGTCACGCTAAGGAATGCGAGCGTATCGCGCATGACCGCGGGCGATAACGTTTGAGTGTCCATCAACTCGAGACAATCGATCCGCTGCGTTAAATCCATTCGAGCATCGCTCCGTATGCCGAGAAACCGGCGCCGAACGAACCGAGCAACGCACGTTCGTTGCGCCGCGGCGAACGCTGCTTCATGAATTCATCGAGAACGAACAAAACGGTCGGCGACGACATGTTGCCGTATTTTTTCAACACCGATCGCGACGTGAGCAACCGGTCCGGCGCCAATGCAAGGTGAGCTTCGATCGCATCCAGCACTTTCGCCCCACCCGCGTGCAAAATCCAATGATCGGGTGAGCAGAGCCCCTCTGAAATTATCTTCATCGCCCGCGCCGCTTGTTCAGGCACGTTTTTACCGAGCACGTTTTTCAGATGACCTTGGTCGCTGCGGAACCGTAGCGTATCGCGCCACTCGGGAATCAGGAGTGAATTAAAGGCGCGCACATGCGGCGCCGGATCGCCGTTCTCGGCACGCGACGCATTGGTCAACAGCAGCGCTGCGGAACCGTCGGCAAAGATCGTATTTGAAATAACGATATCGATCTCATCGTTCGACACCATCGCAGCCGTACAGATTTCGGTGCAAACGACGGCCGCCGTTGCCTCCGGATTGGCCACGAGAAAATTATGCGCGAGCTCTATTGCCGGCACCGCGGCGCCGCATCCCATGCCGACCAAATCCGCGGTGCGAACGTTCGGCCGCAACGAAAGCGTTTCGACAAGTCGCGTGCTTAATCCCGGACAAATATAACCGGTGCACGTGGTTACCACGACAAAATCGATTGCGTGCGCCGACGTGCCGGCCGCCGCGAGAGCGCGCGTCAACGATTCGGTGGACAACCGTACCGCTTCGGATTCGAAACGCGCGTTTTTGCGGTCGTGGTCTTGATCCAACACTTGATCGAGTTTTTCTAACGAGAAATGGCGGGTGGCGATCGACGCGTTCGACAACGTGCGCTTGTACAGTTGTTTCGTGCGTTCGTTGATGTTAAAACGGGATAAGATGAACTCGAGCGTTTTCTTCTGCGGCACCGGTTCGGCCGGCGCGGCGAGGCCTATCCCCGCGATCCAGACCGGAGCGACAGACCGAGATTTGTCCGATGCGCGTTTCAAGACAGGCGACGACGCTGTTTTCATTCAAGGAGATTAACATTTCTAACCCGCAGCGATTTTGGCTCATGAAAACCGAGCCCGACGTTTTTTCGATCGACGACCTGAAGAAAAAAGGCCACGCGCCATGGGACGGCGTGCGCAATTACCAAGCGCGCAATTACATGCGCGACATGCGCATCGGCGACTTGATCTTGTTCTACCACTCGAGCTGCAAACCGCCGGGCGTGGCGGGCCTTGCGCGCGTGTGCAAGGAAGCGATCCCGGATCACACGTCGTGGGATCCGAAAAGCGATTATTACGATCCACGCTCGTCCAAGGAAAAACCGTTATGGTTTATGCTTGAGGTGGAGTTTGTCGAAAAATTTCCAAGGCTGGTTTCGTTGGATGAATTGCGTGGGACGCCAGAGCTCAAAGACATGCTCGTGCTTCGACGGGGAATGAGGTTGTCGGTGCAGCCGGTGGACGAAAAGAATTTCGCCACGGTGCGGCGACTGGCCGTTACTTAAGAGGAAACAGTCTTCGCCAAAAGATAATGAAGAGAATCGAAAGTCCTGTCGCTATCGTACTCTTCATCCGCGTGTGGCCCGCCGGATAGAAAATTTTCACCGGAATATCTTTTGTCCGATATTTCCTTTGGATCGCACGAATACACAGGTCTGAATCAAACTGGTATCGATCCGCCAACCCGTCCAGGTCCGACGCTATATTTGGAGCAAAAGCCCTGAACCCAGCCGTAACGTCGGTGAAATTCGAACGATGAACGACGTTTAAAACGCGGGTCATTAAAATATTGCCCCATCTTCGCTTGAATGGAATTTGATAACGGGTCAATGGATCGATGAAGCGACTGCCGATGGACATATCGCATTCGCCCGCCAGAACCGGCTGAGCGAGATTTTTTATATCCCTTACATCCCTTTGATTATCCGCGCCAACCGTCACAATCACATCGGCGCCCTCCTTAAGAGCGCGCGCGATGCCTTCCTTGAACGAAGCGCCGACGCCGCGATTGACGGAAGACTGGATCATAATAACGTTCTCTCTCCCGCCCACGACCGTCCCTGTTCCATCCGTTGACCCATCATTAACAACAATAATTTTGGCGTAAGGCAGATGTCGATGGAGATCATCAATCACTATTGGAAGTTTTTTCTCCGCGTTGAACGCTG
>CAYXDS010000093.1:0-9706 GCA_964463805.1 uncultured Elusimicrobia bacterium | reverse complement strand
GTAGCGGCGAAGCAATAGAAATTTAAGGAGGACGTTATGGCAAAGATCATTGGCATTGACTTAGGAACATCAAATTCAGCGGCGGCGGTGATGGAAGGCGGAAAGCCGACCATTATTCCCTCGGCCGAAGGCACGACGCTCGGCGGGAAAGCGTTTCCGTCTTATGTGGCGTTCACGAAAGGCGGTGAATCGCAATTGTTGATCGGAGAACCCGCGCGCCGGCAAGCGGTCTCGAACCCCGAAGGAACGTTGACCACGTTCAAACGCAAAATGGGAACCGATCATAAATACAAGGTTCATGGAAAAGAATTTACGCCGCAGCAATTGTCGGCGTTCATCTTGCAGAAAGTGAAACGTGACGCCGAAGCGTTTCTCGGCGATAAAGTCGAGAAGGCCGTCATTACGGTGCCCGCGTATTTCAACGACTTGCAGCGTCAGGCCACGAAAGACGCCGGCACGATTGCCGGACTCGAAGTGGTGCGTATCATCAATGAACCGACCGCCGCTTGCTTGGCTTACGGCATCGATAAGAAAGACGCGCATGAGAAAATTCTCGTGTTCGACTTGGGCGGCGGAACGCTTGACGTGACGATCATGGACTTTGGCGCCGGCGTGTTCCAAGTGTTGTCGACGTCCGGCGATACTCAGCTCGGCGGAACCGACATGGACAAAATCCTGATCGACCACATCGCCGAAGAATTCAAGAAAGAGAGCGGCGTCGACGTGCGCAATGACGCGATGGCCACTCAGCGCCTCAAAGAAGCGGCCGAGAAAGCGAAAATTGAACTGTCGAACACGCTCGAGACAGACATCAACCTGCCGTTTATTACGGCCGATGCGTCGGGTCCGAAGCATTTGACGCAGAAATTGAGTCGCGCGAAACTCGAACAGCTTGTAAAGCCGATCGTCGATCGCTGCAAGCATCCGATCGAACAGGCTCTTTCGGATTCGAAATTGACGGCGAGCCAAGTCACGAAAATTATCTTGGTCGGCGGTCCGACGCGCATGCCGGTGATTCAGAAATTCGTCGAAGACACGGTCGGCCGCAAAGTGGAACGCGGCATTGATCCGATGGAATGCGTTGCGATGGGTGCCGCCGTACAAGCGGCCGTGTTGAGCGGTGATGAAACCGTGAAACACGTGTTGTTGCTCGACGTGACGCCTTTGTCGCTCGGCATCGAAACACTGGGCGGTGTGAGCACGAAGCTGATCGAACGCAACAGCGCGATTCCGATCAAAAAGTCGCAAATCTTTTCAACGGCGGCCGACAATCAGCCGGCCGTGACCGTGCACGTGTTGCAAGGCGAACGTCCACTTGCGAAAGATAACGTGTCGCTTGGAAACTTCGACTTGTCCGGCATTCCGCCGGCGCCCCGCGGCATTCCGCAGATTGAAGTGACGTTCGATATCGATGCGAACGGCATCTTGAACGTGACCGCGAAGGACTTGGCCACGAACAAGACTACGAACATCACGGTGACCGCGTCCACGAAGATGAATAAAGAGGACGTCGAGAAAGCGGTTAAAGAAGCGGAGAAGTTCGCCGAAGAAGACAAGAAGACCAAGGAAAAAATCGAGGTTCGAAACGAAGCGGACAGCGTGGTCTACAATGTCGAGAACATGTTGAAGGAAGCAGGCGATAAGATCGCAAAAGAAGAGAAAGAGAAGATCGAGAAATCGGCCGCCGATGTGAAAGAAGCGTTGAAAGGCGAAGATCTCGAGAAAATAAAATCCGCGAAAGACGAATTGCTGAAGGCGTCGCACAAACTTGCCGAACAAATGTACAAAGCCGCTGCTGAGAAACAGCAAGGCGCGGCCGGTGGCGCCGCTTCGGACGGTGCAACTCCGAACGGCAACGGAAAGAGCAAGGGATCGGACGACGTTGTTGACGCTGAAATCGTCGACGAAGGCAAAAAATAACGGATGGCCAAACGCGATTACTATGAACTGCTAGGCGTGCCGCGCGATGCGACGCCCGATCAGATAAATACCGCGTTTCGTCAGCACGCGATCAAATATCACCCGGACAAAAATCCGTGCGATAAGCAGGCCGAAGAGAAGTTTAAGGAATACAACGAGGCCTACAGTGTGCTGTCCGATCCGCAGAAGAAGCAGGCGTACGACCAGTTCGGTCATGCCGGCGTGAATCAAGGCGCCGGAGGAGGTGGATTCCAGGGCGGCGCCGGCGGATTCAGCGGAGGTTTCGCTGATCTCGGCGATATCTTCGGCGACATGTTCGACCAAGCGTTTGGTGGTGGGGGACGGGGCGCTCGGAGTGGGGGGGGCGGACAGCCAGGGCGCGATCTGCGCGTTGATCGCGAAGTTACATTGAACGATGTGATGACCGGCACCGATGTCACGCTCGATGTGCCAAATCTGCAAACATGCGACGTTTGTTCGGGGAGTGGCGCGAAGCCGGGTTCCGGCAAGAAACAATGTCCCGATTGCAAAGGTCGTGGACAAGTTCGGGTGTCGCATGGTTTTTTCACGATGGCGCAAACGTGCCCGCGTTGCCGCGGATATGGCGAAATCATCGAAAACCCTTGCCAGAATTGTTCGGGATCCGGTCGCGTTCATCGTAATCGCAAAGTTAAAGTGCGGATTCCGCCTGGTGTCGAGAATGGCACCACGTTACGCGTCTCGGGCGCCGGCGAAGCTGGCGAGCGTGCCGCTCAGGCGGGTGATTTGTATGTGGTCGTCCACGTAAAAGAAGATAAAAGGTTTGAACGCGACGGCGCCAACTTGATCACCGATGCCACCATTTCGTTCCCGATGGCCGCGTTGGGCGGAGAAATTGATGTTCCGTCAATTGACGGCACCGTTCGGTTGAAGATTCCGGCCGGTACGCAACCCGGCGTTCATTTCCGTATTTCCGATCACGGGCTTCCGCAGCTGAAGGCGCGTTCGCGAGGGGATTTGTACGTTCGCGTGCAGGTTAATGTTCCAAAAAAGCTTTCAAAAGAAGAAAAGAAGCTGATCCAGGACCTCGCGGCCAAGCAAGGCGAGATGAACCTTGGCAAGGACGACGGTGTTTTCAAACGCGTGTTCGGTAGTTAGTTAAGTCGTCGTCCCGGCCCTGCGGCCGGTGTGACCGACTAGAAGCAATGTAAGCCGGGACCCAGTCGTTCTCGAGACAGGTGCAATTGTGATAATGGCTGTATTGTTTCTCGTATAGCACCAATCTTCGGAAAGGCTGGATCCCGGCTTACGTTGTTTGTTCTCAATTGCACCCATCGCAGGGCCGGGAAGACGACATTTGTCGGAATGACGAATTAAACGAGGAGTTATCAACGTGTCCCACATTTTTGTTAGCCCCGAAAATGTCCAAGGCGAGTCGTTCTCGCTTGATCCGAAAGAATCCCACCATGTGGCGCGCGTTCTCCGCAAGAAAATCGGCGATGTCGTTACTTTGTTCGATGGCGTCGGCACGCGCTATCAGGCGCAGGTAACGCTGGTTGATCCGGTCGTTCGCGGACGAATTATGGAGCGTAGCGTTGACTCAAAGAAGATGTCCGTTACGCTGCTGCAAGGGTTGCCGCGCGGGTCGAAGTTCGATTTCGTGATCGAAAAGGCCACTGAGCTCGGCGTCGATGCAATCCTTCCATTCGTTAGCGAGAAAAACCCACTCAAAGGCACCGATAAAAGTGACCGTTGGCAGCGCTTGGCCGAGGCGGCTTCTAAGCAATGCGGTCGGGCGACGATCCCCGTTATCTCGGCGGTCGTCGATCTAAAATCTCTTTCCGATCGGCTCGAAAATACCGCTTCGCTATGGCTCAATGTTGCCTCAGATGCTGAGTCGATTCGTGTGGTACTGAGTAGGTTTCGTGAAGAATCTCCGCGAAAAATAAATGTGATTGTGGGGCCGGAGAGCGGTTTTTCCGATTCCGAATCGGCCTGGATCGCCGCGCGCAAATGTTGGCCGGTTTCGTTGGGCGCGTTGACGTTGCGGACTGAGACCGCCGGTCTGGTCGCGCTCTCGTTGTTGAATTACGAATTGGCCTAATTTTCAGGCTCATTTTGTTACTAAAGCTTTACACCCCTTTAATTCGAAATTAACCCTGCTTTTTTAGAATTTCCGGATGCAAATCCGATTTTTTCCCCGCGTGTTATCGGTGACCTTGGTCGTCACTTATTTCGCCACGAATTGCGCGTTCGCGCACAAGCCTGAGACCACTTTATGGGAACAGCGACGCGCGTTCCAAATCGCGCCGCCTCAGATTAATTTGCCTCCGGTCCAATCTCTTGTGCCGCATCGGTTTGAAAAATCGTTGCCTTTGCCGGTCCTTAAAAGCTTGCCGAGCATTTACGGAAACATTCGTAAGGTGTCGGTCCCATCGCAAAACAAGAACAACAAAGTCGTTATTCATATCCAAGACGTGCATATGAATCCGGAAGCTCAGAGAAACATCGGGCTCACGGTCCGATCGCTTATCGACAACAAACAAGCGGACCTCATCGCGCTTGAAGGCGCGTTTGAGCCGATCGACTTGAGCGCTTTCCGGAATTTCCCGCGACACGACGCCGTTAAGAAAGTCGCCGATTACTTGCTGCAAGAAAACAGAATTTCCGGTCCCGTGCATACCGCGTTCGTGAGCTCGTCGGCGGTTCCGCCCATCATAGGTATCGACGACAAAGTGCATTATGACGCGAACGTCGCCGCGGTCCGCCGATCGGAGCCGCTGCGGCAAACGTACAAACGACAATTGGCCGCGGAAGAACGCGAATTAAACGTGAAAAAGAAGGCCACGCTCAATCCAGAATTGCTGATCTTCGACCGGAAGTCGGAGTCTTATCGGCAAGGTCAATTGCCGATGGGACAATATGTTGAACTTCTTTCCGAACGAAACTCTGAACTTTCTCCGGAAATAAAGTCTTTTCTCGAAGCGCTTCGTTTGGAAAGAGCACTTAACTTCTCAAAAGTTGAGACCGAACGGTCGCGTTTGTTGTCTCAACTTGTCCTCACGTTGAAAAAAGGCCAGTCGGAAGAATTGCTTGCCGTTGGTTCGTCCTATCGCGCTGGCGCGGTCGCGCATGCGGATTTTTATTCTTATCTGAAAAAACTTTGCGACGTTCACGGCGTTCCATTGTCGCGGTTTCCTGCGATGGAAAAATATTTGCGTTACGTGTTTCTGTCCGACCAAATCGATGCCGAGAAACTCATCGGCGATATTCAAACGGCGGAGCGGAATGTTTATGAATCGTTGATCAAAGAGACTGAAGAGCGAGAGTTGATCGCAAAGTCGCAAGATCTGCGTTTGGTCGGAAAACTGTTGGATTTTTCATTAACAAGAGACGAATGGATCGCCTATCGTAGGGGCCGGCCTCTGCGCCGGCCCGAACCGCACGATTCCTCCGGTGTGCGCATGGCGGCGGGCGGGCACGGAGGCCCGCCCCTACGCGCATTCGAAGATTTCTACCGAGAGGCAGAGATCCGTGACCGGAAAATGGCCGAAAACTTTTTGGCCAAAGCCGGATCCGCGCGCGTGTCCGTTCTCGTCACCGGCGGATTTCATTCGACCGGTATCGATCAAAAACTCCAAGACGCCGGTTACACGGTGCTCACATTCACTCCTAAGATTACGAAGGTCGACACGGCGAACGGTTCCGCTTATCTAAGCGCGTTCACGCAACAGAAAACGCCGCTCGACAAGCTGTTTGACGGTGAAAAACTTTTCCTTGCGAAGAATCCTGCCGCCGGAGTTCCGGGGGCTTGCGCCATCTTGGCCGCTTATGTGACGGACGCATGGAAATTGGTGCGGACGAGATTCGTCGCAGCGAGATCTGCAGGTCCGCTTGAAGTCGAGCTTCAAGATCAAGACGGTCCATGGGTACGGTTGACTGTGCGCGAAGTAGAAAACAAGATCGTGCAAGTCAGCGTGGCGATTTTAAGTGGTTATTTGGCCGCATCTTTCCTCAAAGCCGCTTTGTCGGAGCCTAAACTTTTCACCGTCGTCGGCTGGGTCGGCATTCTCATATGGGTGATGTGTCAGAGCTTTAAGAAAAATGGACCTAGGCTGTTCGCGGATCTGAAAAACTTCTGGGCACAGCTTGATTTTTCAGGATCTTCCAAAGAAAAATATGAATTCACCCGAGAAGTTCTCACGGTCGCCGTGGAATTTCGTTATCACGTGCCGCTTCTGCTATTGGCATATTTTTGTCCCGGCGCGCTTAACTCGATGGTGGGGTTGATTCTAATGTGGGGACTCAATGCATTGATCGCCTATTGGTTCGCGCGGGACCATAATTTAAGCGTCGGGCAAACCTTTTTTATTTTCGCGCTCAGGTTTGTTTTCGGGTCGATGTTGTTGTGGCCGGAACATCTCGCTTCGTTCGGATTGGGGGCCGCGTTCCTCGTCATAGGAGCTCACTTCGTTTACAACCATTTTGTTTGGGTTATGCGCCTGCTCACGCCCTTCGGCGCATTGTTGCCGTTTTCGACGATCACCTCTCAAATCACCGTGTCGAGCATCCTTTCCGAAATCACGGACAGCTCTTCGAAGCCGGCCGTTCTCAAAGCCGAGGATGAGTTTGAGAAATATATTCTCGACGCCGGCGTAAAGGAAGATTTTCTTTACAAGACTCATCGGAAGGATGGTCTTTTCGGCGTGAATCCCGGTTTTCAGGCCGGCTGGAACGAGTCCGTCGGCGATTACGGCGTCCTCTATGGCGAAGTCCGTGAAGTCTACGACCGACTTTTAACTTCGGCCGGTCTTGTTCCTGATAGATTTCGACTTTACATCTCCGGAGAGCCGGGCTTAAACGCGTATATGCTGAGGCATCACAATACAGTTGTGATCAGCATCGGCGCGCTTCGCGTCATCTCCGATTATTACAAGAAGAAAAAATATGCGGGCGCCAAGGACGCGATCGCTTTCATTTTGGCCCACGAAATCGTTCATATTCTTCAGGGGCGCCAAGATATCGACGAGGGCCGTCCTCTCGAGCGGAACGTTTTCATTTCACGGCGCGCCAAGACGCACACGGACGAGATCAACGCCGACGAAGGCGCGATGGCTCTGATGGCGCCTCCGCAACAAATGATGGCTCTCTATAATATTCTCGAAGCGCCGCGCGCCTTCGAGGCCATGGACGAGTACGTGCGTGAGCACCATATTCCGCAAACGCCGTTCGGAGACCATCCCGCTTTTCAGCAGCGCATTCGGTCCACTCGCTTGATCGCGTGGGAATTGCCGACGCTAAATCCCGAAGGTCAGTCTTTCAGTGCGGCGGCTCTTCAAGAGATGGAGCAGGATCCACACAACGTTCGCTTCTTTAAATCGTTGAAGCAGGTGAGGACCGAGAAAGCGCTTCGTGAGTTGATGCCGACGGCGGAAACGTTCGAAGAACTGTTCGCCGCCTACACATCGTTCAATCTCCTTCCCGGAAAATGCAAGAAAGTGCAGAAATCAACGAATGCCGTTTTCCAAGAGAAAGCCGCAGAATTGGCTGGTTCATCCGCTGTTTTAAATGTGCTCTATCGTGCCTATGTGCAAGCAGCCGTTGCGGCGCGCGATTTAAATGCAGCGGGAGATATCGATGTCGATACAATCGAAGCAGAAAAGAATGAAATAAATAACCTCGTCGCCACGCTGCGCCCAGCGTATGAGCATCTTTCTGAAGATGAAAAAGAAAATTTTCTCCTAGAAGCGGCTTGCTTGACGAGTGGGCTCGTTCCCGATACGCATTACGATGGTTTTGAACTCGTTAAGCGATTATTGGACGGCTTTGAGAACGAAGAAAAAAAGACCAAGAAAAAATCCTTCATCGACGGTTCTTTTGCAATTGTGTTGCGTCTTCCCGTCACCGCCAATCATTCTGACGCTATTCGCTTTTGGAATGAAATGCTTGTCCGTTTTTCTCGAGAAAGTTCATTCGGTTCCAAAGAAAGGTGGCAGATTCGATCAATGGCATGGCAATGGCCGTACCTTTTCTTACAAACCATAGAGAACCGATGGAATTCGAACATGAATTCGTACTCCGAAGACGATGTCTTGGCCTTGATCCGATTGACGCGCTATCTTCCTTACGGAAAAGGCATGACAAATCCGTTGCAGCCGGATCAAAAAATCGAAGCGTTCGGACCGGAAATGACGTTGCTTGTGCGGACTGTGCTGCGTTATAAAAGCCCAGCGGTCAATGCGTTGGTGTTGTCTGAGATTGAAACGGGGAATCGGCCGCTGACGTGGACGCTCAAAAGTATCGCCGATCATTTTCATGATCCGATGAAAATGGGCGGAAGCATTTCAAATCAATCCGCCATTGAAGCTTGGGTTAAGGCGCTGGTGTCTGTTGATCCGGACAATGCGTTGAAAATCTTCATCCATAACAAAATCCTCGAATCGACCAATATTGGAGTCGGAGATAAATTCTTTGACGCATTTTGGACGCGTCTGTTTCGGTACATCCGTTCGTCGGATGCCGAGACGACATTAAAGGAGGAAGACTATCTAACCATACGCCGCAACGCCGTCGATCAGTATTTGGCGGGAAACCAGATGACGAAGGAAGAACTGGCCGCCACATTGAAACCGTTTGAACCAAGCGGAAGTCAAACCGCCTCCAGAGAGGCTCAAGCGCATCCCATCGTGCGGGAAATTCTTCAGACCGTTTTAAAAGGAATATCTCCTTGGGGCGATTATATTTTCAGCGATGCGAGGTTGCGGCACGTCCGCGATGTGTCGCCGGAAGCCTGGCGTGTGGTTTCGGCCATCATCCGGAATATTCGTGAGGATCAGAAAAAAAGCGATCCGCACCTCTACGACGTTCCCGATTTCAACCGGTTGCTCGATACATGGTTGAATAATTCCTCTTTGTTCTTCTCGGGCGCCACGACCGCTGAAAACGACGTTTTTATCGCCTATCTCGGTTTGATCGCGCATCTGAATCCGCTCGCGGTTGTGGGCGTCGTTACGAACTTCGGTCATTTCTATCAGCGGCACACGCGGAACGTCATTGGAAACGCGTTTTTCGGCGAGTTGAGCGAAAAGAAGAACGAAGGAACTCATCGGGATTATTATTTTAAAGAAGCGATGATGACGTCTCCCAAAGGCGTCGGACGACTGTCGACCACGGACATCGATTGGCACCACTTGCTTTCGCACTTCGATACGATTTTGGATGTGTCGCGACAGAGACTCAAATCGGAAAAAGACATTCTAAAAGTCTATCGCGAGATGGTGGGACTGGTTACCGCCGTTCTTCCGCCCAGCGTTTACCGCAATTACTTATTGTTCACCCTATTCGGACGGTTTATTTTGGTCGAGTATCTGCACATCTGGGACGATCGAAGGTTTCTTGACGACAAGCGCATGTTTCAGTTTGAAAAAATCATGGAAAAATTAATCTATCCGCTCCGGGATGATCAAAACGCCGTTTTTCGAGAGTCTTTAGAAGCGATCATTCCATACCTTGTCGCCGATCATCGCTTTACCATCATCAACAGTTCCATTTTTGCGGCGGATTTGGTCGCGAAGCCCGAAAAACTTTTGGATCGGACTCCGCGCGCTTTGCCGTCAACGCACGTAAGAGATTCGGTCTTGTCGTTCGATCCGGGTGGGCCCACCACTCAGATCGACCTCATGGCGGCGACATTGATCGTTCGGCAGCCGTCGTTTGAACACGCTTGGAAAAGTTTTTCGCGCAACACCAAATTCACAACCATAATGGCTTATTTCCCTCGGCGTTCCGGTACTCGAGATCATTGGCT
>CAYXDS010000092.1:5465-9758 GCA_964463805.1 uncultured Elusimicrobia bacterium | reverse complement strand
GTCGGTGGTCGGCTTGAGCACCAGTGCTTGGTCCGCTTCCATCACCACGGCCACGTGGGCCAATAATCCCGCTTCGCCTTCGTCCACATGGACCGCCGTCTATTACTCGTCGTTGACCGTCAATTGGCTGGCGAACAACAACCCGAGCTATACGGTCTATACCGTCGAACTCGCTACGGCGAGCGACTTTCTTTCCGAAGAATTTTTCCGTGCCACGACTCTCAACGTGAGTACCACGATTGAAGGGTTGTCGTTGGCGACGCTTTACTACGCCCGCGTGAAAGCCACCAATGTTTACGGCGTCGATAGTGCGTACACGTCTCTCGGCAGTACGCAAACTCTCGCCCCGAATTCTTGCAACGCGGTCGCGAGCGGCAATTGGAACATCGGCTCGAATTGGAACAATTGCACGGGTGTCGGCGGGATACCGGCGGCGACCGACATCGTTACGATCAATTCGGGTGTCACGATCACGTTGAACGTCGACGCGACCGTTGCGGGCCTCGCGTTTGCCGCGCCGGGAACGAACAACGCGTTGACCCAATTGAGCACTGCCACTCTCACGGTGAACGGAAACGTCACGTTCAATCAACCGACTACGTCCAGCCGCAACAACTCATGGAATATCAACGACAGTTCAGCCATGGTAACCGGTCTCATATCGTTCCTCGGATCGAATACGATCAGCTCGCGCGTATCGCGTATCGTGATCAACAACGGCACGCTCAATGCGACAGGAGGAATCTCGTTCACCGCATCCGCGAACGCGACGAAACTGATCAACATGTCCGGCGGCGCCGGTCGATTGAATTTGGGAGGTACGCTCAGCGCACCGTCGGCCACATTGTTGACCAGCGGAACGGGAAGCGCTGTTAGTTACACGGATACCTCCGCGCAAACCGTCCAGTTCTTCCCGGCCAACGGCTATGAAAATCTTTATCTGAATAACGCGGCCGGCGTCACACTCGGCGCCGCGATCACCGCTTCTAATGTGACCGGCGATTTGCGCGTGCAATCCGGAACATTCAAAAACGGAGGCTTTGCGATCGCCGGCAACGCGGCGGCCACCTTCGAGGTTGCCGACGGCGCCAGGTTTGAAATGTCGGGCACCTCGGCGTTCCCGACGTCGTTCGGCACATATGCTTTCGGCGCCGCTAGTCGAACACGTTATTTGCAAACCTCCTCGCCGATCACGATTGCGGCTCAAACGTTTGGTCATTTGGATTTGACTCCGGCCGGAGCCGCCACGCAAAATCTGCCCGGTTCCGCCCTCACCGTGCAGGGAGACCTTACAATCGGTTCGAACGCAACCGTCGTGCAAACCACCTCCAACTCGTTGCTCATCGGCGGCAACTGGTCCAATTCGGGTGTGTTCACCGCCAACACCGGCACTGTCACTTTTAACGGATCCGGTTCCCACACGCTGTCGGGCTCGACCACGTTCTACGCGTTGACCGCGGTCACAGCAAATACCACGCTCTACTTCACCAACGGCACGACCCAATATGTGACCGGCTCCGTCGACTTCGAGAATATATTGCTGCGATCCGTTTCGTCCAATGCGACCTGGTATTTCAAATACTCCGGTTCGAGCCAAACGCTGACAAGTCTGTCGGTCCAAGATTCGAACGCATCGCTCGGCGCATTGATGCAAATCAACCCGGCCGGCGTCGATGCGGGCAATAACACGAACTGGGATTTCGGTCCACCCGACGCAATCAACGATCTCTCCGCGTCGCGCACTTCCGTCGGTGGAACTCTTGCGTTGCAATGGACTGCGCCTGGAGAAGATGCATCGACTGGCACATTGTTTAACTCGAGCTTCACGATTCAGTACACAACCGACACGGTCTTCGCCTCCGGAAATTCCTGGAGCCCGACCGCCGCGCAACCGGCGCACGTGTATCGAATCGATATCGGCACCACGAACGTCGCGGCCGGCTCTTCTCAAGCGAAGACGCTGACCGGACTGATCAGCGGCGGCACTTACTACTTCCGGATCTGGACGAGCGATACTCATCAGAACTTCTCCGCGATTTCGAACGGCGCGACGAACTGGGCCACAGTCACGACGCTCGGTGTTCAAATGTCGACGAACACGCTCTCGCTCACCGGAGCAATCAACCTAAATAGCACGCTCGTGATTTCGACGAGCATCGTCGTCACGAACACCGGTAACGTCAACGAAACATTCAACTTCAATGCGACGACAGGCACCACTGGAACGCCGTGGGCGCTGGCGGCCAGCACCGCCACCGACCGTTTCACTTTGCATGTGATCGCGAATGCGACCGAACCGGTTGCGTCTGATTTCGGCGCTGAAGACCAATTCACAAATGGAACCGATTTGCGTTGTTCGTCGACAGTCGCCACGAAAGGTTCGACCACCTGCTTCGATCTCCCTCCCGGTCAATCGGTAACAATTTGGTTCAAGTTGGGCATGCCCGGACTCACGTCCACCGGCGCGGCTCAACAGATTCTCATTAATGCCATAGCGACGGTGCCCGACTGATGAATAAATTACGCGCCTTCATATTCGCGTTGCTGTTCGCTCCCGCCTTTGGTTGGGCGGCGAGTTCGGACACGCTCACCGTGTCGATTTTGCCCAACGCCTATTACGCGGTCGACATCGACACCACCAACGTCGCGCTGAACATGGGATTGGTCGATCTCGGCGCGAGCACGCAAACCGTTCGTCCTTCGACCGTCAGCATCCAGAGCACGTTCGCGACCACCGATCTCAAAGTGCAGGGCGGAATTTCCTCGGCGGGCACCGCGTGGACGTTCGACGACAACGCCGCTTCGACCGAACCGAACAAGCTCGCGGCCTGGGCCACGTTCACGTCCGTCAACCGCTCGAGCGCGCCGACCAAGAGCGCCGATTACTTCAGCGGTTCGGTGCCCGGCGCGTCGGGCAGCGACATGCTCGACGCCACCAATCGTTACGTCGGCAGTTCCGCGACCGACGGCACCACGAATCTTTTTGAGAACAACTCGAATTTCGACGCAAAGGACATGGACGCGTTGCCGCCCGTGCCCAATGCGAACGGACAAGCGCATCTGTGGCTGTATTTCCGGCTGCCGAATGCGACGACCGACGCAAGCCCGCAGAACATCACGGTCACCGTGACGGCGACGGCGCCGGATTGATTTGAATGGAAATTAAAAAAGGAGACACACAAATGAAACGAGTAAGACACATCGCGATCATCGGCATGCTCGGCCTGATCGCGCAAACCCCCTCATGGGGACTCGGGCTCGCGGCGCGCTTCGGCGACGTGATCGTTGAGAACGCTGAAATCGGGAAGACGTACAACTTGCGCGAAGCGCTGCGCATCCCGTTCGGCATCGAAAACCGCAGCACGGCCGAAGTGGAAGTCGTGGTTGAAATCGAACCGCCAGACAAACGGCACGTGAATGCGCCTTATGAAGCGATTCCGGATCCGACATGGGTCAGCGTGTTGCCGCCGCGCATGAAGATCGGCGCGAAGGCCCAAGGATTCTTCGACTTATTCCTCACGATCCCGAACGATCCGTCGCTGAACGGCCGCCATTTCACGGCGATCATCAAAGCGCGCACCGAGGGCACGGGGTTGCTTGGCGTCGCGATCGAAAACAAATTGCGGTTCTCTATCGGGCCGGGGCCTGAATCGCTGAAGGAAGAAAAGCGCCAGAAAGCGATGGCGAAGCTCGACTTCGACGTGTCGCCGCAAGCGCTCTATCTCGTCGATGTCCCGATCGGACAAAAATTCGATGCGAAGAAGGAACAGAACAAGTCGATCCGCGTCGCCAATTATTCGGCCGACATGTTGTCGGTGAAGTTGAGCACGGCCGATTGGCAACCGCAACTCACGTTACCGGCCGGATACGAACCGATCCCGGATACGTCGTGGGTCAGTTTCAAAAAAGATCACGAAGATATCGAAGGGGAACAGATCGCCGTGTTTCAGCCGGTGATTCAGATTCCTAACGATCCGAAATACAAAGGAAAAAAATTCGCGGCGCTCATCCGCACTGGGCTTTCGACCGGCTTTTGGCTCGACGCCCCGGTGCGCTTGTACATCGCGGTAAAGGAGTAAGCCATGGGAGGTAACGACAGTATGCAGAGATTATTCAATCGGTTTAATTTGTTCACAAAAACTCAAACGAACAAAAAGGAGACTCAAATGAAACGCCTAACCAAAGTCGCACTAGCCCTGGCCTTCGGGCTTGGGTTCGTCAACATAGCAAGAGCCGCCACAAGTGACTCATTGACGGTGACCATCACGCCGAACGCGTTCTACGCGGTCGATA
>CAYXDS010000092.1:0-5365 GCA_964463805.1 uncultured Elusimicrobia bacterium | reverse complement strand
AGCGTCGCTCAAAACGTGACCATCACGCTCACCGCGGTGGCACCGAACTAAAGGAGATCAATGAGAAAGGAGAAGCCATGACGGCTTAACGAAGGAGATGAATGCGAAAGCAAAGGAGTGACTTGCCTTGTGACACATAAGGTGAGCACGAACATCATGCGTATTGTTCGCAGGGCGGCCTGTATTGGGTTGGCTGCCTTCGGAGGCATTTTTGTCTCCGGATGGACCTCTGCTGTCTTCGCGGCAACTTCGGATTCGTTGACCGTCGTCATTCGTCCGCTCGATACGACACCTCCAGGGGCTGTCACCGACTTGCAATCGATGCCCGGAGCGGCGAACCAGATGCTGTTGCAATGGACAGCACCTGACGAAAACAACTACATCTACAGCGACAAGAACCCCGTCACTTCCTACATCGTCCGCATCGCGACGTTCTCGGCGGACAGCGTTGGAAGCACGACGACATGGTGGAACATCGCGCAAGACGTCACCGGAGAACCTCCTCCGGCGGCCCCCGGATTGACCGAATATCTGTTGTTGAATGGTCTAACCGGCGGCGTTACGTATTACGCGGCCATCAAGAGCGTCGATGACATGGGACTTGTCTCCGACATCGACACGAAATCGAGTACGGCCGGACAACAGGCGAACGCCTATGTCACGTCCTCGCTCACCTCGCCGCCCAGCAACTTCGCGGGAGCGGCGCTATCGACCACGAGTATTCAGTGGAGCTGGGATATTTATGGCGGCGCCACTTACTACACCGTGTACACGTCACCGGCCGATGTGCCCGTCGCATCCGTCGCCGGATTAAGCACCGTTGAATCAGGGTTTACGGCGAACGTCGCCGTGACCCGAATTTTGCGCGCAGGCAATGCGAGCGGCGTCTCGCCGCCGACTTCGCCGATCACCGTTTATACGCTCGCGCAAACACCGAATAATTTGTCCGCGCCGTCGGTCGGATTGGATCGTGCCGTTCTGCAATGGCAGGAGAACGGCAATCCAGCGGGCACACGTTATCGACTTGAACGGTCGAACAACGGCGTTTCTTATGTGCCTGTCACGCTGATCACGACGACCACGTATCAAGACACGGGTCTCGCTCAACTCACGACCTATTATTACCGCGTCCGCGCGCTGAACGGCGACGATATTCCATCCGCACCGAGCACGGCGATCACAATCTTCACGACGGCTGCCATCGATACGAACCAGCCGAACGCACCCGCCGGACTCAAAGGCTTCCTGGATCCAACCGGCAAAGCATTCACACTGAGCTGGGAAGAAGTGAAATTCAACTCAAACGGCACCGCCATCACGGATCTGGCCGGTTACTACATTTACAAACGGGCGCAGCTTAATTCAACGCCGGTGCGCCTAACGACCACACCGCTGACCGTTACTGCATTCGCCGACCAAGTCGACAACCAGGTTTATTACTACACGATCCGAGCCGTCGATACGTCCGGCAACGAATCCGAAGAGTCGCTGTTCGCCGATTCGAGTCCCGAAGCGAACATCATTTATTTGAGTACCGATGGCGCCACGCAAATCCGCATCCCGCAAGATGTAAATGACTTGCTGCGGTCGGCCTACAACAAATACGGCGTTCCGCTGTCGATCAAACTGACCGAAATAGCGCTGCCCGGCGATCAACAAGTGATTCGCACCGTGCGGTTTACGCTCATTCGCACCGATACAAATGAAGTGTTGAACGACTTGTCGTTCTCGAAACCGCAAGCGCTTGTTGCGGTCGGATACAACGCGACGAACGGTCAAGTGGCGCGCGGTGCACCGTCGCTGAATGCGAAAAACGTCACAACCACGGCGGTCACACCCGATCAATTGGCCATGTATTGGTTCAACGGCGTCACGTGGGTGCGTGTCGGCGGCACGAACGATCCGAGCCTGCAGGCGATTAAGATCAAGTCGTCGTTCCTCGGCAATTACCAACTGCGTGCGTCGGCGAATCCTTCTACGTTGAGCTTGAGCCAAGGCAACGTGTATCCGCGGCTGTTCACGCCGAACGGCGATGGGCTCAATGACCGCGTGTACTTCGTACTCGAGAATCCGAGCAATGTGGCGGTCAGCGGCGAGATCATCGACAAAGCGGGCCGCCACGTTCGCACGTTGCCGCCACCGGCAAAGAATTCAGGCATCGGTACGACGCTGATTTGGGACGGTAAAGACGACCGCGGCAATGTGGTGCCCGGCGATATCTACATCTACAAGATCTCCGGTGAAGGCAGGACCTTCACGGGGACTGTGGGGGTGGCGAGATGAAGAAACTTCTCGCGCTCCTATTATCGTTCTTGTTGCTGGTGCAGCTGCCGGCGCCGACCGCGTTTGCGTCGTTCGACGACCAAGGCGCCGGAGCGCGCGCGCCCGGTATGGCCGATGCGTACACGGCCGTGGCCGACGACGCCGACGCGATCGGGTATAACCCGGCCGGATTGATCCAACTCGAAGACGGACAAATCACGACCCAATACGGCCAGCTCGTCAAAGGTCTCGGCGACGGATCGACGCTCGGCACCACGTATCTCGGATACGCGTATCCGTTCGTGCGCGGTTACCGCACGCTCGGCTTCGCGTACAACAATTTCAAAGCCGACAACTTGTTCAACGAGCGCACGATCACGTTGAGCTACGGACAACGCATCGATCTCGAAAGATTCGGACTGAACGGCATCTATTCGTTCGGCGCTAACGCGAAACAACTGCATCGTCAGTACGAGCCGGACCGCTTCACCGAAAATGCGTTGAACGACGCGGGCGTCGCCTCGAACCAACGCGACCAATTGTTCACGACCGGCAATTCGAAGGACACGTACGCGTTTGACTTGGGCGGGCTTGCGCAGTTCGGTCCGAAATATCAATACACGGCCGGCGTGTCGGTGATCAACGTGAACAAACCCGATGTGTCGCTCGGCGGCGACGGCGACAAAGCGCCGATGTCGGTGAAGACCGGCGTCGCGTATCGACCGCGTTGGGGCACGCTCTCACTCGAGAATCGCCGCACGCAACGGCTCGTTGGTCAAACGGACAGCGATCTCGCGCTCGGAATCGAACGGAACATCCCGTTCGCATCGCTTGGCGCGTTGATCGTGCGCGGCGGATACGCGAGCGGTTCGCGCGGATACAAGGCGCTGACCACCGGTCTCTCCTATATGTACGCGCGGTTCCGTCTCGACTACGCGTTCAATTTCCCGGTCAATAATCTGTCAGGCACGTCCGGTACACATCGCATCGGGTTCGCGTTCAAGATGGGCCAGAGCTCGCCGCAATTGATTAAGGATTATTCGAACGCCGACTTGCTGGCCGCATTTGCGTACGACAGCTTGACGTCGCATGTGTTGCTCACGCGCATCAGCATCGGCCGCAATTTACCGCCTGATCAACGCGAACGTTTGATGTTGTTGCTCATACGCAAATACCCGCTCGATGATCCGGGCTTCAAAGGCGTGCGCGCCGACTTGCGCGAAATTATCAATAAACATTCAACCGACTTGCTCGACTGGCCGCAGTTGAAGTTCTTGCTCGTGCGTGGCGTTCCGGATGAAGAGAAAGCAAAAGCATTAGAAGTAGTTGAAGCGCTCGTGAAGAACGATCCGAAGGGAGCGATGCGCCGACTCGTGTTGCTGCCGCCGCCGGTCCAGAAAAGCGACAAGATCGCGCCCCTGTTCCTGATGACGTTGGCTGAACTCTCTGCTCAATCGTACCGCCGTCAAGAACTCGATACGTGCATCGACAATGTGCGCCGCATCGTTGAAATCATGCCGTCCGATGAGGTTGTGTTGAGGGCGTATCGCGCGCTGCTCGCACAACGTGCGAAGATCACTGAGAACTTCACATCGAATGAAGAAGAGAAATTGAACGTTCCGGACAATGTGACCGAGACCACGCCGGAAGCGCCGCAAGAATTAGTCGCTCCGAAACTGGTCGAAGACGAGTCGAAGCGCGTGATTACGCCCCAAGAACAAAAAGCAGGCGAAAGCGACGCGCTTATGAAAGCGTTCACGGCTTCGCTTGGTTACTACATGCTCCGCAAATCGGCGGGGGCGTCGAAAGATGAATTGATCAGCCTGCTCAATCAGATGAAGGTCGCTTACGAAGACAATGGCATCGACATGTCCCTGGTCAATCATGAGCTCACCGAGTTGCAAAAGACTCAACCGACGAAGCCGGCCGTCCCCATCATTAAGCCGACTTCGAAGCCGGTTGCGCCGAAACCGGAGAAGAAGAAACCCGTCGCTAAACCGGTTCTTGCGCCCGAAGCAAAACCGGCAACGCCGGCGCCGAAGCCGACGAAACCCGTCGAGAAGCCGGTCAATGAAGAACTTGAGCGCGCGTGGACTTATTACATGGACGCCGTGAATCGCGATATCTCGGACCACGAGAAGATCGAACTGCTGCAGGATATGCTGAGCCGGTTCGGCGAGGCCGGCGCCGGCCGTGTCAATAAAGAGCTTGAGCGCATTCGCCGCCGGGTGGAGTAGTCGTCGTCCCGGAATGTCTCTATCCGGGACAACGGCCCTAATAATAAGGAGATGGAAATAATAAAGGGGGACGGCTACACTTATTAGCGTTATGGGACAAGCTGAAAAAGAACCGGACGAAAAGCCCGAAAAAACAGATCCAAAACTCGATGCGATTTTACCGGATGATCTCCCCCCGGCCGCGGCGGAACTGGTCGATGACATTGATACCTACCAAAAGCGACTCGAACGCGAGTGGGAAACCAGCAAATCCGCCTATGAACAAAAGATAAATCGAATCATGGAAGAATTTCTAAAAGCGGGCGTCAGCGATGTTCCGCCGGCACAAAAACCGCCAAAACGACCGACGCCCAATCCGGCCGACGCCGTTCGTTCCAAAGCGTCGCTCGACGGTGACGAACGGTTTCGAAAACTGGTCGGTCAACTCGAAGAGGAGATGCGCAGCGTTTCGCAAACATCGAAACAGACTCCGTTTTTATCGCAAATGAGACCGGAGCCGATGCAGCTTGGTTGGGAAGGAACCTCGCGACGATCTTCAAAGAAATGGTTCGTCGTCGGTGCGACGGCCGTCATCATCGCAATCGCAGCCGTGTTCGCCTATTTTTACTATTCGGTCATCGTCGAGCCGTTGCCGTATACTCACACGCTTGGGCCGGTCGTTGCGAAGAGTAACGTGTATCTTGCGGACTGGTTCCGCCGGTCGTTGTACACGCATACGAGCGGCCGCGGACTTCCAATCAAATCAATCGAGACATTGCCGAACAATCTCGCGAACGGGATCGCCATCTCCGAAAAAACGCTGTGGACCATCGACGGTCTTGATAAGAAGATTCTGCTGCATACGTTGACGCCTGATCATCAAGTGA
>CAYXDS010000091.1:0-9851 GCA_964463805.1 uncultured Elusimicrobia bacterium | reverse complement strand
CGGAGCGTGTAGCGATAGGATTTCTCGGTCTTTTCCACGAAACCGCGCGCGGTTAAAAGGTATTCCACCTTTTTCTTATTCAATTGGCGGATTTTCAAATAACCTTTCTTCACCAATCGGCGCACGAGAATGTTGGTCATTCCGAGAGAAATCCCCGTTTTGACCGACAGTTCGCGCTGATTGGCAAGCGCATGGGAGGCGATGACATTAATGATTTCGAGCTCTCGCTCGGACAGATAGGCCTTATTGTTCAAGGTTTGAACATTCTATTGGTGGTATCCAACTTTGTCAACACGGCCGGAGGCAAAAAGCTGCGGTTTCAGTGTTGATTCGATCAACTGAAAATCTTGATAATCGGGCGAACTTTTACGGCGCAACGCCGACAAAGAAAACCGGCGCGACATCGAGAGCGAACGAATTCTATTGAAAACTTTTTTACGGATTACGGAGAGGCCCGATTTTTTTCCAAATGTAATATCCCATTTATAAACCAACATGGTCCCAAAATAGAGCCAGAGTTCACGCTTCACGACATCGACCGCGTGCTTAAGCGGAATCCGATCCGCTTGATGAAGTTGCTCCGCTAAACGATCGATCAGCGCGTTAATGGACGGTGTCCAATGAGCACCAATGATTGTCTCAAACCGATTTGCGGTTACATAACGAAGATCATGAACCTGACGAGCCAAGTAGAAAAACGGAAATTCTTTGATCTTCCCCAAAATGACCGACGTCGCACAAGGTAAAAGCTCGGACGCGATCGGCACATCATGAATCGCATCGCACGGATTCCACATCGTTCGCCAAGCCGCGGTTCGATGCACGGCGAAAACAGTGACGGAATAATTGCGGAAAAAATCTTGAATGCGCTGAACCGGCGTCTCCGCTTCGAAACCATGGAGATCATAGGGACCAACCCGCTCCAGAACGCCAGTCGGCCCGGAACGATCCAACATGAACGTCAAAGCGCTTCCGTGCGCACCTACGTATGATGGATTTTTTTCAAGAAATTCGATGCAACGATCGATCGCGCGCGGAACGATGTAGTCGTCGTCGGGCGCCGGAACCACGTACGGCGTCTGGACCAGCGCCGACATTGCTTTGTAACACGCACCGAGACTTAGACCCGGAAAATGGTGAAAATCCACGCGCAGTTTGCCCGCATGTGCGGCGATCCGTTCTTTGATCTGCAACACATGTTCGGGACGGCTTGAATCGCCGATCAAAATGCGCCCGGTGAAATTCGCGGCCGCGTAATAATCAAGCAACCGCGACACGAACTCCGACCGGTTCATTGTCGGGACAAGCAGAGTGATCACGATGGAGTGGACGCCTCGATGCGACGCCAGTAGGAAAGCAGATGTTCCACTGAGTCCTCGAAATTGTACTTCGGTTTCCAACCGGTGGCCGCCGCGAATTTTTCGACCGATGGAATTTGCAGCGTGACGTCGGCCGGGCGAATCAGAGCGGGGTCGACGCGGTGCGGAATCGGTTTCTTCGCTTTCTTGATCAACAATTCGAGAAATTCGCCGACGCTGGTGGTCGTGGTGCCGCCGATGTTGTACGCCTCGCCGGGCTCGCATTTTTCCATGGCGACCCAATACGATTCCATCGCATCGCGCACATCGATCAACGTGCGGATCGAATCGAGATTGCCGTGCACGAGTTCCTTCTGTTTGCCCGCCTCGATGCGCGCCACCTGACGCGCGAACGACGTTGCGAACAAATCGGTGCGGCGCGGATTCAAGTACGCGAACATGCGCGTGCGGATGATCTTCATCTTGTAACTGCGGAAATAGGTGAACCCCAAAAGATCCTGCGCCACTTTTGACACCGCGTACGGGCTCGACGGACGGATCGGCGTGTCTTCTTTGATCGGTACAAGTTTCGGATCCACTTGCCCGTACACTTCGGAGGTGCTGCACAGCTGAATCAACGGATCAATTTCAGCCGACCGCACCGCTTCGAACAAATTCGCGGTGCCCATGATGTTGTTTTGGAGCACCGACAGCGGCGTCGTGAACGACGCGCGCACGTTCGCGTGCGACGCGAGATGGAAAATACCGTGCGGCTTTACGCTTTTCAGCACGTTAAACACCGAACTGAAGTCGTTTAAGTCGCATTCATGCACGGTGACTTTGTCGGAAATTTGCTTGAGGTTGTCGGCGGTCGACGTGCTGTGCCAGCGCGCGATGCCGTGAATTTTTACGTCGGGATGATGTTCGGCCACGTAATCGGCCAAATAACTTCCACCCGAACCGGTGATGCCGGTGATGAGAATTCTTTCGAGCTGTGGCCGCATCAATTCTTACCGGCCGGCTGCGGAAGGATTTCCTCTTTGTTCCATTGGACCACGTTGGCCATACCGGTTTGCATCGGCACGAAGTCGCGAATGCCGAACTCGGTGGTAATTTTCGTGAGATCGAGCGCGACGCGATCGGCGCCGGCGGCCAATTGTCCGGCCGCGGCGGGCGTCGGTGGAGCGGCGCTGGTAGCGCCGGTCAATTCACAAATCAGTTCGGCCAAACCGCGAATCGATTTTTCATCGCGGCCGCCCACGTTGTACACGTATTCTTTTCCGGACAGCATGATTTTCAACAGCATGACCGCGCAATCGGTGATGTAACACCAGGTTCGAATTTGAAGTCCCGGGTCCAACATTTCGACGTGGCCGTTCAACAACGCTTTGCGTAAAAAATGTCCCATCACGCGATCGTCGTGCACGGAAATACCGGGTCCGTACACCATCGAGATGCGCGCGATTTTCGCGTCGACGTTCCGGTTCGCGCGGAAGAACGAACAAAAGGTTTCCCCCAAACGTTTGGATTCGCCATAAATCGAGCGCGGCGCCGTGGTCGACAAATTGCCGTTGTAGGTTTCCGGCGTCGGAATGTGCGCGGCATCCGGAGCGCCGTACACGTCGGAAGAACTCGCGAACAGAAATGCGGCGCGCTCTTTCTCGCATTTGCGCAACAACGCTTCGGTTAATTCAGTGTTTAATTTGATGGTGCCGAGGCCATCGGACAGAAATTTTTTCGGTTGCGCGTAAGTGGCGCAATGAACGATGAAGTCGGCTTTTTCCGGAATCGAATAATCGACGGACAAATCCTGCGCGCGATAGGAGAACCGCTTATCCGCCAACGTATCTTGCAACAATAAATTCGGTTCGCCGCGGCTCACGCCAAGCACACGAATATCGGTGCCTTTCGTTTTATTGCTCCAGAAAAACGCGCGGGCCAATTGGGAACCGATGAGTCCGTTCGATCCGACGATAATCACCGTTTTTCCGGAAAACGCCGAAAGATCGACGCGGTTTAAAATCGATTCGCAATCTTTGATCAACAAATGGTTCATATCAGCACCTTCTGCGCTTTGAGCATGCGCTCGAGCACGGACAACACGCCGGCACCGTCGAGCTGCAATTGCGCGCAAACTTGATCGTACGTACCGTACGAAGAAACAAAATTGTTGGGAACGCCGAGACGCTTCATACGCACGCCGGCCATATCTTCGATCGCTTCCGACACCGCGGCGCCGAGCCCGGTGCTGATCGAATGTTCCTCGACCGTCAAAACGTTTTTCGTTTTCGCGGCGGACAAACGGACCGTTTCGTCGTCGAACGGTTTAATCGTATGCACATAAACCACTTCGACATCGCCGAGCGCATCCGCCGCGAACAACGCGGCTTTCAAGCGCGGCCCGGTGGCGACGATGGTCGCCTTGGCACCGGTTCGAAGCACGAGCGCTTTCCCCACTTTGATTTGTTCTTTCGGAATATTTTCACCGTGGTTGTTCGCCGAAATTCGAATGTACGTCGGATTTCCATTCGCGTACGTTTGACGGAACAAAGCGTCGAACTCGGCCGGACTTCCCGGACTCAATACTTCCATGCCGGGCAACACGCGCATGAGTCCGAAATCGCCCCAGCAATGATGCGTGGGACCGTCCGGCGTGTAATCGAACGCGGCGCCGACGCTGATCAAGTTTACGCCGAACTTTTGATAACACACGTCGATCTTCACTTGCTCGTACGCGCGCTCAACGATGAACGGCGCGATCGTGTGAACGACCGGAATCCATCCCTGCTGAACGAGACCGGCCGCGATGCTGACCATCGCCTGCTCGCAAATTCCCATATTGAAAAAACGTTCCGGATGCTTCTCTTTAAATTTTTGCAGCGCGAACACGCTGATGTCGCCGAGCACGGCGACCAGTTTCGGGTTTTCGGCGCCCAACTCTTCCATCGACTTGATGAATTGCTTTCTCACGTGAGCGCTCCGACGATTTCCGCGTACTCGGCTTCGTTCGGCTTGCGGTGATGCCACGCGAAGAAATCGGTTTCAAGCATGCGCGCGCCTTTCCCCTTCACGGTGTTCGCGACGATCGCGGTGGGCAACGTCGCTTGCATGGACGCGGCAAACGCTTTTTTCAGGTCGGATTCGGAGTGACCGTCGACTTCAATCGTGTTCCATCCGAACGACTTCCATTTTTCGACCGCGTGAGTGACCGGCAAACAGCGGATCTGCGAGTTGTTCAAATCCATGATGCAAACCAAATTGGACAATTTATGTTGCTCAGCGACCATCGCCGCTTCCCAAATCGATCCTTCGTTCGCTTCGCCATCGCCAATCAATGTAGTGACGCGATTCGGTTTGTTGCTCATCTTTAGTCCGAGCGCAACGCCGACCGCAAACGGCATGCCGTGCCCGAGCGATCCGGTGGACGCTTCGATGCCGGGAACTTTATTGCGGTCCGGATGGCAACCGAACGGGCTACCGTACGAACCATAGGTATCTTCAAGCTGCGACATTGGAAAGAAACCGGCGAGAGCGAGAGTGGAAAAAATAGCGGAGGCCGCGTGACCTTTGCTGAGGATAAAGTAATCGCGCTCGGACCAATCGGGACGCTTCGGATCGACGCGCAAAACGCCGCCGTAGAGAACGGCCAAGATGTCGGCGACAGAGAAGCAACTGGGAATATGACCGTGTCCCGTCTTATGCGCCAATTTGGCGACGGACTTACGGATATCGTTTGCGGTAAATGAGGGAGCGGGCTGTGTGTTCAAGGTTTGAACATACTATTTTTGGCATGAAACCTTGTCAAACCGACGCGGCCGCCATCGCGTCGAAAACACGCGCATTAAGAGGCGGATCGACCAACATGATCTTGTTGACGAACGCGTCGACGGCCTGCCAAACGATCATGCGCGCGCCGTTCAACGTGCGCTTGCCGGATTCGCGCGCCTGCGCCAGCAAACGGGTTTCGGACGGCGCATAGATCAAATCAAAAAAGGCGGTGGCCGCCGGTATCGATAGCATAAGCGCCATCGATATTTGTTCATTCGCGCGGATATTTTCGGCATTCACATGGAACCAGTTCTTGAGGAAAGAGTCGGTATCGGCGAAATCGTCCCAATGCAACGGCGTCGGTTCGGACGCGGCCAACGGCGAATACGGTTCGAGATTTGTGGCCATTCCATCCCTTAATTTCGTTATTCCGGCTTGGCCCACCGTGGTCGTATTCACAATCAGATTCGCTTGCTTGGCCACTTCGCTCAATTGATTGGCGGGCACGGCCGTCGCGTTTAAAAATGTTTGATTGATTTCATCGGTCAACTGCGTAGACTTTCTCGCGTCGCGATTAAAAATCATGAGTCGACCGCTGGCCCCGATCGCGCGCGATAAATAAAAAGCGGCCGCCCGCGCCGCGCCGCCGGCGCCGATCATGAACACCGTCATGCCTTTTAACTGTGGAAAAAATGGCAGCGCTTGCCCCGGCCACGGTTTCATCAGACTATCGATAACGCCTTGACCATCCGTATTGAAACCGGTCAATTTTCCGTCTTTCGAACGAACGACCGTATTGACCGCGCCGATCTCCTCGGCCACCGGATCGATACGGTCCAACATCGACACGATCTCGACCTTATAAGGCATGGTGACGTTAAAGCCTTTCAAACTTGAATTTTTCTTCAGCGATTGGACAAAGGTACCGAGCGTCCCGGCAGGAACGTCGAAAGGTTTGTAAGCGGCGTCGATGTTGAGCGCTTTAAAAGCGGCGTTCCACATCGCCGGACTTTTCGAATACAGTGAAGGTTTTTCCCCAATAATGCCGACAAGCGAACTCATTTTATATTTTCAATAAATCGCTACCGGAAAGGTGCACAATAGAACACATTGATGCATAGAGGCGCGACTGGTACATCAATGCCTCGGAAGGTATTATTCAACTATAAAATAACTCTCATAATGAGACGTGCGTCCCCGCTTGAGGCGGATACGACTTAAGCCTAGAGTTTCCTGAATTGCGCTGGTTTCACCAGGAAACTCCGCCAAATTTAGCTCATCAAAACCGACAACGCTTCCCTTTGTTAATCGCCCTTTAATCTCCTCAAGGCAGTGCTTGGTTGGTTCGTAAATGTCCAAATCAAAATAAGCTAATGCGATAACCGTTTCAGGGTGTTCCTTAATATAGGCCGGCAAAGTCTTTTGCACATCTCCTTGAATCACTTCGAATCTTCTTAAATGACCTCGAGGGGATAAACGTTCATGGGTTGAAAGAATATTTTCCAAGAATTCTTTGTAGCCTTCGGTCACGCTATACGCGCCTGACTTTGCCCCCTGGGCGGAACCATCTTGTTGAGACACATCGGGGAAACCGGCAAACGTGTCAAAACCGATGATCTTTCGACTGTAATTGTGGGGTTCATAAATATTTCGAAAAGAACTGAAAAGAGCCAGATTTTGACCCCAACGCGCCCCAAATTCCATAACCACACCCGGCACATCGAGTATATGTTGATAGAACTCATGCATGAATAGCAAGCGGGAAAGAGATGCGCGTGGCAAGAAAAGTCCGAGGTTCGCCAGCACTTCGGCCTTTGGAATAGGCGATCGACTCATAAGCTCAATGAGTTCTTGGTACGCACCAATTTCTTCCTTAGAAGAGTGAGGCTTCATCTTCAAAATTTCTTCGACATTTCCGTTCACGATAATATTCCCCTAAGAATTACTTTTTCAAAGTAGCTTTTATAGCCCATTTACTTCCATCAAAATCATCACTTGGGTTCCTGTAAGTCCCCAATCGACTCCCGCAGGAGAGCCATCTGTTCGAATGGCAACCTTGTAGGTTTGTGAGCTTACACTATTCGGACTGTCCAAATACGAAATTGCACAAGGAATAACACCATCGGCAGTTAAAACAACCATACGCCCGAATCCGTTGTTTCCGTCACCAAGATTTGTTGTACCGCGATAAAGCGAATAAAATGCATTATTTCCTACAACATTGTGATTGCGAATTGTGCCTAAAGCGAATACTAAAATTTTGCTGCTTGTCTGCGAGGGAGTGATAGTTCCTTGAAGATTGGTATCAGCAAAGCTAGTTGAAGTCGTGGAAAACGAAGTTGTACTCGTTGCCATAAGAACCTGCAAAATTTTCGTCTGAGAAAATCGGACGGCATCAGCTGCAGAAACAGCAGCCCCAACCTCACGCAATACCGCATTATTAAAGGTTACGGATGTTCCTACGACATGGAAACCGTTAATAATACTCATGCTACTTACGGATACCGGGCCAGTAAATGTGAAGCTACTAGAGATTGCATCTCCGCTAATATCCGTGCTCAAAGCCGAAGCAGAAATTGTAAAAAACGAACAAATTACAAATAAGTAAGCAAAAACGATGTTATGTTTGGCCGTTGACATTCAACTCCCCTCCTAATGTCAAAATTTATTTATCTAGATCTAACAACAGAATAAGTTGTTGTAGTTTCTTATCGGTGGCAACAGAGGGGTCTTTAACATCTAATCTGGCTTGCGCCTTAAGTGCCTCCCGATTTTTCATTTCTTCAACGCATTCTGATTTCGCGCGTTTGATTTCAGAAGCAGTTGGCATTTTTTGTTTGCTGTCAAGCCATTTCAGCTTATCCATTGAATCGCCCTGCATTGTCCATACGGCACCTGGCCTTATTTTGATTAATATCTGCGCTGTAGAACATTGATCTGTACTTATGGTGGAAGACCCAAAACATAAACTTGGGAATAATGCAGCCAGTATCCACAAGATATTTTTCATTAACTTTCTCCTCGCTTCATAATTTATTTTTGTCCAATTTCTTGCACAAGAAAATATCCAACAGGATTTGTAGTGAAACTAGCAACTGCAGCCGAATTCGATGTTTGGATGTCAGCTTGATAAGTGTGTTGATTTGTATCGCCGGGTGAATCTACAATTGTTATTCCGACTGACGTTGAACAAGAGCCAGATCCATTGCCTGAATAAGTTTGAGCAAAGGTACCAAGAAGAATCGAATCTCTAAAAATGCTAACGGATCCAATGTACATATTTACGCTAATTCCCAAGGTGCCGCTCATTGAAATGCGGACATAGTTATTTGAATTTAACAATGACAATGTTGCCAGCATTCCTGTTATTGCCGTTGTACTAGTGTTGGTTGTGTCAAATTGTACTGTTGTTGAACTGAACTTAGTTTGAAGAATAAGACCGCCAAGATTTCTTGTTTCCCCCTGAATGTTCAATAGATTTGAAACAGTTATACTGCTAATTGTCATACTACTTATTGTGATGTTGCCAGTAACCGTAACATCATTTGCGGTGATAGGGCCATTAAAGGTCATTGCATATGTTATCTTGGAAAAAAAGATACAACAAAAAAGAAAAAAATATCCTCCAATGAAAAATTTAGGACGGGACATGCTTGATCCCCCCCCTATTGACTGACTTCTTGCAAGATCAAAACGCCTGTCCCATATGAAGGAAAGTCAGCAGAGTTTCCAATTGTACCCACACGAATATACGCTTGATAAGTATGAGAATTCGTATCCCCCGGAGAATCAATCATTCTAATTCCGACTGGCCTAAGATATAGAGTTGGACCTATCGATACCCCAGTAGTTACAACAGACAAACCATAATTATTGTCACCCAAGTTAATTGAATCTCTATAAATAGTGATATAGGCAGGTTGTGCGCCATTCAACACAGTTGATAAATTTCCGCTTAAAGAAATTTGGACATAGTTGTTTGCATTAGAAAGAGCTATTGATTGTTGTATGTTAGCAACAGCAGCGAATGAAGTTGTCGAAACACTTGTAGCAACTGTTGTTGAACTTAATTTTAACTGAACTACCCTTCCGGATATGCCAGTTGTTATTCCTTGAGAATTCATCAAATTGTTAACACTCACGCTACTCACAGTCATACTGCTTACGTTAATACCGCCGCTAACAGTTGCACTGCTAGATAAAATGGCCCCCCCTACAGTCGTTCCATTACATGACTTGGGGATAATAAGGAAAAACATAACAAAACAACTTAGCGGTAACATCTGTTTGTAAAAATTCATAATTATCTCCAAGAATTTATTCATTGAGCTCTTCGAGAATTAAATAACTTGCAGTTTGGGGGTAATAGACTACTGCGTTGGTGTTATCTGTTCGGATATATACTTGATATGTATGTGAATTCGTATCTCCGGGAGAATCAAGAAAAGAGATCCCTGCGCCCCCAAGATAATTTGGCGCTTCTTTAAGCGCCGCCAAACCATAAGTCGCATCTCCGAGATTTGTGGAATCTCGGAAGACTGTTAAAAAGGTTATTGCACCACCTCCACTTATTCCACCAGTTAAAGAAATAAGGACACGATTATTTGTATTTTGAAGAGTTATTGCTTGGATTAGTTCTGGAACCGCTGTAAAGGTCGTGATATGAACAAATCCAGTGGTATCTGTGCTTGAGCTAAATTTCATCTGAACAATTCGTCCATTTATTCCAGTTGACCTTCCCCCTGAAAACTGTCGCAATTGCAGCTTGAGTCTCCGGGTGCTAGA
>CAYXDS010000090.1:0-9963 GCA_964463805.1 uncultured Elusimicrobia bacterium | reverse complement strand
CTGACGCAGCGCGAGGATGTAAGCGTCTTCGCGCGATGTGAACAGATGAATGACCACACGCCCTTTCGAGTCGTGCAATGGCTCGCCGGACAACCGTTCATAAAATGCCGCGTAAGCTGAAAATGCGAGTGTGTAGAGAAGTTCAAGCGTGGCGAGAACGAAATTCACCGACGAGAATGTGAGCAGTGCACCCGACAACACAAGCCCTGATTTGGGGCCGACATACGTCAGTCCTGAGATTAACGAAGCGAGCGCTTGCGGGTCCGCATACTTAATCACGATGCCGAAGAATTGCGGGAACGTCAGTTGGAGCGTAATTATAAGAGCGACGATGGAAACGACGGCGATGGCGCGGATAATCCAAATTTTGCGGGTATCGGGAGCCGAAGCTTTTGCGACGACCGTTTGAAGCGAACCGGACAATGTCGTGGCGGGCGCGCTTGTCTCAGGAGCCTGCGAGTTTGCCGTCGCCGTCGGAGGCGCGCGCGGATTTCCCTTTTTTTGTTCGCCGGCGGCGGCCTTTTGATTTTCTTTCGCCGGCACGATCATATAAACGAGTAACCAACCCAACGTTACGATCGATCCGTACAACGCCGTGAGCGCCGCCTTCGGACTCGCGATGACGCGCGCAACCACCGAGCGCGTCTCCGGTGCTTCGTCTACGACCGCCTCTTGCTCGGCCGGCGGTTGGGCTTCTTGAACTACGATGGCAACCGCCTCAGGCGACGGCGCGACGTCTGCAGGAATCACATTCGACTGAGTCGGATTCTCTTGATTCAGATTCGCCATCAGCTCGTCGATTATTCTTTTAGAGGCGCCGAGCCCCTCTTCTAATTTTTCGGCCGACGGCGCCGGCGTCGATTCCTCGCCTCTCTCGCGCGCCGAAGTCCAAAATTCCATCTTTTCGATTTCTTTATCGGTAAGTCCCCAGATGACCACGCGATTTACGTTCGGCTCCGTCACGTTAATCTTGAGAATTTCTTGCAATAAATAGCTGCGGTGTCCTACGATGGTTTTGCCATCCATCAGCACGACGTGCACCATCCTCTGCGCTTGCGGCCCAAGCGTTTCATCGGGTCTCGGCAAATTTGTGAGCTCAATGGTTTCACCGGAAATTTGACCGGGCATCATATTGATTTCGGCCATCGTTCCGTCGGACGTCTCTCGGATGATCCGCGTATAAGGCGAGGGTCTCACTTGATCGATCGGTGAGACAAAATCGGGATCGAGTTCCACGTATTGCGGGCCGGAGCCGCCGACCAAAAAGCCTCTGCGCGTCCACTCGTCCAATAACGCTTGGTTCCGATCACCAATATTGATGACGTATGATGTGATAACTCCGTGCGCTACAGTAAAATTAGCTACACCATTCGTTTGGATCCCCCCATAGGGATTTTTATATTTCCCTTCAAGTAGTTGAGCCTCTGCTGGACCCAATTCCACGATTCTTTTTTGAACCGGCGGATTTTCCTCATTCAACTTATTCGTGTTGTTTCGTACTGGCCTGGCTGGCGAGGCTACCGGCAAATCCTCATTCGGTACGAGACCCGCATTCACCGGCGAGAACGCTACGTTCACGAATTTTCCTTCGGCGAGCGCGACCGTTTCGAATTTACCGCCTACCAATCGCTTGCCAACAAACGCGATGCGCGTCACGTTTGCCGGAATTTTAATTTGAGTGATGAGCGTGTCGCCGATCAACTTCAACGGTTCCGTGCCGACAACCTGACGAGGCTCCCCGCCGGGAACGTCAACCAAAAAGACCACCTGCACGTGCGTGGCGCCCGGGAAAGTGTTCGGTATTTCAGTGATGATGGAACGCGCGGCGCGTTGGCTCGCCGGGATCGTGAGGCCGTACGTTCCTTTTCCGGTTTGTTGCGCTATGTAATCGACAAAGTCGATCGCATCCGCCGGCGCAGCTAACGGAGCGCGCGGGTTGATTGTGAGATTCGACGGCCCCTGCGAAGAAGCAAGATTAAGTGCCGGAACTGAATTGTCGCCACTTCCAAAAAACGCTAATTGCGAGGCAAATCGACGGACCATGTCGGCAAGCGCGTCCGACTGAGCGCCACCTCTAGCAATTATCTTCTTCGAAACCATCCCCATGATGGCGAGTAAATGTTTGGGAATAGGCAAGTCGCCCGGCTTGCTTTCATCATATGGCGATGGCGCTAACGGATCGGTATCGGGGGGCTGTCCGGTCATGTTGAATTTCAACATGGATTGAAAACGCTGCAGAATCTGCTCCAAGCTCGTTGCTCCATTCAGCAACAAGTCAAATGAATTGAGCGCCGGGCCAACATTCGCCGGTTGCTGCACCGAAACCGGAGAGAATAATGCCTCCATCAATGCATCGACGGGCAAACCATTCGATCCTAGTACGAGTGCATCTTGCCCCAACGGTTGCGGCACAAGACCGCCGTTGATGAATCCCGCTTCGCCGATCACTAAATCGGTACGTGAGCGAAGCTCAGCGGGGATGTGCAGGACATAGACGCCTTTGTCGTCGGGTTGCGCCGACGTCATCCTCAGCGACTGGTAGTACAGAATATTTCCGGCTGCGTCTCTGACGGGGGCCGCCAACAAGAACCGCACGTTGTTCGGAGTTGTGAAGGTCGGAGACAATATCGTCACATATTCTTGACCCGCTTGAACGTGGTAGCCGCCGTAACCTTTGCCGTCGGCTTGCGCTTGTAAAACTTGCTGATTGAACGTTAAGAACGTGGCTCCGCGTACCGCGCCGTTCGCTCGGAACACCAATGCATCTTGACCAATAATGCGCGGCGTCGTATCCGTCGCACCGTTCAAACCGATGAGGCCAATTTTCCAATCTCTGCGGTTACGCAGCGCTGCCGGAATTCCGAGCGTATAAAGACCGTTTGCATCCGGCGCTGCGGATGTCGCGAGGAGCGCCTGGTTGTAAATCACATTTCCGGCCGCGTCTTTCACCGGCACGGTTATTACAAACCGCACGGTTCCCGCCGCCGCGAAATTCGGCGATTGCACGGTCACATACTGGCTGCCGTCATAAGTGTCAGATTCGTTCTGATCGTAACCGGTGCCCAACTTATTCGGCGATAAAACGCCCACGTTGCCGATCACAACAGGGTCCGTTGGAATCGGCTGCCCTTCCAACGCCGCACCAACGATGAACGCATCTTGTCCGATCACTTCGGTTCCGGTCGGCCCGACGATGATCACGTTCGCCGCATGATGTCCGCCGCCGAGATCCGGAACGATCAACGTGTAACCACCGAAGTTATCCGGAATTACGCCGCTCGCGCGGACCAGTTGACCGTCTTCTTGTTGATAAAGGAATCGAACGGCCGGAGTGAGCGGCATGTCCGTCATGGAAACATGGAACACTTGAGTGCCAAACGGAATCGGCAACGAATAACCGGTTCCCTTTTCATTCGGAAGAGCCACCGCATGGGTGAATTCAACCAACGGCGTACCGGACAATTGGATGTTGGCCGCAACCACGAGGCCGCCTTGGCCGATCACCGCCGGATTCGGATCCAATCCGTTGAAATCGGATTCACCGAGGTATAAATCCATGCCCTGCAAATATTCCGGAATCCTCAATAAATATTCGCCGTACGTGTCCGGCACCAATGGCGTCGTCACCAATGCCCGGTAATAGAGAACTTTGCCGGACGCGTCTTGGATCGGCGTGGAAACAACAAATTGTTTGAAGGTCGCTTCGTCGAAATCCGGCGATGCGATCGTGACCAAGCTTTGTCCTGGCTGAAGGTGATAGCCACCGTAGCTGGTGCCCTTCAAATCCGGTTGTAAAACCACGTACTCAAATGGAACCGTGGGACCGCCGGTATCGATGGTTGACGCAAAAACGCGCGCATCTTGTCCCAACACTTGCGGCGTCGTGGTCGACCCATTTTGTCCGATGATCGCGAGTTTCACTCCGGGTATATTCCGATAGGCTGGTGGAATAACGATGCGATACGATTGCAATGCGTCGCTATAAACTGAGGTTACTTCGACGGGTTTGTCGTACGGTTTCCCATTTGCTTCCAAGGCTGGGACCAGCAATTCAAATCGAATTCCGGGCACACGCGTGAAGTTCGGCACATACACGGTAAGTTGAACCGTTCCCACTGGAACGGTCATCCCATATCCCTTCGCATCGGCGCTTGGGGTTAATACCGTCACCGATGCAGGGATGTTTCCGCCATTACTCATACTCGCCAACAAACGTTGGCTCGTTCCCACGTTATTTTCGACCGTCGTATCCGCCGTCGTGAATCCGAGAACCGTGTACCCGTTCACGCCGGACGGCACCGCGTAAGTCCGCGTTACGCCATTGTCCACCAATGCTTCCGTGATAAATACTGGTTGTTCGTAGTTCTTGCCGGTTGTCGGATCCGTTTTCGTTTGCGTGTACTGAACTCGAATAAAGTTTGCGTTCGGAAGGTTCGGCACCTGAATCGTGAGTCCTATTTGACCGGCCGTGATCACTCCAAAGTAACCGTGACCATCTTTGAGCGGTGTGAGCACAGCAACGGAAGCAGAAAAATCTCCACCATTGTTCGCGCTCGCCAACACACGCTGGCCCGTTCCCACTTCAACATCCGCGGTCGTGTCCGCATTCGCAAAACCCAACACCGTGTACCCGTCCACTCCCGCCGGCACCGCGTACGTCCGTGTCGTTCCATTGTCCGCTAAAGCTTCCGTGATCGACACCGGTTGCGCGTACGGTTTGCCGGTCGTCTCGTCCGTTTTCGTTTGCGTGTACTGCACCCGTATAAAGTTTGCGTTCGGGAGATCCGGCACTTGGATCGTGAGTCCGGTTTGACCGGCCGTGATCACACCAAAGTAACCGTGACCGTCTTTGAGCGGCGTCAACACCGACACCGACGCCGCAACATCGCCGCCGTTGTTCGCGCTCGCCAACACACGCTGGCCCGTTCCCACTTCAACATCCGCGGTCGTGTCCGCATTCGCAAAACCCAACACCGTGTACCCGTCCACTCCCGCCGGCACCGCGTACGTCCGTGTCGTTCCATTGTCCGCTAAAGCTTCCGTGATCGACACCGGTTGCGCGTACGGTTTGCCGGTCGTCTCGTCTATTTTCGTTTGCGTGTACTGCACCCGGATAAAGTTTGCGTTCGGTAGATCCGGCACTTGGATGGTCAGTCCCGTCTGACCGGCCGTGATCACTCCAAAGTAGCCGTGACCATCTTTGAGCGGTGTGAGCACTGCATTGGAAGCACTAATGTTTCCACCATTGGATGCTCTGGAAACCAAAAGTTGCTGTTGTCCGATTTCTACTTCTTCAAGCGAAGATGCCGAATCAAAGCCCATCACCGTGTAACCCTGAGCCCCTGCTGTTACGGCAAATGTTTGTGTGGCGCCGTCGTTCGGAACCGCGTCGGTGATCGATATCGGCTGATCATATTCTTCACCGGTCGCTTCATTCGTCGCCTTTCTTGTGTATTGAACCCGTAGAAATTCTGCATCGGAGACTTTTGGTAACTGCAATTCCAAGCCGGTTTGGCCTGCGGCAAGCGTTCCTGAATATCCTTTCTTGTTTTGCAGAGGCTGCAGCACCGGTTGGTCGATGGCGGTTGCGTTCGAGAGAGGCACATTCGACGCGACGACAATCACCGGCGTGAAACCGGTATTCGCTTGTTCGTTGCCGTCGAATCCGAGGAAACCGACGTGCGTAAAGCCGGCCGGCAAATTGAAATTGTACGCGCCTTGATTGTCCGACATCGCCGGGCTCGCGAACATGACCGCATCCGGTAAACCGGTGCGTGGCACCGCGGCGACCGCGCGCATGCTTCCGGCCGTGAAATTCGGGCCATACACCGTGAACGCTTGCGTGCCGTTCGGCAGCTCGACCGATTGTTTGACGCCAGGTTCGTCGGGTTTCGCGAGGAATGCATTTGGTTCGAGGCCTTGTTGCGTGGTGTCGAATGACACCGAAGGCGTCATTCCGACGAAGGGTGCCGCTTCGAGACTGCCCGTCTGCGGATTAACTTTAAAGTGAGTTACCGAAACAACCCGATGGCCGACGCCCGTATTCGGGCCTGCCGTAGCATTCGTAAATGAGACCGCGTCTCCGCTGACGAGGATGCTTGCAGCGCTCTCTCCGTTTTCGTTCGACACGGTCAGTACATAAAGCGTGCCCGGATCCGCATTCAAATGGAACAGCGGTCGCGCATTGTCCGGCAAACCGTCGGTGACGACGGATGCGGCGGTCTGATTTTCATTTGGTTGCAACGCGAGGCCGTTCGCAACGTTGTGTGCCGCCAAATCCGTCAATTCTTGATCGGTCGCCTCATCGAAAGCGACGGTTGTCAGCGTGCCTGCCGGCGGAATTTCGTTGAAAACATCTCCATTTTGTTCGAGCGAGAACGACAGGAAAGTGTCACCAGCGCCGATCGACTTTCCCTTCGGCAGAAGCACCGACACATCACCATTGGCGTCAAGGGCTAAAGGCTCGCTCAAGAATGTCGGCTTAGTGGGCAAGATGGAATTGTTGAATGGAAATGCTTGCGCGGTTGTAGCCGATCCAGTCACAGGATTATTGGTATCAACTACACCGAACTGTATGTGCGTTGGGTGCTCAACTCCAGCGTTTGGTCCCACTGCCGTTACATGCACGCGCGCAATGATGCCGCCATCCGGAAAATCCTGGGTTCCGCCGGGAATGATGCCACCCGAAGCGGGTACAACTCTTTCGGTTAACTGCTCAACACCCAAGCGCACGTTTTTTATTGATTTAGGCGGTGCCGACTCGCGAACCCTTTTCCAAACACCGGCCACTTTTGCAGTGATGCCGCCGACAATCGCCAATAAGACGCCACTGGACGCAACGATAATCTTCCAATCAAAAACTTGTCGAAACGCGCCGGCACCCGGTGATTGGCCGAGCGCGATGCTTTCGGCGATCATGAGGCCCATCGGCATTGCAATCATCAACGCCAAAAATTTTCCGGTGGTTAAAAGGCGCCACACGCGCGCGGCAAGATTCCACAGTGCGGTTCCAAGCATGCGCGTTCGTTCTTTCGACGCTGTGCTTTGGCCGGTGCGCATACGCTGCGTAGACTCAAATTCTTCTCTTCGCATTTCGCTCGCCGGCGCGCCGCTCCATGGAAGCAGCGTATCGGGCATGACAAACAGCTTTGAACCGGTGAACAGTTTTTCGAGAGGAGTCTTCTCGCGGGAGAATTCGCTTAAGTACGCGCTGCCGGCTTCCTCAGAGATTTTCGTGAGTTTCGGTGAGAGAACCATGTACGGAATATTTTTCCGCTTCAGCATCGACGTCATTTCGGTCGTATGGAAGCCGCCGGCGATCAGCATCGTCGGTTTTTTGCCGTGCTGCGCCAGTAATTTATCGAGCATCAACCCGCTGCGCGCGTCGGCTTCGGTATAAAATTTTTCAAATTCGGAGAGGCTTGCGACGTCCACTTTCGACAACGAGCGATAACGCTTCCATTCGTCGGGCGTCAGTTCGAACTCCACCATTTTTTCGGCGAGCACGATCGCTTCGGATTTTTCAGCCAGCGCTTTTTCGGCCGGCGTGCGCGCGAGCAGTTTGACCGCCTCTTGTTCTCTCTTCTGAACGCGCTCGAACAATTTCTCGGCATTGATGCCGTCCGACAACAATACGTAGCGGATGTAGTTGTCGAAGGCCGGCGTGTTGCGCAGCGCTACGCCGTTCTTCTCACAAAGGTTTTTCAGATAACGGTAATACGTTCCGAAGCCGATCTGGCCCGTGCGGTACGCGACGCTTTGATCGAGCAGCGCCTTGATGCCGTCCGACTTCAGTGAACCGGCCAATTTTTCGATCACGCGACGGCGCTCTTCTTCGACGCGGTTGAAATCGAGCGACTTCTCCATCTCGTAGGCCTGCAGGAACTGGTCGATCACGAGATCGACGTCCGGCGACACGGCCGCGAGTTTCTGCAAATACGCGCCGAACGGCACCGTGCCGCTGTGGTATCCGTCGCGCAACGCGTCGAACGCGAGCAACTGCGGCGAGAACGCTTTCGCTTTTTCGTCGGCCAGCGAGCGCTTCAAACGGTCCAAATCTTTCTGGGTTTTCTTTTTCAACGGACGCGTGGTCAGGTAGGCCAGCACGTTCGCATTGTAATGGGTCTTGTCGTCCATACCGACGATCGGCGGCGTTTTGTCGTTGACCACGCCGACGAACGAGGCAACGCCCATTTTCTTTTTGTTCACGAAATCGGTGGCGAGTTCACGGCGCAGTTTTGCGTCGGAAAGACCGCGCGGCGCTGTGAAATCGAATGTTTGGGTCGCCCCTTCGGCGCCGATCGCGCCGATCTCTTGGCGACGAATCAGATTTTCGATCAAAGCGGCTAAATTCAACTGCGCTTCGGCATTCATATGCACGTCTTGGATTAAAACGACCGGCGCCCCCTCCTTCGCTGAAGCTACGGAGGGCGAGAACACATCCCGAACGCTGGCTGCGTTTTGCGGAACCGCGGCGGCCAATGCACGCAGCGCCGGTGGAATGCGTTTCAATTCTTCGGAATCAGGGGCGGTTGAAGAAGCTGACGGAAGCGTGGATTTGATCGCCGGCGTTTGGTCAAGCAGATGGGCCGGATTATTTGCGCCCTGCATCGACGCGGGCAGCGAGGCGAGGACCGGATTTTTATCTTTCTTTTCGGAGGAAGATTGTTGACGGGAATCCCAGAGCGTGTCGTACTGTTTCGCTTCGGCCATTGGTGTGCCCAATGTCTCGTAAACGATGACAGCGACCAATAGCGTCGCTATGGATTTTTTTACCGGAAATTTCAGCCGAGGTTTGGGGATCATTTCTACACACAGGATACGTGACGAACATTAAGATCTCCTTAAAAAGGTGTAAATTTTCGGTAAACGACGAAATGCATTGATTTGTCGACGTAAAACGCAAAAAAAATCCATCGTTCTCCGAAGAAAACGATGGATTTTCTTGAAACGATTTGATTTTTCGATCAGGAACAGCCGGACGTCGCTCCGCATGTGTTGCATTTCAGACAGGTTCCATTTCGCACCATCGTAAACTGTCCACACTCGCGACAAGGATCACCTTCATATCCTTTCAACTTCGCTTCCTGCATACGTCGAACATTCGCGTCCATCTTACCAGGACGAGGTGACGCTGAGAGCGCGACCGGCACTGCTGCAGGGGCAAAACCCACCGTAGCCTTGGCGAAGGTGGGGGCGGCCGCCACCGGCTCAACCGGTTTCGGTCGTGAAATATCGAGTTTCTCGACGGAATCGTTGTCCACATGCGGCGAATGCGGCGTCGTAAATTTGAACGGCGACGGTTCGCGGAACGGAACCACGCGTTCGAACATCACTTCTTCGGATTCGTACTCGGGATTTTTCGTGACCGAGTCGACGCGCAAATCTTCGAGCTGCACTTGCGCCAAATCCTGACGGTCGAGATAGGTGATCGCGAGTTCGCGGAAGATATAATCGATGATCGACGTCGACATCTTGATGCGCGGGTTGCCCGAGACCATTCCGTTCGGTTCGAACCGCGTGAACACGAACGCTTCGACGAATTCTTCGAGCGGAACGCCGTGTTGCAGACCGAGCGAGACCGCGATCGCGAAGCAATTCATGAGACTCCGAAACGCCGCGCCTTCTTTATGCATATCGAGGAACAGCTCGCCGAGCTCGCCGCCCTCGTATTCGCCGGTGCGAATGTAAACCGTGTGTCCGCCGATCTTCGCTTTCTGCGTGTAACCGGCGCGACGGTCCGGTAAACGGCGCCGCTTCGCGATGTAACGATGAATGAGTTTTTCGGCCACCTGCAACGGCGTCGACGGAACATCGGCGGCGACCGCAAGGGTCGCTGTCTCTTCCTGAGAATCCGATGCGGTGTTCAGCGGCTGCGACAGTTTCGAACCGTCGCGATAAAGCGCGTTCGCTTTGATCATGTAACGCCACGATTTGAAATAAGCGTCTTTGATCTCGTCGATC
>CAYXDS010000089.1:0-9987 GCA_964463805.1 uncultured Elusimicrobia bacterium | reverse complement strand
CCGCGCTACAACCGGCGCGCAACCGGTTCCGGTGCCGCCGCCCATGCCGGCCGTGATGAACAACATGTCGGCGCCCTGAATGACTTCTTTAAGCCGGTCTTCGGACTCGAGCGCCGCTTGGCTTCCGAGCTGTGGGTTGCCGCCGACCCCGAGACCTTTCGTGAGGCGTTCACCGACTTGAATGCGGACCGGTGCGAGGTTGCGTCTTAACGCTTGCGCGTCGGTGTTGGCCGCAATGAATTCGACGTGCGCGACGTCGGCTTCGATCATTCGATTGACCGCGTTGCCGCCGGCGCCCCCCAACCCGATGACCCGGATGATCGCTGGTTGTTCTTTAAAATCTTCGGTGAACTTTATTCTGGTCATGAACCCGCCTTAGAAGAGATCGGAGAAAAAGTTTTTGACTTGACCTATTACGGAACCGCCTGAACGACGAATGCCGCGACGACCGCCACGCGGCCAATCGCCAAAAGAATGAAAGGCCAGCAATCCGGCCGCCGTGGCGTAGCTGGGGTGTGACAACACTTCGGGAAGCCCCGTGATGTTTTGCGGCAAACCTTGCCGCGACGGGAGTTCGAGAATTTTTTCCGAAGCGGTGACCATGCCCGGCATCATCGAGCCTCCGCCGGTCACGATCACGCCACCGGCCACCACCTGTTCGGAGAGCCCCGAGTTTTCAAGTTCGGTGCGGATGAGGGTGTAAATTTCTTCGACACGCGGCGCGATGAATTCGAAGAGCGTGCTGCGTTGAATCTGTCGTTCGGTGCGGCCGTCCACCGACGTATAGGTCACTTCTTCTTCCATGTCGACCGCGTCTTCATGGCCGTTGCCGGTGACGAGAACTTGTTTTCGGGCGCTGGAGCGAATGGCTGTGCCGTAACGCTCTTTGACCATTTTCGCCTGTGAAAACGACGTACGAAGCCCGTGTGCCAAATCGTTCGTGATCGCATCGGTGCCGACGCCGAGCTCTTTCGTAAACCGGACGCCGCCGTCCGAATAAACAGCGATACCGGTCGTAGCGCCGCCGAGGTCGATCAATAAGCAACCGAGATCTTTTTCTTCCTGCGTGACGATCACGTCGCCGAGCGCCAATAATCCGTACACGGGTTCGCGGATGCCAAAGCCCGCATTGTTGATGGAACGCCAAATATTATTGAGGTGGCTTGAGCCGGCCGTAACGATGTGAACTTCAACTTCAAGCAGCGAGCCTTCCATGCCGACCGGATTGGGAACGCCTTGTTGGCGATCGAGAACGAAATCTTGCGGAATCACGTGGATGATTTCACGGTCGGTGGAGATCGGAACGGCCTTCGTGGATTCGATCACCTGCGCGACGTCGTCGGTGGTGATCTCTTTGTCGGTTCGCGCGATGTTGATCGCGCCGTGGTGGTTAAAGGTTTGAATATGCGATCCACGAATGCCGACGATCAAGTCGCGGACCGTTTCTTTCGCCATTTCTTCGGCCGCTTCGACCACTTGCGTGATCGATAATGCGGTTTCGTCGATGTTGATGACCACTCCGCCTTTAAGTCCGCGGCAGTTTTGCCGGGTCGCGGCGATCACTTCAACATGGTCTTGGTCCGGCATCCGTCGGCCGATCGTGCACGCCAACTGGCCGCCCCCGATATCAAGTCCCGCTAAAATTTCAGGCTTCGACATGTCGTCCCCTTCCTTTTATTTACTTGATTCCGTCTTCTTCCAATTCGCATCCATCACAATCCGTTCGGGTGATATCACCGTCAATAACGCCGGCGTTTTCGCCGGTTTGTAAAGGTCGCGAAGTTTCAATAAATGTTTCGTTGTCAATTCGAGCGCGACGTCTTCGTAATTTCCGAAACGAATCGAAACTCCGTCTGAAAGTTCGACTGTGACGCTGCGCATTCTATCAGTTTCTATTTTTTTGACGAGAGAATAAAAATTCGGGAATGATTTTTTCCACGTCGACAGGTCTTGAAGCCGAGCTTTTCGATCAGCGAGATTGACCGCCTCTATGGACGGCAACGCGGCGTCTGCCGGTGCGAACGACTTCGGCAGCGGAAACACGATTCCTTCGGCGTCGACGCCGAACTCTTTGCCGTGCACGTGGGTCAACGCGATCGGCTTGCGGAATTTTCCGTCGATCGTGACGATTTTGTTCAAATTCCGCCGCACCGAAATTTCTTTCAGTTCCGAAAAACGGGCCAGCGCTTCTTTCTCAAGCTGAAAAGGATGAATCAAAAGGATGTTGTCGCCGGCGCGGATCGTTAAGCCGGATTTGAGCGCATCGGGCACCTCTCCCGAATAAACCACGCTTTTTATTCTCAAAAAGTCGTTTTTCTTCCAATATTTCTGACCGGACGCCGCAAGCCATGCGCAGCCGCCGACGATCGCCGTGAGAGCGGCCGCGTTGCCGACCCATATTCCCGCGCGTTTGGCGAGGGATCCCGCGTAGCGTGAACGAAATTTCACTTTTTGTTTTCGTTCGAACGACAGCAAATGTTTTTTTCGTTTCGGTTCGTGCAAAATGCGCGAACGTTTGGAACCGAACAAGGATTTGAACGCGTTCATCGGTGCATTTTCCGCGGTTCGAGCGATAAGTCGCAAATTTTAAGAACGAGTTGATCAAAAGAGGTTCCGGCGGCTCGCGCGGCGTCGGGCAACAACGATGTTGCGGTCATTCCCGGAATCGTATTGACCTCGAGAACGAACATTTGTCCGGTTTTGCTCATCAATAAGTCGACGCGGCCGTACACTGTGCACCCGAGCGCTTCGAACGCGCGTAACGCGAGACTTTGCGCGGTTTTCGTTTGCAAGCGGGTCAACGGCGCGGGCACCAGGTGTTGCGATCCTCCCCGCGCGTATTTGGAATGAAAGTCATAAAACGCGTGTTTCGGCAAAATTTCAACGACCGGCAACGCGGTCCGACCGAGAATCCCCACAGTTAATTCTCGCCCCGCCACAAATTTTTCGACGAGCGCGATTTTCGAAACCCGGAAACATTCGCGCAACGCGCGCGGCAGTTCGCTTGTTTGATTGACGCGTGACGCGCCGATGGCCGACCCTTGATCGAACGGTTTCACGAACACCGATCCTTTCCTTAGCCATTTTCGCACGTCGGCCACGGATTCCCGATTTGAAAGAGTTTTCCACGGAGCCGTCGGCACGCCGCTTTCGACGAATATTTTTTTGGAAAGAATTTTGTCCATCGCGATGGAACTTGCCAAGGGGCCGGATCCCGTGTATGGAATCTTCAGCGATTCCAGCAATGTTTGAATGCCGCCGTCTTCACCGAACGCGCCGTGCAGAGCGATGAACGCGAATTGTACGCGTTGCTTGCGCAGTTGATTGGTGATGTTTCTTCCCACATCGATCGATTGTACGCGGACGCGCAGTCGTGTAAATGCTTGCTCGACGGCGAGGCCGGTTTTCAGCGAAATCGGCCGTTCGCGCGACCAACCGCCTTTTAAGACCGCGACGCGATGCCGGCGCAGCCAGTTAAGAGCGGATTTCATCAGGTTGGCGGACGACGATCACCTCCGGGTGAAGGTCGATGTTAAATTGTTCTTTGACTTTCGATTGCGCAATACGCATGAGTTCGAGCGCGTTCGTGGCAGTCGCGCCGCCGAGGTTTTCAATGAAATTAGCGTGTTTCGGCGAGAACCGCATTTTGCCGAATGTTTTTCCTTTAAGTCCGACCGCTTCGATCAATCGCGCCGCGAAATCTCCGGGCGGATTCCGGAAAACCGATCCGACATTCTTCGTGCCGAGCGGTTGCGTTTTCTCTCTCGACCGCAATTCTTCGAGCAAGCGTTCTTTCGCGGCTCCGTTCTCGGAGGGTTTAAGTTCGAGCGTGGCGCTCAAAATCCATTTGCCGCAGAGATTTGTGTGGCGATAGCTCAGCGTGAGTTGATCTTTTTCAAGCGTGGTCACCGTACCGTCGGTATTCAATACATCGACCGATGAGATCACGTCGCCGATCACGCCGCGCGGCGTGCCCGCGTTCGTCATCAGCGCGCCGCCCACGGTGCCGGGCACGCCGGCCAGCGCTTCGGCGCCGGCCAGTCCTTTGTCGACGCACGCTTTCGCCAATTTCGGTAAATGCACGCCGGCCCCGACGCGTACGCGCGTGCCGTTGAATTCGATCGCTTCGAGTTTTCCTCGAAGCCGCACGACGACGCCGCGCAGCCCTTCGTCCGGCAATAACACGTTCGACCCCCAGCCTAGAAAGAAAATCGGTTGCCGTCGGTCGCGGCACCATTTCAAAACATCGATCAGTTCATCGGCCGAGTGGATCTCGACATAGGCTTCCGCGGGACCGCCGATTGCCCACGTGCAGTGGCGGCTTAATGGTTCTTCGGCTTTGATGCGGGAGGCAAGCGCCGGAAATGCGGCCGATAGTTGTCGTGCGGCCGACGCCGCACTCTTCAAAACTTCTTCCCCCACTTTCCAGACGTCTCCGGCGCCGAGCGTGAGCAGAACGTCGTTTGGTTTTAGTTCGGAAATGAGGTCGTCGATCGGATGTTGCCAGCTCCAAATATCGAAAGATTTTTTCTTCAAGTGTTTGGCAATGGAGTCGGTCGAAACGCCGCGGATCGGTTTTTCGCCGGCCGGATAAATCGGCATCAAGAAAAGTTTGTCGGCGCCGGTCAGCGCCGCCGCGAATTGTTTCGCAAGCAATTGCGTGCGCGTGTAGCGGTGCGGTTGAAACAAAACGACGAGTCGCCGCTTCGGCCAGCGCGCCTTCACGGCCGCCAACGTCGCTTTGACTTCGGTCGGATGGTGCCCATAATCATCGACGATCGTAACGCCGTTGCTCTCTCCTTTGATTTCTATTCGTCGGCCGACGCCTTCGAATTCCGATAACGCGGCGGCGATTTTCGCAAACGGCAAGTCCAGATGAACTCCGACCGCGATCGCCGCCAGCGAGTTCAACACATTGTGTTTGCCGGAGAGCGGTAACGAAACGGAACCGAGTGTCTTCCCTTTTACGACCACATCGAAATGTGATCCCCGTTCGTTTAATTCCACGTTGGCCGCGTGTAGATGAAACGATTTATTGAACCCATACAGCGAGCAGCGGCGACTTAATTTCGGAAGCACGCGTTTGACGCCCGCGTCTTCGCCACACAAATAAGTAGCGCCGTAAAAAGGAATGTGATTCGCGAATTGCGCAAAAGCCGCTTCGAGGTTTTCCATTGTCTTATAGTAATCGAGATGGTCATCATCGATATTCGTGACGATCGCAATCGTCGGTGAGAGTTTCAAAAACGATCCATCGGACTCATCGGCTTCGGCCACCAGATAATCGCCGTTTCCGAGAATGCCGCCGGTTCCGACGGCTTTCAATCGTCCTCCGACAATGACGGTCGGATCGAGCGTCGCGTGTTTGAGTATTTGTCCCACCAACGACGTGGTCGTGGTTTTGCCGTGGGTACCGCCGACCGCAATCGTGTATTTGAGCCGCGCGATTTCAGCGAGCATTTCAATGCGAGGGATCACCGGAATCGTCGCTTTTATCGCCGCTCTTACTTCGGGGTTGGTTTTCGAAATCGCCGTCGAGGTGACCACTACATCGGACCCCTCGATGTTTTTCGCCTGATGGCCGGTAAATACGACGGCGCCCAGCGTTTCAAGGCGTTTGGTGACCGCGTTTTTGGCGGCGTCGCTGCCCGTCACGTGATAGCCGAGCTTAAGAAGGACCTCGGCAATACCGCTCATGCCGCTTCCCCCGATCCCGACAAAGTGGATATTTTTGATTTTCTTAAACATCGCGTGTTTACAACCTTATAAAAACGCGGCAAGCCCGTCTAATTTACGCTGATTTTCCGTCGATGGCGCATTCGTTGCATAAGTGTGTGTATGCGGAAATTTTTAAAGAGCCTTGTCATTGACTTGTTTATCATCGTGCTCCAGTTCGGTGGAACCGGAGGGCGTGCCTATGCGGTAGAGGAGCTTGAATCGGCCAATGTTGCCGATTCGGTACCCCGGGTTTCAACCGACCAAATCACCGAATCTGATGTTTTGAAAAACTCCCAAATTTCATATCGAGCTGATGGTGGGTTTTCGGGTATCGAATCGTACGGCGTGATTTTGAGTTGTATTAACGGGCAGGTTTCGGTGATGAAAAGCATATTTGATCCACGCTTGCCGGCCGATAAAGCGCAATTCCGCGATATCAGCACGATGGACAGCGAACAATACCTGCTTTTGTGGAATGCGCTCGACCGAATGGCGCTGCTTAAATTGGCCGATGCGCCGAGACCCAAAATGGACATCCTTGATGAGTTCACGGTAGAGTTCAACGCGAAGATAAAAAACAATTCTCATAAATTCACCGTCTATGGAATTTCCCGTCCCGAAGCCGCGCGATATTTTGCGGTCCGTAAAGTCATTGATGATTCGGTTCATATGCAAGCGTTTTGGGATCAGCACACGCATGCTTCTGAAGCGGTCGTTCCCACCCCCAAAGCTCCCGAAAAAGCCAACTAAACCAGTCGTTTTCGCTGGAAGCTGTCGACTCGCCTATTGTTGACTAAAATAGTCAACTATGTTAACCTTGGACCGTCATGCTAAAAATGTCGACCAAATCTACCTATGCGATTCGCGCTTTGATTCAGTTGGGGCGCGAGTTCCAAGACGTGCCGATACGGCTCGCGTCGATCGCCAAACGCCAGCGAATTCCGCTGCCTTACCTCGAGCAAATATTTTCTAAACTTCGCAAAGCCGGTTTGGTTGAAGCCGTTCGCGGACCGCAAGGCGGATACAAGCTCGCCAAAAGCCCGAACGAAATTTCTCTCGAAGACATCGTCAGCAGTTTGGAAGGTCCCTTAGCCCCCGTCCTCTGCAGCATGCCTGAAAACCGTTCCCCTAACTGTCACGAAATCGAAGGATGTTTAAGCCGCCTCGTTTGCAACGAATTGGACGGTGAGCTTTCACGCGTTTTATCTCGCAACACACTCGGCATGCTGATTGGACAAGCCGAAAAGGTGCATAGTTAATTAAGGAGCTGTTTGTTTATGGAAGAGAATGTATTAATCGATATTCAAGATTTGCATGCGTCGGTTGAAAATAAGCCGATCTTAAAAGGCGTAACACTGACGATACGTCGCGGCGAAGTTCACGCGATCATGGGTCCGAACGGTTCCGGAAAATCCACATTGTCGAACGTATTGATGGGGCATCCGAAATACAAAGTCACACAAGGAAAAATTTTGTTCAAAGGCGAGGACTTGCTAGGTCTGTCGGTCGACGAACGCGCGCGCAAAGGCTTGTTTCTCGGTTTCCAATATCCGCTGTCGATCCCCGGTGTGCCGGTTTCAAAGTTCCTCCGCATGAGCATGCAAGCGGTTCGCGGAAAAGAAATTCCGATCATCGAATTCCGCAACTCTTTCAAACAAAAGATGGAACTGCTCGGCATCAGCGACAGTTTTTCCGGAAGGTACATCAACGAAGGGTTCTCAGGCGGAGAGAAAAAACGTCACGAAATTTTGCAACTCGCGTTGCTGGAACCGGACATGGCGATTCTCGACGAGACCGACTCAGGGCTCGACATTGACGCATTGAAAGTGGTGTCGAACGGCATTGAGAAGACGCGCAGCCCTCAACGCGGTATTCTTCTGATCACGCATTATCAGCGGATTCTCAATTATGTTCAACCTGACTTTATTCACGTGCTCGCCGGCGGCCGCATCATCAAATCGGGCGGCAAAGAACTCGCGGCCGAGCTTGAGAGTAAAGGTTACGATTGGTTATTAGGAGCCACGAAATGACGCAGAAAACGGATCTCGCACCCAAAGACTATAAGTACGGCTTTCACGACGACATCGAAAGCGTGTTCAAGGCCGGCAAGGGCTTAACGAAACGTTTGATCGAAGAGATGTCGGCGATGAAAGGCGAGCCCGAATGGATGTTGAAGTTCCGCCTGAAAGCGCTGGAAGCGTTCGAACGCAAACCGATGCCGACCTGGGGCAACAACGAATTGTTGGACGCGCTCGACTTTAAGAACATCCATTATTATGTGCGCCCCAGCGATAAAACCGAACGCAATTGGGACGAAGTGCCTGAAGGCGTTAAGAAAACGTTCGACCGGCTTGGTATTCCCGAAGCCGAACGTAAATTCTTGGCCGGCGTGACGGCTCAGTATGAATCTGAGGTGGTGTATCACTCGATTCGCGCGGACCTCGAGAAACAAGGCGTTCTATTCTTGAGCATGGATGATGCGGTCAAACAGCATCCGGATATCGTGAAGAAATATTTCAGCCGCGTCATTCCCACCGAAGACAATAAGTTCTCGGCGCTGAACTCGGCCGTGTGGTCTGGCGGAAGTTTCATTTACGTGCCGAAGAACACGCACGTGGAAATCCCGCTTCAGGCGTATTTTCGGATCAACTCGGAGAACATGGGACAATTTGAACGTACGTTGATCATCACCGATGAAGGTTCGGATGTCCACTATATAGAAGGATGCACGGCGCCAACGTACTCGAGCGATTCACTGCATTCGGCCGTGGTCGAACTCGTGGCGCTGCCCGGGTCGAAGATTCGCTACACGACGATTCAGAACTGGTCGAACAACGTTTATAACTTGGTCACGAAACGCGCGGTCGCTTACGAAGACGCGGCCGTTGAATGGATCGACGGCAACATCGGCTCGAAACTCACGATGAAATACCCGGCCGTGTATTTGATGGGCAAAGGCGCGCGCGGCGAAGTATTGTCGATCGCGTACGCGGGCAAAGGCCAGCACCAAGACGCGGGCGCGAAGATGGTGCACGTGGCGCCGCACACGACCTCGACGATTCTTTCGAAATCGATTTCGCGCGACGGCGGTCGTACGTCTTATCGCGGTTTGCTGAAAGTCGAAAACGGCGCCGAAGGCTGCAAAGCCAACGTGCGTTGCGACGCGTTGTTGATGGACGAAGCGTCGCGTTCGGACACGTATCCCACCATGGAAATTAATGAGAAGAACGTGTCGGTCGGACATGAAGCGACGGTTTCTAAAGTCGGCGAAGAGCAAATGTTTTATCTGATGAGCCGCGGACTGAAAGAGCAGGAAGCGCAATCGATGATCGTGAACGGCTTCATCGAACCGTTCGTGCGCGAGTTGCCGATGGAATACGCGGTGGAGCTCAATCGGCTCATGCAACTTGAGATGGAAGGGTCGATTGGTTAATGAAAACATCAATGAAGCCCGTGTCTCTTTCGGGCCTGGACGCAAACCAGGTCTCGACGCTGTCCCGCGAATGGCGGGAACCCGAGTGGGTTCTCGAACTCCGTCTTAAAGCGTTTAATAATTACACTGCGCTGCCGTGGCCGAATGAGAAGGACGAAAAATGGCGCCGTGCGCATCTTGAAAGTTTAGAGTGGAATAAACTCCAGTTTTCCCCAACCTTCGCAACCTCGGACGACGCCGATCTTTCGGAAGAACTTCGCGAACGCGGCGTCGTGTGGATTCCGCTCAATGAGGCGATTCGCGCCGAGTCGGAACGTCTGCGCGCGGCTTGGTCGGAAGCGATCGACCGCGCCGCCCATAATAAATTCCTTTCATTGACGCTCGCACTTGCGAACGCGGGCGGATGTTTCATTTTCCCGAAAGGCCAGATCGTAAAAGCCGCGTTGCATTTTCCAGTGAAATGGGGCGAGCTTGCCGGCGCAAAATTTCCGCTCAACTTCGTTTTTGTCGAAGAAGCGTCCGAAGTTCACTTGTGGGAAGAGCTGGACGGAAAATTCGATCAAACCACGTTCATCTGCAGTTATACGCAAATTTCGTTAAAAGAAAATGCGAAGGCCTCCTGCTATTTCCTGCAGCATTGGGACGAGCGAACGTGGCATTTCCAATTTCAAGAAATCCTCCAAGGCGCGTTCAGCAAGCTGAACACGATCGCGGTTTCATTGGGCGGTCGCACGTTCCATAATGAAACAACGATTCATCTGCAAGGTCAGGGGGCCGAAAATAAAGTGCTCGGCGTCACGTTTGGAGACGAGAAACAGAATTTCCAAAACTGGATC
>CAYXDS010000088.1:0-10056 GCA_964463805.1 uncultured Elusimicrobia bacterium | reverse complement strand
CGTTGCGGCGACACGGTCGTTCTCGTGGCCGCTTGCATCAGCCATGAGCCGAAACCGGGCACGGATTTCCTTCCGTTGACCGTCGATTACAAAGAGAAAACCTACGCCGCCGGAAAAATTCCCGGCGGTTTTTTTAAACGCGAATCCCGTCCGCGTGAAAAAGAAATTCTGATTTCCCGTCTCGTCGATCGCAGCATTCGTCCGCATTTCCCGGAAGGCCTTTACAACGACATCACGTTGTCGGTCTGGCTGCTTTCGATCGATAAGGACAACGATCCGGACATGCTCGGCATCATCGGCGCGAGCGCCGCGGTCGGTTTGTCGGATATTCCATGGAATGGTCCGATCGCCGGTGTGCGCATCGGTCGCATCAACGATCAGTTCGTCGTGAATCCGACCGTTGAAGAACAGGAGCTTTCCACGTTGAATCTCGTGGTCGCGGGCCGCAAAGGTTCGCCGGTCATGATCGAAGGCGGTGCGAAAGAAATTTCCGAAGACGACATGGTAAAAGCGCTCGAACTCGCTCAGAACCGCATCGACGAACTGTGCGAATGGCAGGAAGCGTTTTTCAAACAGTACGGCAAAACCAAGTTTGTGTTCGAACCGGTGAAGCTGGACGAAGCGATCCGCAAAGACATGGAAGCGAAGGTCGGCGATAAACTCAAATCTGCGCTGCGCAAGCCTGAGAAATTGGAACGCGAAGATGCGATCGCCAATTTGAAATCCGAAGCGATCAAGGAATTGAAAGTGTCTCATCCGGACTCGATCTCGTTTGCTCCGGCCTTGATTGAAGACATTATCTACCGCGAAGTTCGTCGCATGATTCTTCAGGATAAGGTCCGCCCCGACGGCCGTCCGTACCACAAAGTGCGTCCGCTCTCGAGCCAGGTCGGCGTGTTGCCGCGTTCGCATGGTTCGGCGTTGTTCACGCGCGGTCAGACTCAAGCGTTGGCCACGGCCACTCTGGGAACTCCGGGCGATATGCAAATCATCGACGACATCCTTGGCGAATACAAAGATCATTTCTTGCTCCATTACAACTTCCCGGGTTTCTCGACCGGCGAAGCGAAAGGCGAACGTTCCACCGGACGCCGCGAGATCGGACACGGTAATTTGGCGCGTCGCGCCATTGAGCCGTTGCTTCCGTCCCCGGATGATTTCCCGTACACGATCCGCGTCGTCTCCGATATCATGGAATCGAACGGTTCTTCGTCGATGGCCTCCGTTTGCGGCGGCACGTTGGCGCTGTTGGATGCGGGCGTTCCGATGAAAGCGCCGTGCGCCGGCATCGCCATGGGTTTGATTAAGGAAGGCGACCAGCTTGCGGTGCTGACCGACATCATCGGTCTCGAAGACTTCATGGGCGACATGGACTTCAAAGTCGCCGGAACGCGCGATGGCATCACCGCGATTCAAATGGACATCAAAATCTCAGGCATCAACATGAATGTGATGAAAACCGCGCTCTCGCAAGCGCGCGAAGCTCGCCTTCATATTCTCGATCACATGGCCACCACACTCGGGGAAGTGCGTGCGGAACTTTCCGAATACGCGCCGCGTATGATCACCGTCGATATTCCAATCGACAAGATCGGCGCGTTGATCGGCCCCGGCGGCAAGAACATCCGTTCGCTGCAGGAAGAAACCGGAGCGAACATCGAAGTCGATGACGACGGTCGCGTTTATATCTCCAGCACGAACGCCGACTCAGTCGAAGCTGCGAAAGGTATGGTCGAAGGAATGACCGCGGTTCCGGAAGTGGGAAAAACTTACAAATCGCGCGTTGTGAAGATCATGCCCGGCCTTGGATGTTTCGTACAATTCATGCCCGGTAAAGATGGTTTGGTTCACATCTCGCAACTGGATCACAAACGCGTTGAGCGCGTCGAAGATGTGGTCAAGGAAGGCGACGAATTCGAAGTGAAAGTCACCGGCATCGATTCACAGGGCCGCGTGAACCTGTCGCGCAAAGCGCTGTTGCCTTTGCCCGAAGGAATGACCGAGTCGTTCAACGATTATGCGCGCCCCAGCGGCGGCGGACGCGGTGGTGACCGCGGCGGCCGTGGCGGTGGACGCGACTTCCGTGGCGGACATCGTCGACGTGATTAAAGATAAAGAACAAACAACTATAAAGATGAACAAAGCATTAAAGCCCAGCGACCGGCTTGAGGAGTTTCTCAAGCTGATGGATGAAGAAAATCTCCACGAGTTGGAGATTGTCGATGGCGCGTTTCAGATTAAATTGGTTCGCCAGCCGTTGGCGCCGATGATGCCGGTTGCGATGCACTCTTCGCGGCCGCATCATGGGGCGCCGGCGTCCCAAAAAACCGAGGTCGAAGAAGTCGGCACGCCGATTAAATCGCCGCTGGCCGGCGTGTTTTATCGCGCTCCATCTCCGAATGCCCCGGTGTTCGTGAAAGAAGGGGATGTAGTGACATCCGACAAAACACTTTGCATTATAGAGGCCATGAAAGTTCTAAATGAGATCAACGCCGGCGTAAACGGTAAGATCATCAAGATCATGGTCGAAAACGGGAAGCCCGTAAAATCGGGGCAAACGCTTTTTTTGGTGGAACCGAGCTGACGCGTTCGCATGCGCCCGATCTTCTCCTCTCGATTTTCTTACAAAGCCCGCGCCAAATCTAAAAGTCGTTCCTCCTCGAAACATCTAGGCTGGTTTTCGGCCGGAATTTTATTCACGAGTCTTCTCTCCTTTTATTGCGTGCTGTTCCCCGATATGTCCGGTTTGTGGGGACAAAAGATTTCTCAATTTTTTAATTGGCTTGCCGGCGCCGGACGTTATTTGTTGCCGGTGCTCACCGGGACGATCGCCGGTCTGCGCATCTTTCGAAAAGATAAAGGATGGAACACGTTGCAGATTATTCTCAGCAGCGGTTTGTTTTGGGCCGTGCTGGTATTCTTTAGTTTGATTGGCGGCGCTGTCTGGAATCAAAATTATGGCGGCGTGCTTGGTGGAGTTGGACAAATCTTTTTTACGAAGTTGTTTGGGAATGTCGGATGTTGGATCGTCGTTTCGGGGCTTATTGCGACATTGTCCGTGCTATTTGTCGGTGCGACACCCGGTGAGGTTATGCATGGATTGGCCGATAAACTTGCCGCCGATTGGAAAGCCTGGCAAAGTGAAAAGGCGTTGCCGAAAACCAAGCAGGCGCGTCCTCCCGTCGTGGCGCCCGTCGAATCTTTGAGTCAACCTGTCGTAAAAAATAACGCGCCGCCGAAAATCAGCGGTATGAAAGATGAACCGCCGCAGAAATCCGAGAAACCGGCGTTATCGGTGGAACCGAAAATTTCCCGCAAATCCGAGAAACCGACGGCCGTCGTCACTAAATCCGGCGCTGAAATCGCCGCAACGAAAATTCCCTATTTCTCTCCTTCGCTGGATATCTTTGAAGACGCGAAACGCGGCGAACCGGTTGCTAAAGAAGAGCTCACCGCGCGCGCAAAATTATTGGAGAAGACTTTATCTCACTTCAATATTGCGGCGGCCGTGGTCGAGATTCATCCGGGCCCTGTGATCACGCGTTACGATTTGGAACCCGCTCCCGGCGTAAAAGTTTCGTCGATCTCGAGTCGCGCGGACGACCTCGCGCTGGCCATGAAAGCGATGGGAATCCGCGTTCTTGCGCCGATTCCGGGTAAAGGCGCGGTCGGTATCGAAATTCCGAATTCTAATCCGGAAACCGTGACACTGAAGGAGATGATTGCGCGCCCCGAATTTCAAAATCATCCGTCTCCGCTCGCGTTCGTTCTCGGTAAAACGGTGTCGGGCGAGCCTTACGTTTGCGATCTGGCCGCGATGCCGCATATGTTGATTGCCGGTGCGACCGGCTCCGGCAAAAGCGTAGTTGTGCATGCGATGATTAGCTCGATTTTGTACCGCATGCCGCCGGATTTGGTCAAGTTTGTGATGATCGATCCGAAGAGGCTCGAGTTGCCGTCATATTCGATGATTCCGCATCTCTATGACCCGCGCGTCCCTCCGATGCAAGCCGAAGTCATTACGAATTCCAAGCAGGCCGCGAAGGCGCTTTCTCGGCTCGTCAAAGTAATGGAGTATCGGTACGATTTGTTCGCGAAGTCCAACGTGCGTAACATCGATTCTTACAATCGTAAGCGTAAGGAAGCGGGACTTCCGCCTGAGTATTTCTTGGTCGTCATCATTGATGAATTGGCGGATTTGATGTTGACCGCCGCCAAGGAAGTGGAAGATTCGATTCAACGGCTCGCCCAAATGGCGCGCGCGGTCGGAATTCACTTGGTTTTGGCGACGCAGCGGCCGTCTGTGGACGTGATCACTGGCGTCATCAAGGCGAATTTGCCGGCCCGTATCGCGTTACGCGTGGCGTCGACTACTGATTCGCGCGTGATTGTGGACACGGTGGGCGCCGATTGTTTGCTGGGAAAGGGCGATATGTTGTTCTTGCCACCGGCACAACCCGAACCGATTCGCGTGCAGGGAGCCTATGTTTCGGAGAAAGACGTTGAGAACCTAATGTCCCACGTGAAACAATTTGGAACGCCGCAATACGATGATTTATTTAGTTCGGGCAGCGCGCTTGAGTTCGCGGTTGAAGATAAGAAAGAGATGAAAGATTTGATTGAGGGCCTTAAGCTCGTGCTCGAGCGGCATCGCGTGTCCCAAGACTTGTTGAAGGCGCATTTCGGCAGCTCCGCGCGCGCGACGAACCTTTTGTCGCTGATGGAAGTTAAAGAATTCATTAAAAAACCCGAAGGATCGAACCGATGGGAAATCAATTTCGACATGATCGAGGAATTTCTCGCCAAAGTGAACCTCGTTCCCGAAGTGGAGATGTCCGAATGAGGCGCTTCGCGCCTCTGATGCTGGCCTTCCTTTTTGGCGCGGTTCCTGCGTTTTGTTCGTATGACTTGGACCGCGTGCTGACCGAATTACAGAATCGCGAAAAAACCATCAATGTGATTCAGTTCGATTTCAAACAAGAGATCAACTTTACGCAAATGCCGAACAAAACCGTCGTTTCCGGCGAAGCGGTGTTCGGCAAGGGCGGAAAGATGCGAATTACGAAGAAAGAGCCGGACCAGCAGGTGACCGTGTCGGACGGCAAGAAAGTTTGGGTGTTTAATCCGGCCTATAAGCAAGTGTGGGAAGGATCATCGAAAAAATGGATGGATTCGACGGTGATTCCCAAGGGTGTTCTGCCTTTAAATAATTATGTGGAAGAGCTGCGCACAAATTTTAATTTGAAATTCGGATCGGCCATCGAAAAAGATTCGAACAATATCCAAGTGATCGCCGAACCGAAGAATAAAGCGCTTGGCTATAGCATTGAGATGACAGTGGCTCCCGATTCGTGGCTTCCGGTGAAAACCGTTTATCACTCCGATAGTGCGAATGTGGTAACGTATTTGTCCAAGCATCAGGTGAATCCAGACGTTCAAGATTCGGTTTTCCGGTTCTCAACCCCTAAAGGGGTCGATGTCATTCCATTCAATTGAATTGAAAGGACGCGATGAGCGAAGTTGAACAACAACCGCCAGTAAACCCGCCGGTTTCAAAATCGGAGGTCATTCAGAAAATAGCGCGAACACTGCAAGAGCGTCGCTCCGCTCGTTCCTTGTCACTCGAAAAAACGAGCCAGATTCTTAAAATTCGTCTGCCGTATATGCAAGCGATTGAAAAGGGCGAGTGGGACCAACTGCCGGGGGAAGTGTATGTTCGCGGATTTATCCGAAGATACGCTCAATATCTCGGGTTGAATGGCGATCAATTGATGGCGCCTTATCTCGCGTTGACCGAGTCTCCGGTCCCCGATAAAACAGCCGCATCGGCGCCAGCTCCGACATCAGAAATAAATCGCACTCAGTTTATTTGGGCATTTATCGCGATTGTTTTTATTATTGGATTTTTGAAAGTTTTAAAGCAGGAGCGAACCGCTTCGGTGCGGGCGCCCGCCGCCACTCCAGTTTCATCGACCACGGCCTCGGTTCAACCTATATCCGAAGCGCCGGTCGCGTCGAAAGTTGAAGATGTTAAGGCGGCTGGTGCGGCCAAACATCAAATTCAGGTGTATTCGGCGTTTCCTTTATGGTTGCGCGTTACCGCCAGCGATAAAAATTTTGAAGGTTTCATTCCGCAAGCCACCAGTTGGACGTGGAAAGCGGAGGGGACTTTCCAGGTCAAACTCGGTCATTCGAAACAAGTGATAATCCAATTCGACGGCAAGGATGTTCCTCTCCAAGAAGACCAGCAGAAACTGACCCTTCCTCCGGCATGAAAATTAATCTTCCCACGCAGCTAACATTGCTGCGGTTGGTGCTGGTTCCTTTCTTTCTCGTTTTTACGATCAGCGACAACTTGGCCACGCGAATCGCCGCGCTTATTATTTTCATCGGCGCCAGCATCACCGATCTCTACGACGGGCGTTTGGCGCGTCAACGCAACGAAGTTACGACGCTCGGAATCTTTCTGGATCCATTGGCCGATAAATTTCTTATCTCGTCGGCGTTTATTTCCTTCGTACAATTGCCCGAAATCTATGTGCCGGCGTGGATGGTCATCTTGATCATCGGCCGCGAGTTTCTGATCACGGGGCTACGGACATTGGCCGCATCGAAAGGCCGCACGTTGCCGGCGCAACCGGCCGGCAAGTTCAAAACCACGTCTCAAATTGTCGCCATCATCACGATTCTTGTGATTTTGTGCGCCAATTCGTTCCTCGACCGTTTCGGCGGGCTTCCGACCGAGAGTACTCAAGCCGATACGTTTTGGTATGCGTTTGCTTGGTTTTTGCGCGGCGGCCCCTATTGGCTTACCTTTATTACCTGCATTCTTACGATTGGGTCCGGCTACATTTATGTGCGCGACAATCTCGATTTGGTTTCCGAAGAGGGCCCTTCTGGAAAATAACCGCCGTTCGCTCGCCGACCAGGCCAGCGTTTTTTTAGCGACTGGATTATTTGTCAGCTATCTGCCGAGCGCGATCCTTTCGTCGCTGAAAGATAAAAAAAACAGTCAAACGCTTATCGAGAAAAAATGGACTGGCGCCGGTTTGTTCGGTTCGATCGAAGGCGCGCTCACCTATTTGTTTTTACCCGCGTCCGTCGCACGCGCGTGGTGGGCGCTCGCCGCCGGTTTTGCGCTTTCGGTTTATTTCGCGGGTCGCGCCGAGCGCGCGCTCGCATCGCACGATGATTCGCGGATCGTTATCGACGAGTGGATCGGCGCTTGGATCGCCGTGTGGGGACTTCCGCAACATATGAGCGGCGTGTTTGTGGGCGCTTTTTTATTATTCCGATTCTTTGACGTATGGAAAGGTCCGATCGGACAATATTGTCAACGTTTTCCCGGCGGATGGGGCGTTACGATGGACGACATTTACGCGGGCGTGGCCGCGAACGCGCTTTGGCGAATTTCCGTCGGCGTTTTTCACCTCTCCTACTAGACACTCGAACCGCGTCCGAGTAGAATCCTTGCCGTCGTTTCCCTCGATGGCGCTTTGCGTCATCACCTATAAGAACCTCGTAAGGAGGAATCATGGCCGCACCAGAGAAGAAGAAAGTCGCTGAACATCCTGTTAGTAAAGAAGATAAAGAGCGTTCGTTGAAGCTCGCGTTGGCACAAATCGAAAAGACGTACGGAAAGGAAGCGCTCATGCGCTTGGGGGAAAAGGCCGCCGATAAAATCGAAGTGATCGCGACCGGCTCGGTCGCGTTGGATCTTGCGATCGGCGTCGGAGGCATTCCGCGCGGCCGCGTGGTTGAAATCTACGGCCCGGAATCTTCGGGAAAATCCACTCTGTGCTTGAGCATCGTCGCGCAAGCGCAGAAGAGCGGCGGCACCGCCGCTTACATCGATGCCGAACACTCGATGGATCCCGTGTACGCGAAGAAGCTCGGCGTGGACATCGACAATCTGTTGATTTCCCAGCCGGACTCGGGCGAACAAGCGCTCGAGATTACCGAGCAGCTGGTCCGCTCGGGCGCCGTTGACATCATCGTGATCGACTCGACCGCGGCGCTGGTCCCGCGTTCGGAAATCGAAGGTGAAATGGGACAGGCGACTGTTGGCGTGCAAGCGCGGCTCATGTCGCAAGCGCTGCGCAAGCTCACCGCGCTCATGAACAAATCCAAAACCACGATTATTTTCATCAACCAGCTGCGCCAGAAAATCGGCGTGCTCTACGGTAATCCTGAAACCACGCCGGGCGGTCTCGCTCTGAAGTTCTACGCGAGCGTTCGCTTGGACATCCGTCGCATCGAAGCATTGAAAGACGGCGATGTGGTGATCGGTAGCCACGTGCGCGTTAAAGTGGTCAAGAACAAGGTCGCTCCGCCGTTCCGTCAGGCGGAATTCGATATCTTCTTCGGCTCCGGTATCGCGCGTGAAGCGGGCCTCCTTGATATGGGGGCGCAGTCCGGCATCATCGAAAAGTCGGGCGCTTGGTACGTCTATAAAGGCGAGAAGCTTGGGCAAGGCCGTGAGAACGCGGCCGATTACTTGAAGGCCAATGGCAAGCTCGCCAAAGAACTCGAAGCCGCGATCCGTCAGCAGTACGCGGCCAATGAGAAAAAAGAGGCCGATTAAAAGGCCGGTGAGTCGGCTCCCGTCGCCGCGGCGACGAAACCCGCTGCGAAAGCTGCTGCAGCGCCTGCGGGTAAAAAATAGACGCCGAACCGCTCAAAATAAAGTGGCTTGATTATTTGCGCGTCGAGCGCGGTCTTTCACAGAACGCGCTCGACGCCTATAGTCATGACCTTTCGCTGTTTCTTTCTTTCCTCAAATCGACTCATGTCGCCATCGACGCCGTTAAACCTTCCAATATTTCTGATTTCCTGTTCGATCAACAAGAAAAGGGGAAGGCCGCTTCTTCGATCACGCGTTATTTGCAAGCCGTTCGTCATTTTTTCCGATTTCTCGTCGGTGAGAAGTTCGTCGCTCGAAATCCCGCCGAGTCGATTCCATTGCCGCGCAAGGCCACGCGTTTGCCGAAGGTCGTTAATGTCGGCGATGTTCAACGTTTGTTGACCGCGCGCGCTCCAATCCCTGACGCCAAAGGCGGTTCCGCTTCCGTGCGCAAGCGGCGCGAGGAGCGGACGCTTCGTTACATGGCCGCGTTCGAATTGTTGTATGCGACCGGGATGCGTATTTCAGAATTGGTGAATTTAAAAGACAATCAACTCGATCTCTCCGCCGGGTTCGCGCGTGTGTTCGGCAAACGCGGAAAAGAACGCTTGGTTCCGACCGGCCGTTATGCGCAAGGAGTTTTGTCGCGTTATCTCGCCTTGCGCAACGACGTCCGTAAAAAAGTGCTGGTCGGCGGTGGGAATGATTACGTATTCACGAGTGCGGAAGGCGGACGTTTGAGTCGTTCGACGTTTTGGACCAACTTGCGCAAAGCCAGCGGCTCGGCCGGATTGAATAAAAATGTGAGTCCTCACATGTTGCGACATTCGTTCGCCACTCATTTGCTTCAAGGCGGCGCTGATTTGCGCGTGGTTCAAGAGCTGCTCGGACACGCGGATATCGGCACCACTCAGATCTACACGCATGTCGACCGATCCCATTTGATCGACGTGCATAAACGGTTTCACCCGAGGGCTTAGGAGGCCTCCTTCATGAAAAACAAAATTTTGTTCGCGTCGCTCGCTTTGTGGATCGTCGGTTGCGGCCCCAAAAAAGAACCGCCCGTCGCTGAAGCGTGGTGGTTGACCGAACAATACACGCCGGCGGACAGCGCCATCGAATCGATTGCGGTCGCGCAATTGGATTCGTCCTGGAAAAAAGCGTCGGTTCTCAAACCGGAAATGCTGTCCGAAGAAGCGCGTCAATATGTAAAGGATGTTTCGGACGCGGCGTTTGTGGTTGATGGGGATTTTAACGGAGACAAGCAGCCTGATAAGGCGATGGTCGGCGTGTTCGAGAGCACGGCCTCTGAAAAAGGCCGGTTTTTGTTGATCCTCACAAAGTCGAAAGATGGAACGTGGAAGAAAGCGTTTACGATCGGCTATGCGGATAAGCCCGGATTCAGCATTTTATTTAAACACGAGAACGAACTC
>CAYXDS010000087.1:0-10178 GCA_964463805.1 uncultured Elusimicrobia bacterium | reverse complement strand
GACCTCATATTGCGTCGGCACGAGTACAATATAAAGATCGGCCGAAGCGAGTCTTACGCGCTCGGATATCGCGTTCATTATTTTTTGGTTGACCCGATACGCATTTTCGACCCGCGCCCGCTCCGCCGACGTCAGCATGTCGGGTGAAGCGTAAAGTTGTTCTCCATCCAGGAAGAAGCGTTGACAAGAATTAGCCACCCGCGCGCAAAGCCTGACAACCAAACTTATCGTCGCGGCCCCCCAAAAGGAACGCGTGGTTTGCCGATGGAAAAACTTTTCAATATTCAACAATGGAGCATCGGAAATAACGAGGTCACCGCGGTCATTGAGCCGGGCGGTCGGTCTATTGAAACCATATCGCCAGCTTTGAACATTGTCTTGAAGATCGTTCGCCAAACAAAATACCACGAAAACTTTATCCGGCTTCAAAGCCAGCACGCGATCCAACATTAAAAAATATTGGAGCGGACCATAGCCTGTAACACCAAAATTTAACGTACGAACGCCGGGCAGTTTCGCCTTTATAAGGTCGGTGAATCGTTCTTGACTATTAACTCCAACGCCATAGGTAAAACTGTCCCCTAAAAATGCCCATGTTTCACGCGCGACCACCGGGGTTTCCAACGCTTTATCGCGCATCTCAACATCGTTAATGTTGACCGAATAAAAAAATTCGCTGGTTTGGATAACGCCATGAGATCCTGGCTTATTGGCCCACCCCAATTTCTCATCAAAACAGAAAAAGCGATAGAAGCTATCGGCAGGGAACGCTTCGGCGGGCACCTTATATCGGATGATTGCCTCCAGAACGGAAAAAGCCATTGCCCCTGATACGAAAAGCACGATCAATTTGCGTGTCATCGTTTACCTTTGCGAATGCGAATAAATCCTTCGCGTTCAAGACGGTTTAAAAACTGTTCTTCGTCCCCGGTATCGTGAACGCCGGGGTTCCAAAGAGCTTGCGTATAGTAATGATCCCATTCGCCCTTCGAATTTTTCCCGAAACCGTACACGTCGACTTCTTCGCAGTAATGCATGCCGAGAAAAACAGCGACCATACCGGTCGACGGCCGTTTTTTCATGTGTTTGGAAAGCGCCAGAAAAAAACGGTTATCGAGTAGATGCAGCGATGTGAATCGGAACATGATTTCCGGATGAGAAAGGACTTTATTAATCGTGTGAAGAATCGCGGTCGTGTCGATACAGTAGGTGAGCAAATGGATTTTTTCTCCACTGATCACGGGCATCGCAGGCCCGCCATTTAACAGCAGAACCGTCGTTTTTCCTCCCACATCGGATTCGTAACCGCTGACAACGGCATCGTTCATGCGCAACACAACGTCGTGGGAATCGATCTCGGACCCGTACCCGGATTTAACTAAGTTCGCTGAATTTCCAACGATCGCGCAACGGCCGCCGTTTTCAAACGGTTGTCCATCGCGCATTCGCGGTGGAATTTTTTTTAAAACAAAACCAGTCAATTCCTTTAAATCGGCGCTAATCTCTTGATCCTCTTCCAAACTACGCTGCGTTACTAAAATCGGGGTCCGATAGATAATTCCCGCTTTGGCTAATTTTAAGTGCTGGGGTTGTTCAGGCCTTTCGACTGCCCAAAAGATGCAGAGAAACATCAACAGCGTAAAAGCGGCAAGCGCGGTCCGTTTCATGACGGGGATTGTAGCAAGGATGCGAAGTAGTAAGTTCTCGGAGGCGAAGAAGCTTCTTTCACAACTTTTTTTTATTTCCTCTGTATTCGGACCCAATCCCCTTCTATGTTTAAACCGTTATGGACACCCGCAGACGTTGGCCCATTGGTTTGGCAATTCTCTCGTTGTTCTCACTGGTCCTCCCCAAACAGGCGAGCGCCGAAGACGTCCCGCTCCAAAAATATGCGGTGGAAGTGAACTATTCGGGACTGGGCCTGCAATATCGTTTCTCACCGCGATGGTCCGCCGATCTCCGCGCTCAAGCGACCAAAGATATTTTTGTCGGAGGGCTGCGCGGCAATTTTCATTTTAAACCACGTTGGGGAATCCAGCCCTACATGGGCGTGGAAGCGGACTATGTTAATTTTGAAGGAAACAACACCAAAGGCACCGGCTACGCCACCGACGTCTTTCTCGGCGCCGAATATTATTTCCGGCGTTCGTGGTCGGCGGTCATCGACGTTGGTTCCGCTTACATTTCAGTGAAAGACGACGACACGGACGTCGAAGAGAGTGGCATGGAAGGTGTGATCAACATCGGTTTCCGTTATCACTTCGGTAGGGAGATTTCCCAGTGAAACTTTTCAAAGTTCTAAGCGTGGCATTGGCCTTACAAACGACGTGGCAGTCCGCCTCGGCGGGCGTCCACTTCGGCATGGCGAACGCGGTTAAAGAACGCGTCGAAAAGCTGGACGGGAAGGTCCGATCGGGCTCGTTCCGCGTGGTCAACGGCGCCACCGTCAGCGGTTCGGGTCAATCGGTTCTGGCCAAACGCGGGGGAGTTCGCTCTGCGGTGCTCACCGACGGCAGCAAATGGCGGATTTCCCCGAACCAAGTTCGATTCACGGTCACGCAGGCGGTGCTGTATTCAGCGTCCAACGGCCCGTCACAATCCATTAAATTTAAATCGGCGACGGCCACGTACGATCGTTCGCTGAATTCTAAATCCATCTTGTTGAACGAATCGATTAAAGTCCGCGAAGGAACGTACCGGGAAATCCAATTGACGTTAAGCAATCAATTCGAAGTGTTGATCAACGACGACACCAACGGGATCTACACCGACCCGGAATCGCCGACGCTGCTCACCCAAACCAAACCAGTCGGAGGCGGCCAATTCGTGACTTACGATGCGAGTCAAAATTCGGCATTCGCGTCGGGAATCACCGTGAACACGTCTTTCAATAATACTCTCGACGTCGGCGACGGCCATCCCGACCCGGTGATCAACATGGTCGTGGATATGACGCGCACGATAAACATCAACGTTTCGGGAAGCACGCTGTCGTTTAATTATGGATTGGGAGGGGCGGACGTACCGATCGTGGTGGTACCGTTCGTCTCCGGGTTGGCGAGCGCGAAAGTCTACGCACGGGCCGACCATCCGGAATTCAATTATGAATATTATTCGCCGGGCAACCCAGAAGTGGCCGACGAAGTGATCCGCGTCTTTTTTGATTCGGATGGTCAGCCGAGTCGCGTGATTTTTTCGGCGGCTCAATGGCCAGTCGTCGACAACATCGGAAACCCGGACCTGTGCTTCCGACGCGCCCCGCCCGGATTTACGGGGCGACCGAATTACCTCGGAAAGGATTCCGCCGAGATAATCAGTTTTGCCACGATCGAAAGCTCCGGATCACAATATCGAACGCTTGCTTCGTTCGCCGATTTCCCAAGCTTAGGCGACTTGACCACGATCAATTTAAAAAACACCTCGAGCCCCCCGCCCCCTTCCTCAGGAGACGATTACTCTTCGGGCACCCCAACGTTTACGGCCGACACGACCGTTTCCCTGCAACTGATCGCGCGCTAAAAACTGTTACCTTCGCATCCGACACCAATGATCCCATTCAGATCATTTCGAGTCGTCCAACTCTTTCGTGAGACATTCGTATGAATAACACAGATATGGATTGACCCAAATTAATCAGGAGGCATTATGACCCGACATCTCTTGCTGGCATTTATTGTGATTTCAGTTTGCGGCGCATCCGCTCAAGCGGGAGTGCTTGATATCCGCGGCGGCGTCGGCATGAGCAGCGCCCACGCGGACGACTTTGACGACCGCGCAAAAGCCGCCAATGGCAATGGAATCGACGCGAACGATTTTCAAACTTACAACGCCGATATTTTCATTAATTTACCGGGCCTTCCGCTCGGCTTCGGCGTTCGCCACGAGTGGTTGAACTTAAATGAAGGCAACGGCGGCTCCGACCTCGACTTAAAAGCAACGAATCTGTCGCTGCTGGCCGATCTGCGCATCATAGACACCGACCGTTTCTACATCGGCCCAATCGTCAGCATCGGCCACCCGTCCGCGAAGGTTGATTTCAAATCCGGCAACGTGACAATGGACAAACATATCAACGGCAACGATGTCAGTTACGCCGGCGCGCTGGAAGCCGGCGTTTATCTCGGCCATATTCTAATTGGCGCTGAAGCCGGCTACCAAAACATCGAGCTCGAAGACCAGGACAACCAAGGGAATACGGCGAAGTTCGACGCCTCGGGATTCTATGGGAAAGTAATGGCGGGGTTATCGTTTTTCTGATTGCTTCTGAGGTTTGTCGCAATAGGTAAAAAACGAACAAGACCTCACGCAGATCGGTGGAGTTTCATGGCGGATCCGGACTTCACAGGCGTCATAGTCGGTTGAAATACTTACGAGGGCCGAGGCGGCCGGATCGGCCATATCGAGGAATTGAAGTCCGGTAAGAAAACCTGCTTTGACCGGCGAAACCCGCCGAACCGAGACGGTGCAAGAAATCGCCTCGCGGTCCGGCAGCACCATCCAAAGTTTCATTTTGGTTTTGACGAGGATCGCTTCTTTCAAAATCACCGCGACGCCCCCGCCCGAGAGATCCGCCATTTTCCCTTCGACAGGAGAACCAAAAAACGGCGGCGCCGGCTCCAATACCACGGGAACCCCTTGAAACGCGCTTGATCTCACCCGTCGGTATTTTCGTTGCTCTTCGGGAGAAACGAAATCGAAGTTATCGTTCTGTCGCGCTTTGCGGTCGTTGTCTTTCATGCAATGAATTAAAGCACATACGGGCGCGTCGCGAGAAATCCACTTTGGAGCTGCATGCTGCTTTATTTTTTCAGCGTGACCGGGTATCTCGGCTATCCGAGACATCAATTATCAACACCGGAATCCGAGAAGATTTATTCGCAAACGCTCTATCACAATGTGGAATCCGATACGTTTCAGTGGTCACGCTTACATTCGTTCCAGCATGGTCAACGCGAGATGGATATTCACGGCCATCGGCAAACAATTCTGCGAGGACGCAAAGTCGTTCTTTTAAAGTACGATAAACTTCTCCATGAAATCAAAAGCACTGTTCCTCACCACGTTGCTTCTGTCCCCCATTGGTTGGTCGGAAGAGAATTTGCCCTTTCGCGCCGATCCCGTGATGGTTACCCCCGTCACAGAATCCACGGCGTTGGGCTATGGCAACGGCCGCAAATTGGTTTCGGATCTCAACGGCACAATGTATTTCTCGGCTGTCTCCAAAGCGCCGAACGGCGCGCCCGGCGTGTGCGTCATTCGCACCGGGCCCAAAGATTCCGAGGGAAAATCAACGTTTGAGCAAGCCTGGATCGAAAACAGCAACGGCGCGTATGTCTCAACGAACATGCACTTTGCTTCCTCTTTGGCCTTTAACGGCTCGGGCCCCGTCTACGTGGTGTGGTCGGGCGGCGACCAAACCAAATACAACGATCCGAAAAAGGCGCATCAAATTCGCTTTTCCAAAATTGACACGGGCACCCCGATGAAAGCCGGCAAAATCAACGAACCTTTTACGGTCACGGGCTTCGGCGATGTCTACCAAAAGAATGTCGAGCAAGCTAAACAGTGGCAAGAATTTCCGTCGGCATTCGTTTCCCAGGACGGAAAGTTACACGTGGTATGGGAAGCGCGCGACGCATCGCGAACGACAACCCGCGACGAACTTGTTCCTGGAATCGCTTACGCCGTTCGGGACACGAACGGCCATTGGTCCGTGGAAGGAAATGTTGAGACGCCTCCTTACTTGGATATTAAGAGCTTGACCGGCGCACAATACCGACCCTACATGTTGGCCGACGATAAAGGAAATCTGCATGTGGTGTGTTACGGCGAGTTATACAACCGCATTCAAGCTCTATACGGACGTTTGACCAACGGCGTGTTTTCGGGATGGACTCCGATCGCACCGTCGCCCAATGATCAGCGCCACGTGACGGCATCCATCGACACTCAAGGACGGATTCATGCGGTATGGAGAGAAACCCAACGCCTCCCCCAACAGTCGTTTATCGCTTACAGCATGCGCGATACGAACGGGACATGGAGTCCAACAGTTCGGATCGAATCCTACCGCCACAGCTCGACGCCGAACGTCACCGTCGATGACAACGCCGTGTATGTGGTGTGGACCAGCTGGGCCGAAGGTTTTGAAAATTCGGATTCGCAAAAAAACAACGGCAGTCCCAACGACAACGATACCGTTGAAGGAAGACTCGAATTCGCGACCAAACGGTTTGATGAAGATCACTTCTCAAATCCGGCTTTTTTAACCGGCGGCATCGGATCTTACCCGCGCATTGCTCGCATCAGAAAGAGCAATCCGTCAAAGTTGGCCGTCATTTGGGCCTTGGGGACCGAATGTTTACCGCATGCCTGCGTCCAAATCTACTTCAGCGAAATAGCGACAGCACCCACGCTCACACAAATTCCACAAGGAAAATAATCTATGACAACCACGGAAACTCCTCACAAAATCGGCACGCGTGAAGAATGGCTGAAAGCCCGCATCCATTTATTGAAGTCGGAAAAAGAACTCACGCGGCGCAGCGATGCGCTCGCCGAAGAGCGGCAAAGCTTGCCGTGGGTTCCTATTGAGAAAACCTACAAGTTTGACACCGATAAAGGGAAAGCCTCTCTGGCCGATCTGTTCCAAGGACGATCCCAACTGATTATTTATCACTTCATGTTCGGACCGGACTACAAAGCGGGCTGCCCGTCTTGCTCTTCTATCGCCGATAGTTTCAATGGCGTTTATCAGCATCTGGCGGGTCACGATGTGATGTTTTGGGCCGTCTCGCGCGCACCATTGGCAAAGCTCCAAGAATACAAACGCCGCATGGGATGGACATTTCCTTGGGCCTCCTCCGCCGAAAGCGATTTCAATGCGGACTTCAGCGTGGCCTTTACCGAGGAGCAGCAGAAAAAAGGCGACGTGAGTTACAACTTTAACGCGGTCAAAAACATCGCCTCAGAACCAAAGGGCGATCCCAACGCGCCCGTTCCTGAAATACTAACGCAGATCGCAGGAACCACTGGAACGGATTGGCCCACTTATTCTCGCGAGGCGCCGGGCATGAGCTCGTTTGCGTTGCAGCATGGAAAAGTTCACCACACGTATTCCGCCTACGCGCGCGGGCTCGACGTTTTGTGGAGCATGTATCAATGGCTCGACCGCGCGCCGAACGGCCGCAACGACACCAGCTATTGGCTACGCCGTCACGACGAGTACGGGAAATAATTTATAGATAAAAAACAACCCCGTTCGCCTAGGGGAACGGGGTTGTGAAGAAGACCTCTAATTTCTTACCGAGTGACGCGCGGCCGTGTTTCCGGTGTGGATGGCTTGGATCGAGGTGTGAGATCGCGAATCCACCGTTCCGCCATATCCCGACCGGCGAAACCGAACGCGATACCGACGCCCAACACCATCACAGCGGAAAAAATACGCGGCGCCATATCCACCATCCTTCCGACGAACTCCTGAAGGACCGATCAATCAATACGCGTAACCCGTAACAGCCCCACAGCCCCGCCAGCAGAAAAACCAAGGCAACAGCGATCGATGGTAATAATGAAGGTGGAACGCACGCGTCGAAACGAGTCGAAAACTTGAATGGAAAATGGCGAAAAAAATGAGGCGTGGAATGGCAGTGATTCATTGTTATCGCTCTTTGGCGGGTTTCTCAATCCCGGCAGGTCCATCTTTCTCAAAATTTAAACCGGGGTTAAGGCGATCTTAATCTGGGAGCCGCCAGACTATCCCTATGATAAAAATTGAAAAACGATCTGCGGAACGTCTGGCCTATACGCTGCGAGCGAAGGTATTGGATTCATCTACGAACCGTGTGCTTTCGGATGAGGCGCGTATTCAAAACATCAATCGCGATGGGCTTTCTTTATCGACGGAAAACCGCCTTGCTCCGCAAGCGGCGTATCGATTTAAAATATCGCTTAATTATTTGGATGCCATTCACCTGAAAGGAAGAATCGTCCACACCCAAAAAGACCACTATTTTCAAAAATCAGGCGTTGTGTTTGAACCCGAAGGGATGAGTGACCGCATCTCTTTAAATCGATTTCTATCAGCCCACCTTCCTGCCTATAACCGTCGCATGAATATTTACGCGGTTGGCGGTGGCGCCGCCGTCGTTTTCATCGCCACCATGATCGGAGCATCTTCTCCTTTAGCCATTGGCCTCGGCTTATTCACCACGGCAATATTGCTGATCTGGCCCGCAATATAACCTCGACCTCTCCTTGAATGTCTTACTCCTAGATGGCGGGGTATAGCCTCGAACCATCCTCGGAGGTTTTATGAATAAAAAGTGGTCGATGATTTTCTTGAGTTTTGCGGTCTTGGCAAATTTTTCAGCATGCCGCCAATGGAACAACTTAATCGGGAAAGATAATAAGGATGATGCGGCCGCATCAAACACACCCGCTCCGGCACCCGCGCCGACGCCGGCGCCCGCACCACCTCCCGGACCAAGCCAATTTGACGTGTTCACAGACCAAGGCGGCGTGCTTCATGATTCCGAGGGAGCCATCACAACGGACGGCATCATCCATTACGATGTGAGGAACAGCACACCCTCCCCCGAAGGCTCGCAATACATCCATACCCACGTCGAAGAAGACCACTCCGGCCAACACATTCGCTTTACATTCGACAAAAACAACAACGGCCGAACCGTCGACTTAAGCGCGTTCACGACGATTTCATTCTTCATTCGCTTGGACCGTCGCCATCTGCCAGCCGACGACTGCAACATCTACTTTGAGGACGGCGCAGGGCACAACAAAGACATCGAGATCCGCGATCTACCAGGTATCAACACCAATACGCTCGCATGGCAATCAATCGACCTACCGGTCTCCGCGCTCTCCGGCCTCGACCTCTCAAAAATGAAAACCGCGTTCGGCATTCATCCAACCGCCGCCGACCCAGTAGCGGTAGGCCCGCACGTAGATTTGGACGCGATAGTCTGGAAACGGTGAATGCCATGAAAAGGAAAAAGAAAATGACGTACAAATTCACTGGTGTGGTCGAGAAAGAGGGGGCGCTTTATGTGGCACTGTGCCCTGAACTGGATGTGGCATCACAAGGAAAGTCGTTTAACAAAGCCATCTCCAATTTAAAAGAAGCCGTTCAACTGTATCTGGAATCCGCCAGTCCAGCCGAACTCAAAAAATACAAAACCCCTCCGCAAATCATCCCCTTCGATATCGCAATCTAATGTCGCGATTGCCCGTCGTGTCGGGCGTCACTCTGATCAAAGCTCTCCAAAAAGAAGGCTTTCACGTTATTCGTCAGAAGAGGAGCCATATTATTCTTCAAAAACGTTTGGCAGGAACAACGGTAACAACTGTCGTCCCAAATCATCGAGAACTAGCAACCGGAACGCTCCGGTCAATTCTTCGTAAGGTTGGATTGTCTTCGGATGAACTGATTGGGTTGTTGCAAGGATCGAGGGGGTAGTTTCAGGCGATACCAAATGGGATCGGGAATCTTAACGAATGGGTCTAAGACGGTCTCCATGGCTCATTTAATTCTTGTGACGGTGATGGAACAAGGAACTGTCCGATCCGGCACAGCGACACATTGAGTAAGAACCACAAAATGCCCTTCTTCGCGGTTATCATCCAATCGAATGGTGATCGGGCAAGGCTGCGCCTCCCGCCAATGAAAATCGACGGTGGCATCCGTCGGCTGCCACTTATTGGTGCCGAGAAGACTGAGCACTGAAGAATCATTGTCGCAAGTTGAAACTTCGAGGGTCAGCGAATTCACACGTAATGGATCAGGAAGATTTCCCGAAACGTTGATATGAAGAGATCCTTGAGAAGCTCCTAACGCCGCAGAACAGATCGCAGTGCTCATCAGCGAACAGAAAATAATTTTTAGAAATATTGGATTCGAATATTTTGACATCGTAACTCGCTAAGGATTGGCGATCTGCCGGTAATTGTTCAGCGAAATCGACCGCCATGCGTAATAACAAACGGACGACAGCGCCGCGCACAAAAAGAAGACGACCGCGCAGACGTGGTGCCTATTTTCCAGTTGAGGAACGCGCGCGCACAAAAAAAGTGGCAGTAGAACCGCGAGCGCGGCCCAAATCAAACTCCACGCGCGGCAAATGCGCAGCCGGCTTTTTCCATACTCCTGAAGCTCCATT
>CAYXDS010000086.1:0-10215 GCA_964463805.1 uncultured Elusimicrobia bacterium | reverse complement strand
CGTTTCGGCCGCGTGCACGAATACGGTATTCGCTGCGAAATAAAGCGCGCATAGGCAGGCGTTTAGAGTTTTCTTAATCATCATAATGTTCAAATAGGATGGCCGGGAATGCATTAAAAAAACCTTCAGAGCGGATTAAGATTTGCTGAAGAAATCCTCAACGTTTCGTGTTGATTTTTAGGCTTGAACCGCGATCAGCATCGTCTGGATCGCTTGGTTGTTTACATCGAACTTCATGACGGGTACCATGACCATGATCGTGATGGCCAAGTCAGCAAACACCTGCCGGTTCTTCACGCCGAGCGGGCGGCCGGAGAGGATGAGAACCGAGCTCACGTCGTTCGATTTGCGCAATTGACGGAACTTGGTGAGCAAGAAATCCAAAGCTTGGTTTTCGATCAGCGCTTGGCTTTCGTCAATCACGGGCCCTTTATTTTGCTGCAGATATTCGTCCGTCGTGATCAATGCCAATTTCCCGCCATTCAACAGGTTCAACAATTTCCCCGCGGTCTCTTTGTCCGCTTCCGAAGCATTGGTCAAACGTTTTCTAAATTCATCATTGGTCAACAACGACGCCAACGTGGCGCCACGCTGCGCGACTTTCAACACTTCGCTCAACGGCACCGACGCGTCGATGATCACAAGTTTATTTCCGTCGAGGTTTTGCACTTCCGGCTGATTCTCAAGTCCACCGGAACGTCCTTGATATTTTTGTTTCGCCAATTCGAGCATGACACCCAGCGGACTTCGCTTGTTCACTTTTTTCGGCAACGTTTGATTCGACAACAAGCTTCCGTTGGCGCCGAAGCGCAGCATGTCTTTGGCCGTGTAATTCACGCCGACCGGCGAGGTGCTGCCGGCCGGGAACAAACCGCTCAACAACGGGCGAATATCGCCGGCGAGCGCTTCGAGCGTTTGCACATCGATATCGATTTGCGACCGTTCCGGAAGTTCACTATGGAAATTGTTGTAGCCGTGCATCAGCACGTTGAACGCGGCGCCGAAAAATACGCTGTCGCCGATCACCACGCTCACAAACACGAACGCGCGGAATAAAAATGTCGTTTGATCGAGATTGATATTGAAGAACACCAGCGGCGCCACGACAAGCGCACCGAACACCAAACCCGCATACGTCGCGATCTTCATGCGCGCCTGAGACTTCTTTCCTTCGGCGATTTGCTGTGCCGTTAAGGGGCCGTGCCCGTTTTCGACGAAATCTTCTCTGAATGTTCGATGAATTTCCCAGAACGGCGCGATGAACGTGGCGATAATCCGATCGATTGCGCGATGCGACAAAACTCCCAACTTATAAAGGGGCTCAAACACCGGACGCCACGCATCAAACGTTTGTTCACGCGTTTGCACTTTAGGCTTTTTGGGCTGATTACCGCGGGCGAGTTGTTTTTTTAACTCATCTGATGTGGCAGGAACAGGCAAACCGGCCAAAGGAACCATCGGCCCTGTTTGTTCTATCTGCGGCGGAATTGTGTCTTCTTTGCCATTTGCCGGCGATGCGGCGTTATTGGCGCTATTCTTCAAGACTAAATTGAGGGCTTCTTTGAATTCACTCACATAGTCTGTGTCGATTCCGTTGAGAAACGCCTTTGGATTTTTCAGGTATTCCGCCACCACCCAATTCTGACCATCTTGGCTCTGATGACCGTACAATAAAATAGCAAGCACAAAACCTACTAGCAGGGGTGTTTTATCTTTCTCACCCGTCGCGGCGTCATAAGCTCTGTTAAGGTAATTTTCAAAACCCCCGAAATTATGTTCGTCGTTATCATTAAGCGTTTGACTCCAGTTTGTTGTTTCGACAATTTGATAAAGGTCGCCGAGTTGTACCTTCACCGGGTTGTCGTCGTCGGGCTCAAGCGCCAGGCGTAAAGTCCCCTTCATTACGAAATGAAACATTCGAGTCAAAGCTTCCTGTTTGTTTTGAGGTTCTCTCGACTTATCCCATTTGGATGCATCAGTAAGCGCCTGCTCAATATTGACTCCGGTGGAGGATGGTTTTCGAGGTTGTGATTTTTCTGGCTCTTGCTTTGTTTGAGTCCCCGACTGACCTTTTTGGCCGTTGAGTGGTGCGGCTGCCTTTACTTGCTTACTTTTCAGGATAAGTTTAATTGCAAATTCGAAATATCGTCCATATGGGCTCTCGATTTTATTGAGAAATTCTTGTGAATTGTGCTGATACGCTTTCTCAAAATAACGTCCATACATCAGGGTGTAAAGAACAAAGCTCACAATGACAGGGGTTGGATACGCCGGGTCTGCATTGCCATAAATTCTCTTTAAATGATCGTTAACCGTATTCTTGTTCTTCCAATCGATGTCACCGGTTCCCAATGCGGCCATCCGACTTAGGTTGCGAATTGGTTTAAACCAGTTTGGAGCCAGCGAAGTCAACGCGCCATCAGGAGACAAGTCGACTTCAAGTTTTTTGTCCTTTATTGCGAAATAAAACATTTGAATTAAGAGTTCTTGGGCCGTCTTTGGAATACCGGCTTCATTCCAAGTCTCGGCGTCAACCAACGCTTGAACGACATCGATATTTGCGGATGAACCTTGTTGGGATTGCGTCTGAGTTTTCGAAGTGGCTTGACCATTTGACGGCGTTTGACTGTCGGCGTTGGATTTTTTTGACGCGCCGGAACGTTGCTTCGGTGTTGCTGATGATTTTGAAGCCGCATTATTCGAACGCTCTGCCTGAAGAACTCCGCCGAGGCGCTGCTGGACGGTGGCGTTCGTGCGCAAAAGGCTGATCGCTACTCTCAATGGCACGTTCAACTTCGCATCGCTCATCGCCACTTTTATATCGCGGATCTTCATGTCTTTGTCGTTAATTCTCGATAATAGGTAAACGGAGAATCCGAGTATTAATGCGCCGTTGTGAATGTTTCCTTTGGAATTTTTTGGAACCCTCGCGAGGATTTGGGCCAAATCCTGCTCAACGCCTCCGCCGGTTCGTGTTTCCATCGCGTCTTTCAAGAAATTATAAAGCAATTGATTATCAGGATTAAGTTTCTCGATCGTTTGATCGGACGGCAAACTCACATTTTTGTTTCGACCCTTCATTTCCGCGAAGATCAATAGGAATGTCGCAATATCCGTAGCACTCATACCTAGGAATGAACTTTCCGAAGGTGTTTTTAAATTTTGGAACATCGCTGCCCAACGATTGGAAGTCGTCTCCGCCCACGCAACCTTTGGTTTCAGCCGCATCCGACCAGAGAACGTGTTGTTGGCTGCTTGCTGCGGCTGAGCAGGCGTTTGTTGTTGACGGCCGGCCAACAGAAATTTACGGACCGCTCCAGCATGACCGGAGATTGCAAGATCAAATTGGGTTCGATAGGACGCGTCGATGCCGGCGAGAAAGGCCGGATAATCATTTTCCATTTCATCAATGAAATAAGAACCGAATAAAACCGCGTACAATGCAAACGCCGCTAAAAGATGTTCGTCATACGCTGGATTGTCACGGGCTTCGTCAAAAATTTCCTTTAAGTCACTATTTAAATTAGCCGTACTGTAAGTGTAACTGCCGGCCACGTTCTTCATGTAATACGCTTTGGCTACCATTATATTGATGGGACCAGGGAGACTGTCGTCCACGTTCTGATCCGGCAGAGAATTACTCATGAAATCTCGTTCGCCCTTCGCCAAATGGAAAAGTACCGTTAACGTCTCTTGCGGCGTCACCGGCAACTGGAAATCGTTCCATGTGTCGGCCGCGTCCCATGCGGCACCGAAATCAATTTGAGCGGGAGCGGTATTATTACTGTTTCCATTATCATCATCGGCATTCGCAGCAGTTGAATTATTAGCGGCGGGGGCAGCGGGCACGGCCGGCGGTGTGGCGCGGCCTCTTACTTCCTCATAATCTTCTTCTTCGAAATTAATCAGACCGATGAGCGGCAGCAAAGCGCCGGCGACGCCGGTCAACACGATTAAAACCTTGAAACCGGCGGTCAATGCGTCCCAAGCCACCGGATCCAATCGCACGATCAACCAAGCGAAAAGAGTGGCGAGCGCTATCGCAAACGAGAAAATGGCCGTCGTGAAAAATTGCGCTTCTTCGTTTAAGCGGATATTGCCGGTGGATTTTGCGTTTGCGCGAACGGCTGCTCGACGCGCTACATATTCAAAACCGATTCCGAGAATGCCGCACGCAACCACGGGCAGGATTGCTACAGCTCCAACGAAGTTCGTCAATGCAACGAGGACGGCTAGTCCCAGCCCAATGCGCATCGGAAACCAGCCGATGATTTTCGGAAGGCCGCCGAACCTCGCATAGGTGAGCACATCATTTTCGTCTCTTACGCCGAGTTTAAACTCATCTTCAGACTTTACCGATGGAAACGCGGAAGCGATCATGCGTGTCCCGATCCAGACGAGCATGCTGAACAATACGCTGACCAACGCAACAAACATCGTAAATCCAAAAACGGCGGGTTTTAAGGTTTCGGTATCCAAAATTGATCTCACAACCATGAACACAACAGCCGTCGCACCCGTACTGAGCAACGTGGCCAACACGTATCCCATGTCTGTTTTTTCCAACGTCCTGCCGGTTGGCAGTAGTTTCGTCGCCTCTGCCGCGGACGAAATAGTTATCCCGACGCCTAGAGCAACCCAAATAGCAGCCACCAATCCCAAAACAGAGGTAATCATCCCATCCGCGCCAACTAAATAAGTCATCAAGCTACCCGCTATCGCAGCCCCGCCCATGGATTGCATAAAGAAGATAAACGGAAGCCTCGACGAAAATTGTCTGCGGAATGACTTAGCTTCTGGAGAAATATTTTCAACGGGCAGCGGGGCCGGCGTCAGCGCCGCTTTCGTTTTTTCCGTGAGCGACTTCCATCCCGCCTTTAACTTTTCCTTCGGTTTAAACCACTGACCGAATTCTTCATTTACCACCGTGAACAGAATCAATCCCAACAGCAAAACCAAAGAGCTGGTCGACGTGAACTGATAAAAATAATTCATGCCGATCCAAGCCAAACCGTTTAGGAAGAAACCGATCTGTCCGTATTTTTTCGTGGCCCACAGACTTTTTTGATCCGCTACCGACTCATCGAATTGAACACCGAAGCCCAGAAGCCAACCATTCCAAAAGAAAGAGCCACGGCTTTTTACTTTTAAGCCCAGGCTAGTACCGACCCAAAGATGCACGATTTCCTCAAAAGCGAAATTCAACAACATCAATACAGCTAGGTTGAGACCGCCGATTCCCAAATCGAGATGCATCAAATTGTAAGCGATTAGACCTCCGACGATCGCCATATACGACGTGAACCGGTCCGGATCGAAATTCGCGTCGGGCGTCGGTTTGCCCGTAATCGTCACGTCTTGACCGTCGACATTCAGCACCGTCTTGTTCGGTTGCGCGCCTTTCTCGGCAGTCACGTCTCCTTCCGTTTGAGGACCATCTTTTTCGAGCGCTTTTTCAGTGGCTCCAAATAAATCCCCCATCGGCTTCGCGGAGCCGCCACCCATCGGCATCGTCGGCGCCGGCACGTCCAGGAAAAGTTTTTCGCCTTTGAAGAGTTCATTCAACGGCAGTTGATTGCGCGCGAGGAAATCGAGCGAGGAAGGTCCATCTTCAAGCTTGGTAATTTTCGGCGTCACCAAGAAAACGTTCAGCGGCTCTTGCGTCAAACGATCCATCAATCCCGAGGAGTGGAATCCGCCGGCGATGAGCACCGCAGTTTTATACGCTCCGCGCTGCAGTCTCTCCGCCGTGCGATGCGACATCTCATCGTTACGCGCGAGCGCGTTTTCATAGAACGCGTCGAACACCGGACGCGTGCGTTCGAAAACCAACATCGATTCCGGAGACCGGCCGCCGATAGCCGCGAGCCGCGCCGGTATCTGCGCGATCTGCGAACGACGAGACGCGTACGTGCGCCACTCATCTTCGGTCAATACATGGTCGGATAATTTCAACATCAACGCCGCTTCTTGCGACATCGCGACAAGTTCTTTTTGTTCGCGCGTGGTCGCCAATTTATCGACGACACGTTGCTCATTTTCCTTGAGTTCCGCGAACAATTGCTGATGATCGATCGACTCGGACTTCAACACGTACTGAATGTACAAGCTCATTTCCGGATATTGGTTCAAGCGCACGCCATAACGGTTCGTCAGCGAACGCAGATGGTCGTAGTAACCGGTGTACGACACCAAGCCCGCGCGAAACAACGAGCTGATCTGAAGCAACTGCTTCATATCTTCTTTGCTCATCTTGCGGACCAATTCTTCGAACAAGCGTTTTCGCTCACGTTCCACTTTGTTGAAGCTGATGATCTGCTCCAACAACGCCGCGCTAATCAATTGCTTGAGGTTCGGCGTTTCGGCGGCAACGATCGAATCCAAATAGGAGGCGTACGCAGGAAGCCCGAGTTTGCCGTCTTGAAACGACGCGGATTTCGCGTCCATCATCGCGAGATTCTTATCGTAATGAGATTTTTTCAGCGAAGCCAATTCGCGATTCAAATCCGATAATGCGGTCTCGGCCTTTTGTTTCAACGGAACCGCTTGCTGCAATGCGCGTACGTTCGCCGCGTATTTGCTCGCGCTGTCGACGCCGGTCAAGTCGAACGGCAATTTCACCGCGCCGTCGGCGCCGTCGTGTCCGTAACCGATCGCGGCCAGTTCGACGCCTTTCAACACATGCTTATCGAGCAAAGCTTCGGCGATCGCGCGTTGAATTTTTCGGCGTGGGTAACGGTTGTAGCGTGAGAAGTCGCCGAGCGGAACGTCGGTGCTCTCGAGCGCGACCAACATGCGCTCTTGCTTCCCATCAAGCGCGCGGCCCATCGATTCGACCACGCCGGCAATGTTCCGCTGCGCTTCCGCGTGCATGTGAACGTCTTGAAGGATCAAAACCGTTTTTGCGTCGGGTTTGCGGGACAGGTGAATGCCCTGAATCGTCGCGTAAGGAGCGATCGACGTTTGCAACCATTCCGGAATCGAGTTCGCGACTTGCGTGGCCTTCAGATCCAGCTGGGCGTCGGGGCTGATGCCGAGGTCCGAAAACGCTTTGGGCGACAACGGCATCGTCGCAAGGTTTGAATTCACTTGCGGCAACGAGGCGAGTAAAGTGGTGGGATCATTTGGAGCCGGAGCGGGCTTCGCCGGTTCGTCATTGTCGGCAAGCTGATTGGGACTGGAATGCATCGCTTTTCGGCGTTCTTTCCAAAACGTCGATTCGGCAGAATACGCGAACACCACGTTCTGAGCCGAAAAAATGAGCACAAGAGAGGCCGCTAAAAATCTCATCAAGAGATGTTAACGGAGCGCGCTTAAGAACTCCTTAAGATTCGATGAAAAAGCGGCTAATCTTGCACCCTGTTTATAGGCTAAGATAAACGCGATAAATCAGATCGTTTTTGGAGGCGTTATGGGTTTCTTGGGCACTTTGGCAGGGTCGATTGTATTTCCTTTCCTTATTATTGCGCTGATCATCGTTTATAACGGCGCGCGCGTTTTAGCCGAATATGAACGGGGGGTAGTGTTTCGGCTGGGGCGGCTTATCGATGTGAAAGGACCCGGGTTCGTCATTATTATTCCATTCGTGGACCGTATGGTCCGAATCGATCTGCGCACGATTACGATGGATGTGCCCGTGCAGGAAATCATAACGCGCGACAACGTGACCGTAAAAGTGAACGCCGTTTGTTATTTCAAAGTGATCGACCCGAACAAAGCGGTAGTCGCCGTGCAGAACTACATTTTGGCCACGTCACAAATCGCCCAGACCTCGATGCGCAGCGTGGTCGGACAGGTGCATTTGGACGACTTGTTGTCGAACCGAGAAGAACTGAACTCGAAGTTGCAGCACATCATCGATCAGCAAACCGAACCGTGGGGCATTAAGGTGAGCATCGTCGAATTAAAAGACGTGCAGATTCCGGAAAGCATGCAGCGCGCGATGGCGCAGCAAGCCGAGGCCGAGCGCGAACGGCGCGCGAAAATCATCAACGCGGAGGGCGAGCTGCAGGCGTCGCAAAAATTATCGGAAGCGGCCGAGGTTCTCGGCAAACAAGCGGGCGCGATGCAGTTGCGTTACCTTCAAACCGCGCGCGAGATGACCACCGGGAAAAGCTCGACGATTATTTTTCCGCTGCCGATTGATTTGATCGGCGGGTTTATGAAGCTTGTGCAGAAATCGTAGCGAACTAGACGGAAGAAGGGCTCCGCAGACAAACCTGTTCACCAACATCCCATGATCCGTCGGAAAGTTGGATCGGGTTCTCTAAGCGATCCGGCATTGTAAGTTGGTTGCCGCCGTATTCAACACAAAGTCGCACGAGCGTTTCGCGCATTACCGAGTAATCAGACACCGCATCTTGAGCATACGTTCCACCGACAGGACCGTTAATTTCCGACGAAATTCGTCGATAAATCTTAAGCGCTCTGATAACGCCGTCGGTCGAAAAGAATCATCTTTTGCAACCTGGAAGTTTCAGACGGTTTCTTTTCTTTATTGGTCTGTCCGAACGAATTCACGTCTAAATTGGACGGACGACTTCCGATGATTTCATTCAGTGAACGGGCCAATGGAATGTAATCGATTACATTCGAATTTAAAAAAAATCGAACATCGGAGTTTACTTGGGGCGTCTGTGCTCCCAACTTATTGGCTCCGACAAAAAAGAACGCGAGAACCAAACCGACGGCGGTCGTTCCTCGCATAAAAAGCCGGCGCGCCGCTTTCAAGGCGGTGTCGCCTTCAGCGACCAACGATTTCAGTTCCTCTTTTGCAGTCGACTCATTCCGAACCGTCGCACTTTCCTTTTTTGTTGGTTCATATCGAAGCTTCGCTTTAATCCACTCAATAAGACTCTTTTTTCCCAAAGGATCGCAGTAATCTGCGAATCGACGCATTCCGGAATTTATCTGTGGAAACGAATAGAGATATAAAAGTGTCCACAGGATTCCGGTCGACGCAACAAATGGAAGTCCGATCAGGAATAAAATGAAACCGAGAAACCGAATATGATAATTCCAAGCAATCAAATACAAAGCGCGCCCCACGGCCCAAAAGACTTTTGACAATCCGACGTACCGATAGCCTTTCAATCCGCGGCGCGTAGGAAATGTTCCCAACGAATAAATTCCCGTGATCGCCGTAAGCGAAGCCATCAGCGATATGACTAAGATTGTAGAGCCGTAAGGCGTCATCATCAAGAACGTTAAACACCATGCGACCACGCCAGCCAACCCGATCAACGAATTCAATGGAAAACCGAATTTAAACTTTTTAAACACCATGAACTTTTCGTGGCGCTCCGCGTCGTTGTACCTCGCCAAATAGGGTTCTTTCTCCGTGCGGATAAAATCAAACATTTCATTCGAGGCCAACCATACGCCGCGCAGAAAGAAAGGAATCAGCGGCACATACATCTGGAACGCCACGATCAGATCGACAAACATGAGCCAGGCGGCGGCTCCGATGTTTCCTTGCTCGCGCCAATGGCGATTGAAATTGTTGATGTTGATCGCCTCGGTCAAAATCATGCTTGCCGCGACGAAGAATAGGAACGGTTTCTAATAAGCGAACGCGGAAAACGGAGACAACAAAGGAAGAAAAACAAGGAGAGCCAACGCGAAAGGTGCAATTAAATAATGCATCCATAAAAAAAGATGAATCATCTTTACGTGGGTTGGAATGTTCTTATTGAAAAAGACCGCGTAGGCGCCTCTCGATGCGAGAAAAACCGTCACGTTAAACGCATAACGCGTTTCGGTGCCCGCTAATGATTCGACGAAAAGCGAAGGACGTCCCCATCGATATGTAAACCAATCGATCTGAGTGCCCGTATAAAAAACACCCGGCCGATGCGCGGATCGCTGCAGCATCAACAATCCTTGGGAATCTTCGCCGGGAGGAGTGAACGGACCGATGGTTTGCGGGACGCCCATGTACTTTCCGTAGTCGAGCAACGATCCGCGAAACGCACGTTGCACATCGCTGGTCCAAACCGTTTGCGCAATCGCATACAATTTCGTTGCCGGGAATGCGTTTGTTAAACTGGTCCACACCACCATTTTCGGATTGATCGCCGCATAGTGCGGATTCCTTCGCTGGCTGTTCATCGCCGCCCAAAACGGTCGGAAAACATTTTGCCCGTACTCCACCATCACATACGCATCATAATCCACGGTCCGCCCGAAGAATTGCCAAAGGTTGTTACCAATGCC
>CAYXDS010000085.1:0-10330 GCA_964463805.1 uncultured Elusimicrobia bacterium | reverse complement strand
CATCACCAATTGCTCCAATAATTACGGCGCCTATCAATTTCCTGAAAAATTAATTCCACTGACGATTTTAAATGCGCTCGAGCAAAAGCCGCTGCCAATTTACGGCGACGGCGGTAATATCCGCGATTGGCTTTTCGTCGAAGACCATTGTGAAGCGTTGTTGCTCGCGTTGCAAAAGGGGAAACCCGGCGAGAAGTACAACATCGGCGGAAATTCCGAGAAAACCAACCTGCAAGTCGTCGACAAAATCTGCTCGATTCTTGATGAACTCTCGCCGCTGAACGGCGGTCGCAGCCACAAAGAGTTGAAAACGTTCGTCGCCGATCGGCCCGGTCACGACCGGCGTTACGCGATCGACGCTTCGAAAGTCCGCAAAGAACTCGGTTGGAAACCCGCGCATGATTTTGACGAAGGTATTAAAAAAACGGTTCGCTGGTATTTGGAGCGCCGCGATTGGTGTGAAGCGGTCCAATCCGGCAAATACCGGCGCGAACGATTGGGGTTATCCACAAAATCATGAAAGGAATTATTTTGGCCGGCGGCTCCGGCAGCCGGCTTTATCCGTTGACGCGTTCGGTGAGCAAACAGTTGGTGCCCGTGTACGACAAGCCGATGATTTATTATCCGTTGTCGATCCTCATGTTGGCCGGCATTCGCGACATTCTCGTGATCACGACGCCTCACGAGCAGGACGCCTTCCGCCGGCTGCTCGGCGACGGACATTGGATCGGCGTGGAAATTTCCTATGCCACACAGCCGCGGCCGGGCGGTATCGCCGAAGCATTTATCATCGGACGCACGTTCGTCGGAAAAGACCGCGTCGCATTGATTCTCGGCGACAACATTTTTTATGGACACGGGCTGCCCTCCTATTTGCGCTCGGCCGCCGCGCGTAAATCGGGCGCGACCGTGTTCGGTTATCAGGTTCGCGACCCCGAACGCTACGGCGTGGTTGCGTTCGATAAGAAGGGCAAAGCGATCAGCATCGAGGAAAAACCGAAACGTCCGAAGTCTCAATTCGCGGTCACCGGTCTTTATTTCTACGACAATCACGTGCTCGATATAGCGGCCAAGCTGAAACCGTCCAGACGCGGCGAACTTGAAATCACCGATGTGAACAGCGCTTACTTGAGGCGCCGCGCGTTGCATGTCGAACAGATGGGACGCGGTATCGCTTGGCTTGATACGGGCACGCATGAGTCTTTGTTGCAAGCCGCAAATTTCATTCAAACGATCGAGGAACGCCAAGGTCTTAAAATATCTTCCGTCGAGGAAATCGCGTTCAAGCTCGGCTATATCGACGCCAAACAATTGCGCACGATCGCCGAACCGATGCGGTCGAATGAGTACGGCCAATATTTGCTGCGCGTCGCCGATCAATTGGTGAGCTAGTTGAACTTTATCAACACCGATTTGCCCGGCGTTCTGATCATCGAGCCGGAAGTGTTTCGCGACGACCGCGGATTTTTCTACGAAAATTATCACAAAGAAAAATTTTTGAACGGCGGTCTGTCCGTCGATTTCGTTCAAGACAATCATTCTCGTTCGGTGAAGGGAACGTTGCGCGGACTGCATTTGCAGTTGCAGCGTCCGCAGGGAAAATTGATTCGCGTGGTGCGCGGCGAGATTTTTGACGTCGCCGTCGATGTGCGGCTTGGGTCGCACACGTATAAAAAGTGGGTCGGCGTGCGTTTGTCCGAAAGTAATTTCCGAATGCTGTACGTGCCGCCGGGTTTCGCTCATGGTTTTTATGTGGTGAGCGACGTCGCAGAGGTCGAGTACAAATGCACGTCGTTTTACGATAAAGCCGATGAGGCCGGTGTGATTTGGAACGATCCTGAAATCGCGATTCAGTGGCCCGGTTCGTCACCGCTGTTGTCGCCGAAAGACATGAAGTGGGGAAGGCTGGCCGACGTGGCGTCCGCGTTCGCGAAACATCCCGCCTATCACTTGTGAAGATTTTATTGACCGGTTCGCACGGGCAACTTGCCCGCGCGATCATCAATGAAGTGACGAACCGGCGCGTGCACACGATCGTTCCGTTCTCTCACGCGCAATTTAATATCGCCGATGCCGCGCAGGTCGATCAACTGGTCAATCAGGTTCGGCCCGACGTGGTCATCAACGCGGCCGCTTACAATTTCGTCGATCAAGCTGAACTCGAACCGGAAAAAGCGTTCGCCGTTAATAAAACGGGGCCTGGAAATCTTGCGCGCGCGACGGCCTCGAAAAACATTCCGATCATTCATGTGTCCACCGATTATGTTTTCGACGGGGAATTGAAGCGCGCTTACCTTGAGTCGGACAAGCCGAATCCGCTGTCGGTCTACGGTCGCAGCAAACTCGCCGGCGAGAACGCTGTGTTTGAAAACAACTCGCGCGGCGCCGTCGTGCGGACCGCTTGGGTTTACAACGTGGGCGGCCGTAATTTTCCATTGACCATTCTTTCGTTGAAAGACAAGCCGGAGTTGCGCATCGTCAACGATCAATTCGGATGTCCCACCTATGCGCCGCATTTGGCGCGCAAAATCCTTGAGTTGGCCGAAGAACATCCGTCGGGGCTTTATCATATGGCCGGCGCCGGCAGCACGTCGTGGTATGATTTTGCGCGTATGTTCTTTCGTGAATTGGGCATTTCAACGCCCATCAAGCCGATTTCGGCCAAAGATTACTCGTATCGCGCTCCGCGTCCGCATTACACGGTTTTATCGACGGAGAGAGGGGACGCGTACAAACTGCCCGCCTGGGAACAAGGCGTCAGCGATTTCGTTAAGAATCTTAGGCTTGAACTAAAGGTTTAAAACATGGAATGTGAATTTCCCAAACAAAATGCGACGTCCACAGAGATTCGCTCCGTTCTTGAACGCGCGAAAACGGTGGCCGTGGTCGGAATTTCGCCGAAAGAAGATCGGCCGAGCCACCGGATCGCCAAAGATTTGATCGCGCGCGGATACAAAGTGTACGGCGTGAACCCCGGAATGAAGGAATTCGAGGGGCAACCCGTTTATAAATCGTTGCTGGACGTGCCCGCCGATATCGACATCGTCGATATTTTCCGTTCGCCGGACGCGGTTCCCGCCATCGTCGACGAAGCGATTCAAAAGAAAGCAAAAGTGATTTGGATGCAACTCGGCATCGTCCATAATGAAGCGGCCGACCGCGCGCGTGCCGCCGGCATGACCGTCGTTATGAACAAGTGCATTTCGGTTGAATTGATGGGGTTTTAGCGGATGAAATGGTATTCGACGTTGCACGCATCCATTTCTCTTGAGAAAGCGCTGCGCGGAGCGGCGCGCGACGTGAAGTCGCGAATGAATACCGATAAAGCCGATCTCGGTCTTTTGTTTATTTCATCGGCGTATCGCGCGGACGTCGTCGATTTGTGGCCTGTTCTCAAGGAAGAACTGCGCTTTAAGCATTTGCTCGGCTGCACGGGCGGCGGCGTGATCGGCGGCGGCCGCGAGATCGAAGAGCAGCCGGCGGTCAGCCTGACCGCGGCGATTTTGCCGGACGTCGATATCACGCCGTTCGTTATCCAGCAGGAAAATTTACCGACGCCCGACGTCGGCCCTCGCGCGTGGCGCGATCTCGTAAAAACCAATCCTGAGAAAAAACCGGGTTTCTTGGTTCTTTCGGATCCTTTCTCGATCGACACCGACGCGCTTGTGGCCGGTCTCGATTTCGCGTTCCCGAACTCGGTTAAAGTGGGCGGACTCGCATCGGGCGGAATGAATCCGAACGAGAATCTCATCATGTGCGACGAGAAAATTCTGTCGCGCGGCGCGGTCGGCGTGGCGTTGTCCGGCGACGTATTTATTGAAGCGGTGGTCGCGCAGGGATGCCGGCCGATCGGCGAACCGCTTAAGATTACCGAGTCCGACGGAAACATTTTGATTCGAGTGAACGATAAACCGCCGCTTGCCTACATCCAAGATCTTTTCGATCGATTGACGCCGCGCGATCAGGATTTGATCCAGACGTCTTTGTTTCTTGGTTTGTTGATGGATCCGTTCAACAACGAGCCGAAGCAGGGGGATTTTCTGATCCGCAACATCATCGGCCTCGATCAGAAAAAAGGATTGCTAGCGATCGGCGCAGGTCTGCGCGTCGGACAAACCGTGCAGTTTCATTTGCGCGACGCGACCACGTCGCATGACGACTTGAATTTAATGTTGTCAAAATCGAAATCGGCGCAGTCTCGGTCGATGGCGTCCGGTAATCCCTCTGAGGCAGGCGCCGTATTGTTCTCGTGTTTGGGCCGCGGCCGGCGATTGTACGGCGAGCCGAACCACGATACGGCGCTTTTGAAATCCGTCGTCGGAGATATCCCGGTCGGAGGTTTCTTTTGCAACGGAGAGATCGGCCCCGTCGGCGGAAAGACCTATTTACACGGTTACACAAGTTCGATCGCCGTTTTTTCTCCGAAGAAGACCTCAAACAAGCCCACCCATTCGTCGTAAAACCAAGATAGCAATGAAGGAGGTTCTATGAATAAGAAACGTCTATTGATTATCAACTTTGTGGTAGCCGTTGCGTTCGGGGCGGGACTGATCAGCGCCGAATCGGGATGGTTGGATCGTTTGCTTCCGAAAAAGGGAGGCGTCAGTGCGCCGTCCACGCCATTGATCGAACCGCCGGCCAATGTACTGGCGCTGCAAGATGCGTTCGCAAAAGTTGCGGAAACCGTGAAGCCGGCCGTCGTCAATATCTCGGCCGTGCAAATCCAGAAAATCCAGCAAGACCCCTATCAATTTTATTATGGCGACCCCGATGATTTGTTTCGCCAGTTTTTCGGCGAGCCGGCCCCGCAGCGCCGATCGGTTCCGCGCGAGTTGCGTCGCGAGGGAACGGGATCCGGAGTGATCATCGATCCGGACGGATACATTCTCACGAACAATCACGTGGTGCAAGACGCCGATCAACTGACGGTCACGTTGTCGAACGATAAAACCTACAAGGGGAAAGTCATCGGAACCGATCCGCGTTCCGATCTGGCCGTCATTAAGATCAAAGGAACGAAGCCGTTTCCATTCGTACCACTCGCCGATTCGGCGAAATCTCGCGTCGGCGATTGGGTGCTCGCGTTCGGCTCTCCGTTCGGGCTTCAGCAGACGGTGACCTCCGGCATCATTTCGGCGATTCGCCAGTCGCTAAACATCGAAGGGCGGTCGTTTCGGAACTTGATTCAAACCGATGCGGCGATCAATCGCGGAAACTCGGGCGGCGCGCTTGTGAATTTAAGAGGGGAACTGGTCGGTATCAACACGGCTATATATGCGCCCACAGGCGTTTTCTCAGGCATCGGTTTTGCGATTCCTTCCAATGACGCGAAGCTCATATTGAAGGATCTCATTGAGAAAGGCCATGTGGACCGCAGTTGGATGGGCGTCGAGATCGCGCCGATCGACGACGTTCTCGCCGAACAGTTCGGGCTCCCTTCGACGGAAGCCGCGCTCGTGAACTCCGTTGTTCCTGGATCGCCGGCCGAAAAATCCGGATTGAAGCGCGGCGATGTGATCACCGAGTTTGACGGCAAGAAAGTAACCACTGTGCAATCGTTGCAGGATACCGTCGGCGCGACGCCGCCGGGACGTAACGTCACCGTGAAGATTATTCGAGACGGCACCCCGAAGAGTTTGACGCTGAAAACCGAGTCCGTGCCGAAAGAACCGCAAGAAGCCAACGACGATAACAATGAGTCGCCACAGGTCCCGGCGGTGGCATCGGCGAAAGTTGAATGGTTGGGAGCTTCGTTCGCGATGGTCACGCCGCGTTTACGCGACGAGTATCAGATCGATTCGAAAGTTGATTCGGGCGCCGTGGTCGTAAAATTAAGCGCCGATGCGGTCGCCGCCGACGCAGGTCTTCGAGAGGGAGACGTCGTCCGCGCCGTCAACAAAATCCAGCTGCGTACGCCGTCCGACTTCTCGCGCATCAAAAAAGAAGCTGATCCGAAAAAAGGACTCGTTCTTGATGTGGTCCGTCAAGGAAAAGAGTTTTACTTAAGCTACAAAGCGCTGCAGTAAACGCTTATCGTTTTGCCGGGCCTTTGTGCGTGACCGCGCCCTCGCAGGCGGGGCCGACCAGTTGCGAGTATTTCCAGAGCGCGCCCGCGTTGTACATCGGCTTGCGCGGTTTCCATGACTTGAGCCGCTTCTTGATTTCGGCGGCCGAAAGTTTCACGTTCAGCGTCGCCTTGACCGCATCGATTTCGATGATGTCGCCGTTGCGCAGGATCGCGATCGGACCGCCCACTTGAGCTTCTGGGCCAAGGTGGCCGATCATGAAGCCGCGCGTGGCGCCGCTGAAACGACCGTCGGTCAACAGCGCGCAGTCGTAGCCGAGGCCTTGGCCGACGATCGCGGCGGTAACGCTCAGCATCTCGCGCATGCCGGGGCCGCCTTTTGGTCCCTCGTAGCGGATCACCAAGCAATCGCCTTTTTTGATTTTCTTCGCTTGTACGGCCGCGAACGCCGCGTCTTCTCCGTCGAACACTTTCACGGGCCCCACGTGTTTGCGGCGTTTGAGTCCGGCCACTTTGATCACGGCCCCTTCCGGTGCGAGGTTTCCTTTCAAGATCACGAGTCCGCCCGTTTGGTCGAGCGCGTGATCCGGCGTGAGAATCACTTGTTGATTCGGTTTCACGGTAACGCCGGCTAAATTTTCTTTGATCGTTTTTCCGCTGACGGTCATGCAGTCTCCGTGCAACAGGCCCGCGTCGAGCAGCACGCGCATGATGGCCGGCACGCCGCCTTGGTTGAACACGTCTTGCATCACGTAGCGGCCGCCGGGTTTTAAATCGGCGATGACCGGCGTGCGGTGCGAAATTTTTTGGATTTCATCGAGTGTGAGTTTCAGGCCCGCTTCGTTCGCGAGAGCGGGCAAATGCAGCGCCGCGTTCGTCGAGCCGCCGGTCGCGGCCACGATCGTCACCGCATTCTCGAGCGCTTTCTTCGTGACGATGTCGCGCGGACGGATATTGTTTTTCAATAACGAGATCACCGCCTCGCCGCATTTGGTCGCGTAGCGATCGCGTTCGAGGTCGACAGCCGGTGGCGCGCTCGACCCCGGCAACGCCAATCCGATCGCTTCGGCCACGCAGGCCATCGTGTTCGCGGTAAATTGTCCGCCGCAGGAGCCGGCGCCCGGGCATGCCGCGCATTCGATCGCGCGCAACTCTTCATCGCTGATGTTGCCCACCGCATGCGCGCCGACCGCTTCGTACACGTCTTGAACGGTCAAGTCGCGTCCTTGATAACTTCCGGGTTTGATCGTACCGCCGTAGAGGAACACCGCCGGCACATTTAGTCGCAGCATGGCCATCATCATGCCCGGTAATGATTTGTCGCAGCCGGCTAACGCGACCAGCGCGTCGTAACAATGCGCGCGCATCATGAGTTCGACCGAATCGGCGATCACTTCACGGCTGATCAGCGAAGCTTTCATTCCTTCGTGGCCCATCGCGATGCCGTCGGAAACGGCGATCGTCACAAATTCCCGCGGCGTGCCGCCCGCGTTGATCACACCTGATTTCGCGGCGGCCGCTTGGCGGTTCAACGTAAGGTTGCAGGGCGTCGCTTCGTTCCATGAGCTCGCGACGCCGACGAACGGACGGCTCATATCGTCGTCGTTGAGTCCCATCGCGCGCAGGAAGGCGCGGTGCGGCGCGCGCTCGGGACCTTCGGTCACGGTTTTAGAATGTTCTTTTAACTTTAAATCGGCAGACATGGATGCTCCTTAATTTCTTTGCCGTCACTCCCGCGCAGGCGGGAGCCTAGACACTTCAGGTGGCTGGGCCCCCGCCTGCGCGGGGGAGACGACTTTGGGATGACGGCGTTAACGCATGATAGTTTTTTGCTAAAAGTATTGCGTTATTTTCATACCGGAGGGTCCCATGCCGAAGAAAAAAACGATTAAGAAAGAAGTAAAGAAAGCGAAACGCGTGAAAAAGGAAACCGATTTGGAGTCGGATGCCGAGGAACTCGACGAAGACGAACTCGAAGGCGATCCTGGCGAAGAAGTCGGTGAGGTCGGCGCGGAACCTGCTTTTGCGAAAGACGAAGACGATTTTTAGTTCATGTCCACAATCTTAGTAACGGGAGCCGCCGGTTTCATCGGCTCTTGGACGTGCGACGCTCTCGTTAAACGCGGTGACACCGTCATCGGTGTTGACAATTTTAATTCCTACTACGATGTGAAACTGAAGCGCGACCGGGCCGGTCACTTTTTGAAAACCGTAAACCTGTTGGAAGGGGATATCTCCAGCCGCGTTTTTATCGATAGGCTTTTCAAAGAGAACAAAATCGACAAAGTGTGCCATTTGGCCGCGCAGGCCGGCGTGCGATATTCGCTTGAAGATCCGATGGCCTACGAAGTGGCGAATAATCTCGGAACGCTCACGTTGCTTGAAGCGTGCCGCCATAACGGTGTAAAAACATTCGTGCTCGCCTCCTCATCGTCCGTCTACGGCGGGAACAAAAAAGTGCCGTTCTCGGTGTCGGATCCGGTCGACCGACCCATATCGCTGTACGCGGCCACGAAGAAATACAACGAACTGCTCGCCTACTCCTATCATTATCTTTATGGAATCCAATGCACGGCGTTGCGGTTCTTTACCGTTTACGGTCCATGGGGACGACCCGATATGGCCTATTTCAAATTTACGAACAGCATTCTTTCCGGCAAATCGATCGACGTGTACAACCACGGCAAGATGCGGCGCGATTTTACGTACATCACGGATATCGTGAGCGGTGTGTTGTCGGCGCTCGATAAAAGCTTTGCGTACGAAATTTTCAATCTCGGAAATTCGCGTACGATCGAACTCGGCGCGTTCATTGAAACGCTTGAGCGCGAAATCGGTAAAAAAGCGGAAAAGAAAATGATGCCGATGCAACCGGGCGACGTTCACGAGACCTACGCCGACATCGGCACCTCGCGCGAAAAACTCGGATACGCTCCGGCTGTTCCGATTGAACAAGGCCTTCGCGAGTTCGTTTCGTGGTACAAATCGTACCACGGTAATTAAGCGTGATTATTCTCGGCGTATCGGCTTTTTACCACGATAGCGCCGTTTGTATCGTAAAAGACGGCGAATTGCTCTTCGCGGCGCAAGAAGAACGTTTTACGCGCGTGAAACACGATCGAAGTTTTCCAGTGAATGCCATTCAACGCGGCCTTCAAGACGCCGGACTTACGTTTAAAGACATCGACCACGTTTCCTATTACGATAAGCCGTTGCTCACGTTTGAGCGTTTGTTTGAGACGTGGCTCGCCTATGCGCCGAGCGGGTTGCGCGCGTTCATGGCCGCGTTGCCGGTGTGGCTCAATGAAAAACTTTTTCTGTCGCGTGAAATCGATAAAGGCCTAAATGACGAATACACGGGCCCGCTTCATTACATGCGTCATCATCAATCTCATGCGGCTTCGGCTTTTTATCCGTCGCCGTTTCAAGAGGCGGCGCTGCTCACCATCGACGGCGTTGGCGAGTGGAGCACGACCACGATCGGCGTCGGGCACGACCACCGGCTTGAGCTTTTAAAAGAAATTCGCTTTCCGCATTCGCTCGGATTGCTTTACAGCGCGTTCACGTACTATCTCGGATTTCGCGTGAATTCCGGCGAATATAAAGTGATGGGCCTCGCTCCGTACGGAACGCCGCGCTACGCGGATCTTATCCGCAAACATCTGATCGATTTAAAATCAGATGGATCGTTTTGGATGGATATGCGCTACTTCAATTATTGCGACGGCCTTACGATGACGAACGATCGGTTCCATGAGTTGTTCGGCGGTTCGCCGCGCAGCTCCGAAGGAATCCTCACGCAGCGAGAAATGGATTTGGCCGCTTCCATACAAAAAGTTTGCGAAGAAGTGATGCTCGCGCTCGCGCGTCATGCGAAAGCGGTGACCGGCCTCGATTATTTGTGCATGGCCGGCGGTTGCGCGCTCAATTGTGTGGCGAACGGCCTTATCTCGAAAGAAAAAATATTTAAGAAGATCTTCGTACAACCGGCCGCCGGCGATGCGGGCGGAAGTCTCGGCGCCGCGATGATGACGTGGCATGAGGTCCTTGGCAATAAGCGCGTCGCTCAGCCGAACGACGCGCAAAAAGGAAGTTATCTGGGACATTCCTACACCACCGATCAGGTGAAGTCGTATCTCGATCGCGTCGGCGCGCGTTACACCGCGTATGACGACGCCACATTTCCGGACGCGGTCGCCGACCAATTGAACGCGGGCAAAGTGGTTGGTTTCTTCTACGGCCGCATGGAGTTCGGTCCGCGGGCACTTGGCGCGCGCAGCATTATCGGCGACGCGCGGCGCGTCG
>CAYXDS010000084.1:0-10355 GCA_964463805.1 uncultured Elusimicrobia bacterium | reverse complement strand
TGAAAGAACGCGGCCGAATAGAAATTATGCACGGCACTCAAATTGATGTCGGGAGAGAATTTGATATTGGGGACATCGTTCTGACCGAAATTTCCTTCGGGGAATGCAAAACCCGTCGCGTCGACACCCAACTCGCGCTTGAGTTTGCGTTTGCAGTTGCGGTGATCTTCGTTGATGCGATCGATCCATTCCTGGCGCGTTTCAAGACGGCGCGCATTGGCAAGCCATTTGCGATTCGGCAGAAACAATCCCTTCGCCCCTTCTTTCGTAATCTGAATGTACGAGTGTCCTTGATCGGTATGAGCCTGCATATCCCAACGGCCGGACGCTTTGTATTTTTTCAATTCCTTCCAATTCGCATAGTTGGGCAAATTCCGCTCGGCGTTTTGGCAGATCACGAACATCGTCGCCTTCATATCGTATTTATCGAGAATCGGGTCCGCGTTGGCAAAACCGTCGAGCCGGCCGTCGTCGAACGTGACGAGCACCGGTTTATCGGGAAGCGGCGCGCTTTTCGACATCCATTTATTGACGTCGGTCATCGTCACGGGCGTGAAACCGGCGTTGTGCAACGCACGGATATGTTCTTCGAATTGCGCGACCGTATGATGTTGCGCGTGCGCGAGCATGCCATCGCGCTTGAACCGCGTGAGTCCGTGATAAAGAAAAACGGGTAGCACTTGGCTTTGACCGTTGTCCTGAAGCCAGTCGACCAACATCTGCTTCGCTTGATCGCGCCGGTCCATCGAGAACAACACTTCCGCCTCGCGCAAATAACTATAAGGATTCGTCGGATCTTGTTCGCGGAAGCGGCGGACGATCTTCAATAAATTTTTACGATCGCCGACCGAATCATAAGCGTCGGCCAACGCATAATAGAAACCGGTCGATTGCGGACTCTCTTCCAGCACTTTATTAATGAACGTGATCGCTTCGTGATGCTTTTTGGCTTCCATTAATATCGAGGCTTTCGACGAAAGCGCGGCCGCGTCTCCCGGCACGTATTCCAGCGCCGCATCGACCACTTCCAGCGCCTTCGGATAATTGTTCATTTTCGCGTACGTCTCGGCGAGCCGGACCCAACGGCGCTGATCTTCCACTTTGTATTCCCAGGTCGTGAGATTCTCTTCCATGAGTTTTGCGGCCGACGCGTAATCTCCACGCGCGAAATAATCGTCGAACAAGAAATCGGTCGCTTTGCGACCGACGGTCGGATTTTGAACCAAATCATCCATGCCGCGAATCGCCACGTTGTATTGTCCGTCGAAGTAAAGCGCCTGCGCCAAACGGAATTTATATTCGGGTTTATCCGGATACACGCGCACGACTTGCGCCCACGTTTCGGCGGCTGCGCGATAATTTCCCTTCAACATATAAACGTTGGCGAGCTTCGGTAACACCGACGAGGCGTCCGGATTGTCGGAAAGGATTTGCTTGAGCGTTTTTAACGCTTGGTCATATCTCTTCTCTTCAACCTGCAGACGCGCCATCGCGATTTGCACCTGAACATTTTTTCCTTTGGGACCCAAGACATGGCGATAGGTTTCGATCGCGCGATTCTGATTGTCGCCGTCCACATAAGAGCGGGCAAGCGTTTTCCAAACTTGAACCAGCTTTTGCTTGAGCGACGGGTTGACCGGAACTTCGGCTTCCAGCTCCTTGAGAGTCTTTTCGGCTTCCGCGGTGTTGCCGGCTTGAATCTGCGCTTTGGCCAACGTCAAACGCAACGAAATGTTTTGCGGGTTTGAGGCGAGCGCGTGTTGAAACGAATCCACGGCTTTCCCTTTTTCGCCCAATGACTGATACGCCTTGCCGAGCAAGTTTTGCGTTTCCACGTCGTTCGGCAACAACTCGAGAATGTGCTTACCGACCTCGATGGTTTCCGCGACGCGACCTCCGTTCCAAAACGACCACATGAGGTCTTTCAACAAGTCGGGATTTTTCGGCTGCAATACCGACAAGGCCTTATAAAAATCGGCCGCTTTCGAGAATTGTCCGGCTTTGAACGCGGCGATCGCCTGGTTTTGGATGTCATTCGCCGAATAAACGACGTCAGTGGGGGCAGAGGCCCCTTCGGCCCAGCTAACATGCGGAAGCAATGTAAAGACGATGGAGAGTGCGACAATTTTTCTATTCATGATGGTTAGTTCACCGTAAATGACTGAATGATTTTGATCATGTCTTGCGACAGCGGAGAAAAGGTTAGGGTCATTTGTTCCACTTGGCTTGAACCGCGAATGCGGTCGTACACCATAAGTCCGAATTTCGTGTCTTCTGTGGCTTCGACCGGCAGCGACAATTTCACGAGATCTTTGCCGTTTGATTGCAATTTGAAATCTTTATCGATCCAAACGATTTTGCAGGTCAGCGACTGGTTCTCTGGCCATGAGAAGCGATGCAACGCCAATTCGCGCCGAGCACCGTCAAGCTGCTGCTCCACCACGATCATGTCTTTCGTAATACCGACTTTGACGCCGTGGTCGAGTTTCTCGTTCGCTCGCAAGAAGAACCACAATTCTCCTTCGATTCTTTTAACCGACATATCGATCGTGAAATCGCGTTGCGCTTCGGTCGATGGCCAGAACAACGTGGCCACTCGTTTCTCAGGGTTGGCGCGCAAATCGAACAACGGCGCCGGCGTATTCGCACGAACCGGCGTACTTAACGCTTTCAATCGACCGTCGATGCTTTTCACATAAAGATAGGACGGCGACTCGATCGGAACCTCCACATTCAATTGATCGAGCAGATCCTGGCCCGACCATTGCGGCTGAACCGCGAGCCGGTGGAACACCGGCGCTTGAAACAACTTGTTCTTCGCCTGCCAATTGGCGCCACGCGCCCATTTAAAAAATTCCGAGGAGACGAGCCGGCCTTCCGGCGCCAACGAGAAAAGTGGAGATGTGCCGGAATAAAAACCGATGTCCCAAAGCGTCGAACGGGCCATCGTCTGGGCCAAATGCTTGCTGACAAAACGAAAATCGCGATGTTCGATGCGGTCCTCGTGCGTGAGCCACACGGCCGGCACTCCATACGATTCCAACACCGGACTATACGCCTCGTACGTGGCACGGTAACCGGGATCGAACACGAGCACCACGGTTTTCTCCGGAAGCCTTACGTTTTGTTTTTTGTGGGCGCTGATCTCGGACAACAACATCGGGTGATAGCCGCCGTGCACGATCGCAGCCAACCAATTCGACATACGCTCCCGCGCCTGTTCGACCGCCTTCTTATCGGTGGTCGGCACTTCGGGCATTTTCAACACCAAGTACCAATCGGCGTTTCCATTCATGAGTCGGGCCGTCGAAAAATCTTTCGGCGGAAGAAAAGCGGAACGCGTGCAGTAATAAGCGCCGACGCCGGAAAGCAGGAAAATAAAAATCCAATGCCAGAAATAATTCGGCTGTTCAGGAACCGCGACGGAATCCATTATCGTGTCCCCCACTTGGTTTTATTGACGGTGAGAATCGCCCAATACGTTTGCCAGCAGAGGATCGACAAATAGCTGAACGCGAACAACAGACCGTACGGCCAGTGACGTTCGCCGGTTTGGAACAAGAAGAACAGGCACAGAAAAAGATAGACGAAAACAACACCAACCAAATAAGGAAGACAGGATGTGCCCATCAACAACGGGCCGACCACGACCGCGCGCAGGAACACGAGCGGAGAAAGCAGCGTGACCACGGTACCGATGTAATACGAAATGACGGCCAGCGGATGTTTACGAAGCAACACGCGCGCGGCGACGGTCGTCTCTCGCGCCCATGACTTCTTCCAACGCAATTGCTGGGTAAAGAATTGTTTCCACGTGGTCGGAACGTAAGTAACGCAAATCGCGCCCGAGTGATACAACACGCGATGCGTGCGCAACACGTGATTGGTCAAGCTGCGATCGTCGCCGAACGTGGCTTTCACGCCCAAAAACGTTTGATTGAGCCACTGCGGCAACACGCGCAGAACGACGTCGCGTCGATAGGCGGAAAACGCACCCGGGCAACAAGTGACCGAACCGAAAATGCTCTCGGCCGTTTTGAACAATTGGTGCGAGATGAAGTAACGCACCGATTCCATTTTCGAAATCACATTGTTCTTTTCGACGATCACGCGCGTATGCCCGGCCACGGCGCCCACGCTGCGATCGGCGAACGGTTGAACCAATTTATAAATACCTTCTTCGTCGACGTAACTATCGGAATCCACGTACACGAGAATTTCGCCGGACGCTTCGCGCGCGCCGAGCGCCATTCCGTGACGCTTGCCGAGATTCTCGGGAAATCGGAACAGCCGCAAACGCGGATAATTCGGTTTCACCTTTTCGAGTTCGCCCCACGTATCATCGGTGGAGCCGTCATCGATCACTATCAACTCCATCTTATTGAGCGGGTAACGGACGCCGAACACGCGCTTCACGGTTTCGGCGATGTGCGACTGTTCGTTCTTCACCGAAATAATAATGGAGATGTTCGGCATATAGCCGTTGTCTTTCGGTTCGCGGTAAATCAGCGAGAAAAAAGCGCGGCTTAAGAAAAAGGCGCCACCGAGCAATCCGTACATGCGGTACAGCGGCGCATACCAAAACCATCGAAGGTCGTTGATCTTTAGCGCCATGATCGTCATGATGCCGACCACGACGAGCACGCTCGACGCGATCTTTTTAAAATTGCGCAGGCGTACCGCGCGTTCATTTTCGATGTTGCCATCGAAGCGAAGCCCGTAAATCCACGTATCGCCGTCAACGCGCCAGGAACGGGTGACAACCGCTTCAATCGTTTGCTTCTTTGGGGGATGTTCGGTGCCGATGACGTTGGCAATCGGAGAAAGTTGAATTTTTAATTTCGTGCCGTTTTCAAAAAGGTGTCCGCCTTTTATTTCGACGCACACACCGGTTTTGGAAATATCGAAAGCGCGTGAATGAATCGTAATTTTGTCGAGGCCGGAACCGGAGATGACGCTAACGTTTTGCGGGAACGGATGACGATGATGACGCCGCTGGTCTTTCTCCTTATCATAGGAAGAAGCGGGAGCTAAACCGTCGATTAGCGCGCCGACGATTTCAGACGGTGACTCAGAAGCCAGGGTTGAGCCTTGCATGATATGGATTCCTCGTTTGGACAGGGAGCAGTCCGGTGATCGGTTAGGGGTGCTACAAGAATACTTACCCGGGATTAAATTCGCATGAAGGTCTGGTAAAGAAGTTGTAAAGAAACCGCTTTTTGGGGGTCTAATTTTTTGGAAAAAAATATCAAAAAAGTCTGTTTTCCGTCGACAAACGCCGAAAAATAATTTAGCATCCCGGCCCTTATGGCACTACAAACACTACTCGACAGAATTGAAAAGAAACAAGCAGTCGTAGGTATCATTGGCCTCGGCTACGTTGGGCTGCCGCTCGCGCTGCGGTTCACAAACATGGGATTCAAAGTCACCGGCTTTGACATCGATCCGGAGAAAGTGAAGATCCTGCTCAAAGGCGGGTCGTATATCGACCACATCAAAGCCGAGCGAATTGCCGAAGCCGTGAAAAAAGGTTTTACCCCCACCACTGATTTTGCCCAAGCCAAAGAAGTCGATGCTCTGATCATCTGCGTTCCGACGCCGCTGAACAAATACCGCGAACCGGATCTATCGTACGTCACCGACACGATGGACGCGATTGCTCCTTACTTAAAGAAAGGCCACATCGTCTCCCTCGAAAGCACCACCTATCCGGGCACCACCGACGAAGAGTTGCGTCCACGCATCGAAGCGAAAGGTTTCGTGATCGGCAAAGACGTGTTCTTGGTCCACTCGCCGGAACGCGAAGACCCAGGCAACCCGAATTTCACGACTGAAACCATTCCAAAGATCTGCGGCGGCGACACGCCCGAGTGTTTGAAAGCCGGCCTCGCGTTGTACGGCCAAGTGATCAATAAGGTGGTACCGGTCAGCACAAGTCGTGCAGCCGAACTCACGAAACTGCTTGAGAACATTCATCGCGTGGTCAACATCGGCCTCGTGAACGAAATGAAGATCGTCGCCGATAAGATGAAGATCGACATCCACGAAGTGATTCGCGCGGCGGCCACGAAACCGTTCGGTTTCACTCCCTATTATCCGGGGCCCGGCATCGGCGGACATTGCATCCCGGTGGACCCGTTCTATTTGACCTGGAAAGCGCGCGAATACGGACTTCACACGCGGTTCATCGAATTGGCCGGCGAAGTGAACACGATGATGCCTCATTGGGTCATCAGCAAAGTGATGGACGCGCTGAACGAGCGCAAGAAATCATTGGCCGGCAGCAAAGTGCTGGTGCTCGGCATCGCCTACAAGAAAAACGTGGACGATGTTCGTGAATCGCCGACGCTCGAACTCATGGAAATTTTGAAGGAGAAGAACACAACGATGGATTATTCGGACCCGTTCTTCCCGACATTCCCCAAAATGCGCCGTCACAAGTTCGACTTGAAGAGCATCCCGCTCACCGAAGAGAACATTAAGAAGTACGACTGCGTATTGCTGGCCACCAATCACGATGCGTTCGACTACAAGCTGCTGAAGAAAGCGGCCCAATTGATCGTCGATACGCGCGGCGTTTATCTGGAGCCGGCTCCGAACATCGTTAAAGCTTAATTTTTTAGCTCCTCCCCTCCTGGCAAATCTGATGCATAGCATTGACAGTTATCACATTTATTGTCGGTGGCCTTGGTCTTATAATAGACCTAATCGATCGAACGGGAGGCGCGATGTTTCAAAAGGGTCGATTTTTGACTCTGTTGTTTTTTTGCGCAAACATCCTCGGCCCAAAAGCGGTTTGGGCCGCCCCGCCCGTCATCACCACCCCCTACGATAAAATTCCCGATTTCGGCGCGACTCCGACCCTTACCAGCATAACGAACGGCAACTGGTCGTCGCCTTCCACCTGGTCGCTCGGCCGCATCCCGACCGACGGCGACGTGGTCGCGATCGCCGCGAACACGATTATCACCTACGACGCCTTCAGCAACAACACGATCCAAACGGTGGCAATCAAACCTTCCGGGCAACTGATCTTCCGAACCGACATCAACACGCGGCTGACGGTTGCGAATTTGCTCGTCATGGACGCCGGCGAACTCCAAATCGGAACCGCAAACAATCCGGTCGCTTCCAATGTGAAAGCCGAAGTCATTTTCATCGATCAGCAGCTCGACACGAACAACGATCCTTTCCAATACGGAAACGGGTTGATCGGGCTTGGAAAGATCACCATGCACGGCGCGGTAAAAACCCCGACGATCTGTCGACTCGCGGTCGAACCACAAGCCGGCGCTTCCACATTGACGCTCGAACAACCGGTCATTGGCTGGCAAGCCGGCGACAAAATCATTTTGCCTGATTCCCGGCAGCGTAAAATCCAAGAGACGGGCACAAACCTCGTTCCTGAATTGGAAACTTTAACGATCGCCTCAGTGAGCGGTACGAACGTCACGCTGACGGCGCCGCTTCAATTCAAACATCCGGGCGCACGGGATTCGCGCGGCACGCTCCGTTATCTACCGCACGTCGGAAACCTCACAAGAAATATTTCGATCCGCTCGCAAAGCGCCACCGGTACGCGCGGACATGTGATGTTCACGCACCGAGCCAACGTGGATGTGCGTTACGCGGCGTTTCAAGGACTCGGCCGGACGACCGTCGAACAAATCGACAATACGGTCGTCGATGCGTTGGGATTTGTAACCCATCTTGGGACAAACCAAGGCGGCCGCTATCCGGTCTACATGCAACATTTGATCGGGCCGCAAACGACGCCGGCCAACGGTTATCAATACACGTTCCTCGGTAATACGGTCATGTGCCCGCTGAAGCCGATGCCGTTCCGCTGGGGCATTGCGCTCCACGACAGTCACTACGGTCTCGTCAAAGACAACGTTCTCTACAACTGGGCCGGCGCATCGCTGGTCACCGAAGACGGTTCGGAAAGTTTCAACACGATCGAACACAACTTTTGCGTGCTCACCACCGGCAAAGGCGGACGCAGCGACGACGCAACGAACGGCACGATGGTCGATGGCGGCGCGTACTGGTTGATGGGACCGAATAATTATTTGCGAAACAACATCTCGGCGAATGCAGGTACATTCGGATTCACCTACTACATGAAATATGGAAACGTCGCTGCCAAAATTCCAATTTATAAAGGTGCCGACCCTTCACAATCCGGACAATCCAAGACAATAAATTTGATCTATACACCCATTCTTGAAGACAGCGGAAACGAGGTGTACGGATGGTCGAGCGGCTTGACGATCTGGTGGTTGAACACTCAAGAAATTGCACCAAACCCGGCCGCAACACCCAGCGTGATCAAAGATTTCTCGGTTTGGCACTTTGGAGGAAAAGGGTACTACAACTACGCGACGAACAAACTGACGTTTGATCATTTCGTGGCAATCCAAGATATCAACATCATGAATCAGGCATATTCGATCGGAATCTATCACGGTGATTACTATTCAAAAGATCACACGATTATAAACTCTGATTTTCAAAACCTGATGCTGGCCATTTCCCCTTCATCGGTCACAGAAGGTCCCCAATTGATCGAAAATTCGACGATCGAACAATGCCACTATGGTGTTTATCAAGATTTGCTGTGGAACTCGAGTTCATCCGCTGAAACCATGGCGCCTCGAAAACTTATCATACGTAACGTGCGATTCGGGTCGATGGCACCAAAATTGAGCGATCCCGCTCCGTTTAAAATTGGCATGCCGTGGGCCAGCGGCGGCGGATCGACGAATATCATCCAGAAAGATGAATTGCTCGTCTATGATTACAATGGAACCGCGGGGGACAACTTCCAAGTCTTCCGCAAGGAACAGAAATCCGATTTCATCGTGCCCCAAACGGTTTACAATCCTGATGGTTCGAAATATCACACGGCATCGCCGGCCGCTGGGCTTACGAATGCTCAAAATTGGGCCGTTTATGGTATCGCCATTTCCGGCGCCATCGCGCCGTGCGAAGACGTATCACGGTCGCCCGACATCCTTGGGTTCACTTGTCCAATGAGCGCCGCTACGAACCAACCTCCGGCCGTTTATGCGGGCGCGGATAGATCGATTCTTCCAGCGGCTCCATTGGCGCTGAGCGGAAGCGTGCGCGACGATGGATTAAAGAATCCTGTCTCCATACTTTGGACGCAAGTCCAAGGGCCGGGCACCGCCGTTTTTGGAACCCCCACTGCCATTGCAACCACGGCAACATTTCCGGTCGAAGGAACATATGTGTTGCGCCTGACAGCCAATGACGGTGAATACACAATTTCGGATGACTTGACCGTCACGGTTAGCGCTAACGCACAGAACAATGCGCCGGCAGTGGACCTCGGACCCGACAGAGTTGCGAATATCGGAGAGATCGTGAAACTTGATCCGACCATTTCTGACGATGGATTACCGAATCCCCCTTCATCGCTAACCTCGTTGTGGACCCAAGTCAAAGGCCCCGCAAATGCAACGTTTGCTAACCCTCTTTCAGCGAAAACGACGGTCGTATTTACGGCCGCGGGCGTTTATCAATTGGATCTCGTTGTGTCCGACGCCGATCTATCGACCACCCGCAGCTTGACCATCACTGTCAATACCTCGCAAACCACGAACAATATCAGCGCGGGCGGGGATCAACTGCTGGTGTCTCCCGGAAACCCGGCCCGCTTTGCCGACGCCAATACGGTGAGGATCTACAGCCGAACGGGCCAAAAAGTTCAACAGGTCGTGGGGAACATATGGGATGGAAAAAACGAATCCGGAAAAATAGTGGCTTCAGGAATCTATTTATTTCAAACCGATAATAACCGCAAAGGAAAAGTCGCGGTCATTCACTGACGTCGGCACGCATCCAAACAAAAGGAAACATCGAGAGCACACCGGCCGCAAACCCGCCGATGTGCGCCCAATAGCCAACCCGAATCGATTCCTGCCGAAACACGTCGGCCACGGGCATCAACGCGTTGAACCCGCCGCGCAGCTGCGCGTAAAACCAGAATCCGACCAATAAGAAAGCCGGAATTCGCCATTTCGACATCATCATCGGAAACAGCACGAAGAACGCTCCAGCGGCGCCGGAGATTGCGCCAGAAGCTCCCATCGAAGCGCCGCTGACCGGAAAGAAGTACCCGTCGACCAAGGTCGAGACCGCCCCCCAGAAAAGATACAACGCGCCGAACGCCAAGCTGCCCACGCGTCGCTCCACGGTCGAAGCGAAAATCAAGAAGAACGTGAGATTGCCGGCCAAGTGACTAAGATTCAAATGCATCAACAAACAGCTGATGACTCTCGGCCATTCATTGGCGGGATTCGCGACGAGCATCGGCCAAGAAAACGAAA
>CAYXDS010000083.1:0-10416 GCA_964463805.1 uncultured Elusimicrobia bacterium | reverse complement strand
CGCCAGGGGTACAGGAGGGGCCGGCGGAGCGGGTGGTGCTTGTTGTGTCTGATTCCTTCCCGCGGGTTGCCCTTGCGGCGCAGACGCGGCAGGGGCGGGTGCTGGATTAGAAACCGGCGATGGTGAAGTCGCAGGTATCGCCGGGACCGCGCCGATGGCTGCGGTGGCCGGCATGGCGGGCATCAGTTGGCGCGAGCGAATGTTGGCCTCCGCGTGCAGCGGCGCGACGACGGTGACCGTCGGAGCGTTTGGTTGATCGCTGCGGAATTCGACTTTTTTCGAGCGGTCGGTGGCGTCGCTTCCTCGCAGCACCATTTGCGGTTGGCCACTGTCTGAATGGCCGTCAAGGAAAACTTTGTAGTTCGGCGACGTCGAGTCGAATGCGATCCGTTCGACGACGCCGGTCTTGTCGTATTTAATCGAGACCGTGAGTTGCTTCGCGCCGTTGAAACCGGTGAATGCGCCGTTCGAACCGTACGTTGCGCTCGCCCCCTGACCGACTTCGACCGGAATCGCAATTTTCGTTTCCGTCGGGTCACTTGTATCAATCACGGCGATGGTCGATTTTTTATCCATGGACGTCGCGTCACCCAGTTGGATCTGTTGGACCAAAACGACGGGGCCACGCGTCTCGGTGGCGATCGGCGTCTGCGCCGGTAAATTCAATACGGACAACGCTTGCAACACCGGGCGTGCGCGATTCCACTCGTCCCGAGTCCGATAAGGATTTGGGATCCCCGCCACGGACGCGAGCGCCGCCAATTGCGCGAACGAAAGATTTTCGGCGAACGCGGCGCGGCCGAACGCGACCGGCTGAGTCAGTATGGTTTGCAATTGATAGCCGATCGATCCGACAAGGTTCCGCACCGTCGCCGGATCTCTGTGCGAAGCGATCAGCGCGTCCGCAGCGGCCTTAACGCGTCCATTGCCGTAATTGGCCGGATCGGCCGCCACTTTCAAGAACGAGTCGATCGCTTTGTCCTTAAATCCTTTATCGCGCAATTCTTTGCGCGCTGCGTCCAGCGCACCTTTTTGCGCGCCCACAAGAGCGTTCGCCGCTTTCTTCGTTGCTTCTTCGGGTTGACCTTCGTTGAACGCGAGCAAACGTATTTCGGCCGGGGTGCGCGTCTTATCCAATCTTGCCAGCAACGCGCCTTTGCCTTCGTTCGGTTTCGGCTGCAAGGCCGTTACGCCGAACATCGGCAACGCGCGGCTGTAATCGGCGAATTTTTGGCGCACCTCATCGCAGCGCTCTTTGTCCGCCTTGCCGCCCAGATAATGGCTCCAAGCATCTCTCGCCGCCGGCGTATCCACGCCAAAGGCCGCGTCGAGAACGTCCGGTGTGATCACCGCCGGTGCCGTCTCTTCGAATTTTGCGATTTGAATCAGGAACGGAATGCTCTTGCCGCTCGCAAGATCGCTGACTTTTGATTTTGCGAGGTAGTCGAAATCTGTGGTGGGTTTTCCAACCGTCGAGGATTGGTTCTGTGCAATATGCTGATCGTACTGCGTCAAAAATTCGTCGGCTTCGTTGCGTGGCACACCGAGAAGAATCAACGTGTGTTCGAGAACGTCTCTCCTGCTTTCATTGGGAATCGATTGATCTTCGTTGATGGTCGAAATCACATCGCCAATCGTCAACGATCCCGGCTTCACTTGATCGGCGGCCATTGCCCGCAACTGCTTTTCTTCTTTGGAGCCGAGCTTTTCCGCGTTCGGCATTTTCTTCATCGAGTCCACCATCTCATCGCCCGCTCTTTCCTTCGCTTTCGTCAGAGCGCCTTCAATAACTCTCGTCGCATCCAATGCCGGGCCATCGCGAACACCGATGCCTGGAATTAACAAGCAAGAAACTAATCCAAGAGTAGCGACAAACGCGAGACCGCCCACAATCGCGGCCGGAATGAGCGCCGTCAAAGCCGCCGGAGCCAACGCGACTGCACCCGCGGCAGCTGCGCCACCCAGAGCGGTGCCAACGCCAACCGTTATAATAGGATGCTCTTGCGCCGCTTCGCTGGTGGATCGACCGAATGATTGGAGCTTTACACTTATTTTTCCCATACCATAGGAAGTGGCCATCATCGCAGCGCCAATATAGTTTTGTAATCCGATATTCATGCCGATCATCATCAAAGTTTGCCAACCGCTTTGCTCTTTACCGCCCCCCCCCAACATGTTCTTTACATAGGCCATTGTGCCGGTCGACTTCTCTGCTGATGCCACTGGCGCGCCCGTGCCTAAATACTTCGCGACTCCAACGAGAACACATCCCACTACAAGTCCTGCGATCAACGGAATAGTTACCCCGAAAAGCGTCGCGAGCGCCGGGATGGCGAACAACGCAACAGTCGGTGCTCCCTTTGCAATGCCAGCGAAAAATGATTTCGCCCTGGAGGGTAATCCACCAAACAAAATTCCGGATTCTTTATTTTTGACCAAATCAACGAACGCCTGTTCCGGATCTTCAGCGCGCGCAACCGCGAGAATTTCGGCGACGCTCACACGCGCGAGAATGCCCGGATTGTCCCCGTCTTTCATGCGCACCAACCGGTCGATGTAGTCGCCGGCCTTCTGGCAAACCGCTTCGGACGCACCGCCGACCAAACGCACCATCGCTAATAATGGGAGTTTGTCGGTCTCCACGCCGAAATTGGCCAAAGAGATCGACTGTAGTTTCTTCAGCGTCGCTTGATAGGGAATCGAATGATCATCGAGACCCGGCGTTTTCCCCATATTCAAATTCCAAGCCGCGTCACCGAGCCGTTTAAAGAAGCCCATCCAGGTTTGCTTCAACTCGCCGTCGGAAACTTTCACATCCATGTATTTCTGATTCGCCATGCGGCGAACGTCGACGGCGGCGACCCTCACAATCGTCTGCAACGTCTTTCGCGTAGTCGGATCAAGCTGCGCGCCGCCTTTGGCGAGCACCGTACGCGCGAGCGCCTCACGCGGATCGCCCGCGTGCAAAATGTTTTGCGCTTCATCCAAACTCACGGACACACCGAACGAATCTAAGTTCTGCGCGAGAGCAAGCGCTTCTTCGGGATTTTCGAAATTCGCGAGATACGCAGCTTGGTCATTTAAATCATTGGAGTTGGCACCAATCGAAGACAAATTAAAACCCTGCCGATCTTGTGTTGACATTCCCGACAACATGGTCATCAACAACGTGCCAGCGACCGCAAAACGTTGCCCCAAGACAGTCAAAACCGGATCGCTGCGATCGGCTGGATTACCAAATGAATATTGAGGTGTGCTGCCATTTTGACCGCCGTTGGTGCCACCCTGATTTTGGTTCAGTTGTTGGCGAAGCCCTGGAATGTTGGTGCCAACGAATTTCGCGTGGTTCGAACTCTCGTGGTTGCTGGCTGCATCGGCTTTGGTTTGGAAATCGGAAACTTTTTGCGGCGCGACGCGTGCCGCTTCGTTTTTGCCGAGAACGGTATTGGACAACAAAAATTGTGCGGAGAGAGCAGCCACCACACGCAACGCCATTCTTGCAGGAGATTTGAACGCGTTGTCGGACACGTGCACAAACGCATTCTCCTTTTTCAGATCAGAGCCATTGCGCGCTTTTTCAAATACAGTATCCATTTCGGCCAATGCTTCCCGCAAATCCGCAATACGAAAACGCGCTTCTTGCCGTATTTGCGATGAGCAGCGAGTGTTCTGAGCCACTTGTGTGAAAAACGACACGGCGCGTTCGGCTGTCGATCGGAATGAATTCGCGCCGATTTTCATTGGATCCTGATAATCGGCTCCGCCCTCGCCTTCGTTGGTGCGATCGCTGCTGTACATCGTGGCGCGATACAACGCAAGCAAATCGCGTCCCGCCGCTGTTTTCTCACCGCCGGAGCGAACGGCCATCCCCAATAGCGGCTCTTCGAGCAACATACTTTTGGGTTCGCTATTGATAGAAAAATTTGTGGAACTCGCACGCCGATCCATTTGATTGTAATTGGCTGCCAACATCCACCTGTCCGCCAAGTTTAGAACCCGTCCTTCACGATAAGCGGTTAAAAGAGCGTTCCCGGTTGGAGAATCTTTGAACACGCCTTTATAGCCGCGCTGCAACATATCTTTCTCGACGCCAGCCGCTTTCGCGCCAATAAATTCGAGTTTTGCGCTGTCCAATAATACTGTGCGACGAGTACCCGCTGATTTTCCGCGATTCGTGCGGGCCAACATCTGCAGCACGTCGGCCATCGACATAACTTGTTCGACAGTTTCCGGACCACCACCGGCTACAAATAAATCGACTTGTTTGTAGACCCGATCAGACCCGTCTGCTCTCTTAGCCTCTTTTTGTTCGGCGTTGTAACTATAGGCGCGCGTTCCCGAAATATTTGCCATCACAATAAGCCCTTCGCGTCCCGTGCTTTTAACGATCGTATCGGTGTTATCGATACCTTCTCCTCGATCAACTCCATCAATAACCCGCAAGCGTCCGATAATATCGGCCAATCTCGGCGGCAATCCAGCCGCTTCGCCGCGTAAAAATTGCAGAAATTCGAACGCGCTATCCGTTTTATTGGCGGCCATGCGGGCCAAAAATTCAGAAACGCCTTTCTCACCTTTTAAGTCATCGCCAACCGCCTTTTCGATACATTTTCTCATCGTTAAAATATGAACGGACTCGGCGCCAACAACGAGAATTCCAGCGCCTCGGCCGAAATCGACATCCCTGTCGTTCCGTGAGCGAGACACCGCGTCAGCCGCGAGATCCGCACGTTGGTCATCGCTAAAATTTCTGGCTTCAATAAGAAAAACATTTTGCTCTTTTTTCGTTGTGGAGCGCGGACCGGCATAAGCCGTATCAAGATCGGCCGCATCTTTAAGCTTATATTTCTCGATTCGAGATGGATTCACATTCACAACGCGATTCCCTGTGACGAGTTCGACCTTGCCCTTCAAGTTTTCAGGCGTTCCAGTCGCGCCGGTGCTCCATTTCATCGCCATCCGCATGTATATAATCAGCGTAGCGCTCACGCTCGTCTGTGAGACTGAAATCTTGTTTTCAAGAAGCGCTTCATGGCCAACCATTTGGTTATGGAACAGTGTGACCAGAATATTGAACGTCGCACTGTGGTCCACCATGCTGCCGCACGGCAATCCTTCTTTGTACAGCATTATTTTCATCTCGCTGGGTTTGTCCGCATTCGGTTCGACCCGTAACCGCTCGCTGTTCGTCACCGCTTCGAGCGCTCGCAAACCTTGTCGAATTTCCCCTCTGAACAGTCCGGTTCGATCTTCGATCGCTTTCATCAGCTTTTCCGACACGTGAACCGTGCCGCCTTTGTCGACAGAGAACCAAAAACCCTTCGCCAAATCTTCATTCGTCACTTCGGCTCCAGCGAAGTACCGAACCCCTTTTTCAGTACCGTCATTTGACGTCAATCGCTTCAAGTCGGCGGCACTTTTAATTCCGAGCACATCTAAAATTCCGCTCTGAAGTTTTCTCCCGCGCTGCACATCATACGCCTGCGCAACCGAATCACCACTGCTGCGGATAAACGCCATTTGTGAGTCGAAGCTGGCATCGAATTCGTCGATAAATTTTCCTTTCACGTTTTCACGAACCATTTTTGCGTTGGCGCTGTCTGAATGTTCTTGCAAATATGTTTGCAGGAAACCGCGGTCCATAAAGCCGAACATCGCAACTTTGCAACGCGGGGTTCCCTGCCACGCGTTTCCATTTCCGTCTTTCGACGTATCGTAGATGTTCGCCCATCGCGCTGAATTTTCATCTTCCTCGGAGATGCGGCGCGCATCAACGGCTTCAGCGCCCATGGTGAGAAAAAGGTCCTGATGTCGGCCGACATACTGTGAGACCTCTTCGGATTTATAGACGACGCCGTCGATGACGAACGGTTTAAACTCCTGCTTGTTATCACGTGCTTCTTTCTGTTCGCGCGCAATAAAGCGACCGACCGCCAACGCGAATACGATTGTTTTTCCACCGGAAGCCTCTAAGCCAGCAATACGTTGTAAATCCATTTGAACCAACAACGCGGCCTGATCCTTCAACAACCCTTTGTCGGCCTGCCTCTCTTTGCCTTTCGCCAACATAACGCCGTTGTCATCAAACTTTTCGAAGAAACGCGCACCAAGAGCCATGAATACCGCATACTGTTCGCCTACATTCAAATATGAAAAGTCTTGGATCCCTTTACGTCCGAAAATAACCTCAAAAGCGGCGGATTTATCGACAACCGATTTATCTAACAAGTCATCCAAGGCGCCCAATTTTTCTGGTGAAATGGTCCCGCTTCCATCGTGACGCCCGGCTACATCAAGCCCGTAATGCGCCACTAAGGCATTGAACGCTTCACCCAGCTCATCTCGATTCGCTTCACGTTGAGCATCCGTTAAGTGAGGATTTTCCTCTCCGTCAATCTGTTTATGGACTGCATTGAAAAACCGTTCAGCGATCGCACGCTCCGGCCCGCTATTTATTTTCTGGATTTCATTGCTTAAGCGTTCAAGGTTCGCTTCATCGGTTTGATGCCATGTTTTAATGTCGTCGATCTTATCGATCGCCCGCCGGAGAATTTCGACGCCTTGGCGCGTCTCACCAACGGAGCTGGCCCGGTCCACGAGTTTCTGTTGTACTTCCCCAAATTCATCAAGCGCGCGCGCCCCGCTGTATTCACTGGAATTTCCGATCTGTTTCTTCAGATCGTTGGCCTTGGCTTCCTCGAGACCAAATAACGCGCGATATTCGGCTTGCGCCATTGCACGTTCCGCTTTTACATAGGAAGAAGGTAATTTATCTTGGTTCGCGGAAGTAAGTTTTAAATCGCATCGCAGTTGTACTTTTTGATCGTAAAATTTTACGGCGGCAACCAGATAAGCTGAATCGCCAAGCAACACTTGGTCCGCCGTTTGCCCGGCGGTGACCGGAGATGGCGTAAATCCAGAGCCAGAAAGTGCGGACAAAGCGGTTTTTAATTTTTCGAGGTAAGCGACATCGGAACGTAATGCGTTTAAATCTCTCGTGTAATTTCGGTAGGACTTGTCGGTTCCAACGGTTTCAACTTTAACGAGGTTGTATTCGGTTTTTGGAGTCGGACCTCGCGTCGGCGCCGAACCAGGGGCGGCTGCTCCATTATTATTGGCCGCAGCATCCTCAACAACACGGAAGACCAAACGCACACCGCCAGTATCCGCATTTTCCCTCGAAACATTACGCAGGAAACCGCCGACTTTTCCGCTTTCGTTTGTCAATAATCCGACAGCGCGGTACACTTGGCCTGAATTACCGGCCACAACGAAAAGCTTAGTTTCCGTGCCTTTCACATCGGTGCGTCGAACTTCCGATCCATCCACGCCTTTAATTTGTACATCCTTGCTGGTTTCAAGGAAAACCTGCCCGTCACTCGCTATAACCAAATGATTTGCACCGTCAATTTTGTCGAAAAACGGACTCTTAACGATTTTGACGGGGGCGTCGGGGGCTGACGCATCATTCAGCTTATCACGCAACTGTTTAGCGTCGAATACGATCTCGTCGCCTCGCTTCTCGAAACGGATTACCGAATTGTCTCGTTTAAAACCCTCTCTCAATAATCCAGTCAACACGTCGGAACTTACACCCGCTTGACGTAATCCAACCCACACGGTCTGCGCTTCGGTGCCGAATAATTTATCGACGGCCAATTGTCCGGCCAATGCGTCGACGCGGCCGTCCAAGCAACCTTTAGCAAGATCCATCAATTCCGTGCGGTCCGTTCGACTATCCAAACTGTTCACATACGACATAATGGCAAGTTGGCGGAAATTTCCGGTCGGAACAAAAAGAACCTGATCATTTTCGCCGATGCCCAATGTGCGGCACGCTTCACGCACTTCGACCGAATTCGCTTGATCAGCGCGGCCAGCGGCCTTCTTAAGAACGTCGATCGCTTGCCGTTCGCTCATCGGCGCGCGAACGACCAACTTCACATCTTTTCCGCCTTCAACTCCGGGAAGAATGTTATTGCCGCGAGCCAACAATGTTTGAACCGTATGAGTTTCAGTTTTTCCATCGACGGTTACATCAACGCGATTATTCGATCCTTCTTGCTGCAAAACATTGCGAACCGCGACGTTCGGATCATCATAGGACTTCGTCTTTATTTCATATTCACGCGAAAACGACTCTGTTGTCGGCGCGCGATACGTGCCATCCGGCGATTGAATCAAGAGTTCCGGTGCTGGTTGTTTGTCATCTTTCGGCGCGAGCGCGCGGCCGATCGCCGCGTCGCCGGACAAAATGCGGCCCGCTTCATGGTACATGCCTTCGGCGTCTTTTCCTTCATACCGAACCACGTATCCGTCGCGAAGCCGTATGCCGAAATCTTCGCCGCCCATATTATTGATTCCGCGCGCAAGTTCGCGCGCCGATTCTTTGCGCCCCTCAACCACCGCGCGCGGCAAGAACAAATCTGAAAAACGCGAATTCCCTTTCGCGAGCTCCGCGCCGGCCTCGGCTTTCGCGGCGTCCGGCATGTGGTGGGACGGCGCGTTCAAGAATGCCAATGCGCCGTACACGCCGAGCATCAAACCGGTAAACGCATCGTCCTTGTCAACGGCCACCAATTTGCCGTCGGAATCACGCTTCACCTTATCCTTATCTATAAGGCCAGCCGCCACCACTCCTTCGACGCCGTAGTGTTCAAACGCGTTGAAAAAGCTCACACTGAGCGGCATCATGAGGCCTTTGTTAAATGCAAGTTCACCGACTTTCGTGCCGGCCGCCGCCAAGGCCCATCCGAAGAACGCCGCTTGGGACTTCGCGGCCAGTCCCCGGTCGATTAAATAATTAGAAGCTCTGGCCAAACCGGATCCGGCTAGTTCAAGAGGCCGCATCGCCACGTTCACACCGTTCGTCATTCGGAAAATCGGCGCGCGGCGGAACACATCGGAAAAGCTGTTCATGAATTTCCCGCCGGAACCGCCCTCGGCGACAATTCCTTTATCCTTCGAAAAGCTAAATGAAATCGTGTTGTCTTGCGTGACCGGTTTCGCCGTTTCGGGCGACAAGTGCAGCATCACGCCCATGGCATGCATCCAATCGCCGAGCACCACTTCGAATACGCCCATCGACAAACCTTCTGTGAACCGCGCGAGACCGACGTTGCGAATCGTCGCGGCCGACGCGCCCTTGCCGAACGACAATAATTTTTCTCCCCATGTTCCAACTGACCGCAACGCGCCCAAGCCAATCGCGCCCAAGGTACCGCCCTGCAAAAGGGTGCCTATAATGCTGTTGCTAAGGAACTTTGTTTTGGCTTCGGCAAAGAATGTTTTTGCCCAATCTAACTTTCCGTCTGTTTTTAGTGCGTTTGCATTGTTCATGCCCGTTTCGACCGCATCAACGAGTTTGATCCCGAGCATGGCCGCCACACCAGCCAAAGCATTACGCCCAATACGGCTCGCGCCGCTGACCGTCTGAAGCCAGGCTAAATTTCCTTCTTGACGCCAGGTGCGCGTTGCTTTTTCCAGCTCAGTTATTTTTTCAGCTGTTTTTCCGGCGCGGCTTGACGCCAGAGAATTTAATCCGCGCGTAACGCCCCACGCGGCCAATCCGGCCACCGCGCCTTTGGCAACCGCGAATGCAAGCGATCCGAAATCGAATGATCCGTCCTTATTCAGTGCGACTTGCGTCGCGTAATAAACTCCACCGACCGCGCCGCCGGCCAGCGTAGACAATCCGCCGGACAACAATTTACTTTCGGAAACGGCTTTTCCCCACGCGCCCAATGTTTTGGATCCAGTCAACGCGTTGCCGATCATTGGCGCAAACACGCCGATTTCGCTCAAGATCAGTTTCCATCCGGCGTCGGCGAATTTGGCGATCGCTTCTTTGCCCAAACCCTTTTCGGCCACCGTATCGACCGCGCGATTCAATGCGGTAAATGCTTCGGCGCGAATATAGAGCGTAGCGACAAGTCCGATGGTCGGATTTAAAATGTAAGTTCCCGTGAAGGCGGCGGCCCGATAAGCCATTCCCATCGCGCTACCACCGGCAGCGCCCAATCGTCCGAACGCGCTCATTCCTTTCGCAATATCAACGACGCGTTCACCGGTTTTGGCGAGTGCTCCACCCGCTTCCAAAATTTTCGCCCCGGCCTCCGCGCCCTTGGTTACTTTTTCAGTTGTACTGACCGCTTTAGCAACGCCGACAGCCGCTTTTGATCCCTTGAATAAGGCGCCACGGCCGAACGTAAAGATGTTAAGCGTCTGCTCGACCGCGCAAATCGCCCAACGAGACAGCGCCACTCCAACACTCTTGGTATTGGGAATATCCATGATGCGGCTGAATCCAAGCAGGTCGCCGACGAAAACATCGGCATTTCGTAAAAATGTATTTTTATTTGCTTCGTACCCTTCAAGAAACTTTCCAACGAGATCTTTGCCGTTTTCATCAACGCC
>CAYXDS010000082.1:0-10437 GCA_964463805.1 uncultured Elusimicrobia bacterium | reverse complement strand
CCGTCACAAAACGGATTGGGGCCAGGCGATTAATTTTGACGGACCCGACGCTACACATGCGCGTGAATTTTTCATTAAGAACGCGTGCCACTGGATTGCCGAATATCATTTCGACGGCCTTCGCATTGACGCAACGCACAGCATTTTCGATTCAAGCGCGCGACACATCCTCGCCGACATTTCGGAACAGACGCGACGAGCCGCCGGCTCGAAAAAAATAATTTTGATCGCCGAAAACGAACCGCAGGACATCCGTTGTTTGACGCCCATCAATAAAGGCGGATTCGGCTTCGACGGAATTTGGAACGACGATTTCCACCATTCGACGCGCGTGGCGCTGTCCGGATTTAAGGAAGCGTATCTGTCAGACTACGAAGGCCAGCCGCAGGAACTCGTTTCGTTGGTCAAACGCGGATTCTTGTTTCAAGGGCAGTATTACCGTTGGCAAAAAAAGATGCGCGGATCGGTGGTAACAAGCGAGCCCGCCACGTCGTTCGTCGTTTACACTCAGAATCACGACCAAATTTCCAATCACCATTTCGGCGAACGAATTTATGAAACCAGTGACCGAAACAAATATCGCGTGATCATGGCGTTGACGTTGCTTTCGCCGAACACGCCGATGTTGTTCATGGGACAGGAATTCGAAACGTCGAGTCCATTCCCTTATTTCGTCGATCATAACGCCGAATTGGCGGAAGCCGTTCAAAAAGGGAGGAAAGAATTCCTCTCGCAGTTCCCCTCTTATGCGGCGCCCGATGTGCAAAACAATGTGCCGAATCCGAATTCGGACGCCACGTTCAAAAGCGCGAAATTAAATTTCCAAGAGCGTGAAACGCACGCAGCGGCCTATTTATTTCACCACGATCTGCTGAAGTTGCGCAAACAAGACCCGGTTGTCGCCATGCAGGACTGGAATGCACTCGACGGGGCGGTGATTGGTCCGCAAGCATGCGTGATCCGCTATTTCGGGAAAAATTTGGGCGACCGCTTATTGGTATTGAATCTCGGAAATTCGTTCAAGTTTGATCCGTGCCCCGAACCGCTGCTCGTCGCGCCGGTCGGCTCGTCATGGAAATTAAAATGGGCCAGCAACGACCCACGTTATGGCGGTTCCGGAAATGACGGGTGGGATTATCGACATTGGTTTTTCCCCAAAGAAACCGCGCTTTTTTTCACATCTGAACTTTCCAAATAACCTGCCGTATGAACTTGCAAGCCTAACCACACACAACGAGCAGGAGGAATTAAACATGAAAAAAATAATCATTAAAGGAATGACGGTGGGCCTCGCTTTGACCGGATTTGCCTGGGCAGCGACACCAAGTCAATCAACAAACGCCGGAGATACCAATCCAACCGGACAGACATCGACGAATACGGAGGGAACGACCGGCACGAGCGGCGGCAGCGACGCGATCGGCGCCACCAACGCGCCCATCAGCGGAACCGTGGAGTCCATCGACCGCACATCCAACCGCGTGCGCGTGCGCGACAGTGCCGGCAACGTGACCGAACATACGGTCGGAAGCGGCACCACGTTTACCGCGAACGGAAAAAACGGAAATCTCTCGAAGCTACAAGTGGGCGATTCGGTGACGTTCCCGAATATAAATACGACTCAAGACAACAGCACCACTCGATAATCAACACCCAGAACACGGATGAAGAAGGCCGTCCGCCGAGGTGGACGGCCTTCTTTTTTTTATTTGAACCGTTTCGAAACCACATCCCAGTTGATGTTTTGAAAAAATGCGTCGAGATATTTCGCGCGATCCGTGCCGTAGTCGCGCATATAGGCGTGCTCAAAAACATCCATCACCAAAAGCGGCGTGCCGCCGGCCAAATGATTGGCGTTATGCTCCTCGATCCAGAAGTTGATGAGCCGATTCGCTTGTGTGTCCTTATAAAGGATGACCCAACCGATCCCGCGCATCGCGCCCGCGGCCAAGAAGTCTTTTTTCCAATTCTCAAATCCGCCGAACTGCTGTTCGATGGCCTGACGCGCGTTTTGGGCGGAATCAACCGGCTCTTTGCCGCCGAGATTTTCGAAATAGTACTCGTGCAAACGCATGCCGTTGAATTCCCATCCAAGCCGTCGCCGCACTTCACTGTTGGAAGGATCACCGAGCAATTTTTCCAACGCCGTATTCGTGTTCGTTACGTACCCTTGATACAATTTAAAATGATCGGTCAATAACTTCTCGCTAAAGCCGGGCATTCCGATCAAATGCTCGTAATTCTTAGGTGAATATTTGGCGACGGTCGAACTTGCTCCTCTTTCCTGCGTAATCATGTTGACGCTCCTTTTGATTGATACCTTTGGATACGCTTATGAAAATCAAAAGTTTCCGCGAACTTTTCCAGGATTGAGTCGTATCTACTTCGATGCCGACTCGGCCAGGGACATTTGTCCGTGGCCGTTTTTGCCATAGAAAACCTAATATTCCGTGATCAAAAGAAGGGGCGTATGAAACGAACCAATTTGTCACTTATACGTAAGGAGTCGTAGCGAGCGAATGAGTGAGACAATCGATTTTTCTTCGCTGGTGAAGGCTCATGCCGATAAAGCGTACAACTTCGCTTTCCGTCTGGCCGGCAACGAGCAAGACGCTCGCGACCTCGTACAAGAGGCATTTATGAATGCGCTAAGACACATTGAAAAATACGATGCGACGCGCCCGTTTGAGCCCTGGCTCAATCGGATTCTCAAAAACATATTTCTCGATGGCAAACGCAAATATCACAACAAACATTCGGTTTCTCTAGACGGCCCGTCGCCGATTGAAGACGTGCCATGGGAACACATGATCCCCGGCAACGATCCATCTCCGGCTGAATTGGCCGATGATCAAGAAACGAATGTATTGGTTCAAAAGGCACTGAATCTTCTTCCGATCCAATACAAGACAGCTGTGATTCTTTGCGATGTTGAAAAATTTCCATATGAAAAAATCGCCGAGATGCTCGAATGTCCGCTCGGCACGGTTCGATCACGGATTCATCAAGGCCGGTTATTGTTGAGAAAAGCTTTTGAAAAATTACAGTTTGGGTCGGAAGTCGCGGAAGCGTGACGTCGCCAAAATAATGAGGAGAAACGTATGTTGAATCAAAACGAATCGGAACTGTTATCGGCGTATTCGGACAAGGAATTGACCGGAGAAGAATTGCTGCGCGTTCAAGAATCGCTGGCGAACTCGGCCGAATGGAGAGAGGAGTTAAAACGGATCAATCAGGCGAAAACGCTGGCGATGGGACTGCCGATGATGGCCGCTCCGGTCGACCTCGTCGCTTCGCTCGAACGACAGGCGCAAGCGCTGGCTCAAGAACGGAGCTCATTTTCCTGGAAACTTTCATTGATTCCACGTCTGCTCCAAACCTGGACGTGGGGTGGGTCGCTTGCCGCTGTCGCATTGTTCGCGGTCTTTATCGGCGTTCACCGCGTGCATGAGGAATCGTTTCTTCCGCTGGAACCGCTGGTAGCCGCGCATGCACATTCCCCCGCGGGCTCCTTGCTGCAACAAAATATAATTGCCGCTTCGGTGCATTCGAACCAACATGCGAAAAACTAAAGTTCTCGCGTTTTCACTTGCTGCCGCCCTATCGTGGCCGTTGCCGATCAAGGTCGACGCGGGCACGAAGAATATCGGGTCGGATCCATCGGCGCTGATGGAGATAGCGCTCGAAAATCCGTCCACTTCTTATCAAGGGCAGATGATGGTCAGCTATTGGACCGAATCGGGAAGCAAAGCCGAAGAAGTGAAAATTTATTTTACGCCGCCGAACAACTACCGGTTTGAGTTTCTCGCGCCGAACGGCACCGTGGAGCGCGTCGTTATGTCGAAAGGACCACGCGAACAAGTGCAGGTGATCAGCAACAACCAAGTAATCGAAAGTTTCACCACGGAGCCTCGGCAAACCCGCATCACCCCCGAAGAAGAGAAAAATTTATTGCGTACCAATTACAAACCGGCGCTTCGCCCGTCGGAAACCGTTTTAGGACGGCCGACGTGGAGCATCGAGTTGATACCCCTCGTGGCCGGGAAACCGCATCAGCTGATGCGCATTGACCAAGCCACGCATGTCATTCTCGAAATAAAACGATTTCTGCCCGAAGGAAAAACCGGCTCGCTCACGCAATTCACGAAATTCGAACCGGTACCGAAGCTGGCAAGTTCGCTGTTTTTGTCCGAGCAAGGCCTCGTGCCGAGTTCGGTGAATAAAGACGGCCTGGAGATCGCGAACAAGGATGATCTGACCACCGCGAACGGTGCCGCCGCGCCCGAAAAATTGAACGGCGGTTTTTCATTGGCCGGTGGAGATCAATTTGAAGTCAGCGGAAAAATTGTCAAACAACTGCGCTACACGGATGGGCTGTTGCCCGTCTCCATTTTCCAAACGCCGTTGCCCGTAAAAGCGCCGGCACAACCGCACCAGATGATCGAATGGAGCCGCCCGATCCAAATGGGAACCTCCAGCGCCGGCAACATCTTCCAATGGCAACGGGACAAACAGTATTACACGTTGATCGGCGATGCGCAGCAAGAGTTGCTGCAACAAATCGCCGGCACGCTCCGCTAACCGTCGCAGACTGAACTCTTTTCCCGATCACGCGTAGTTAAAGAAAATGCAAGTGTGAGGAGGAAAATATGCTTTATACAATAGCCGTTATTCTCGTTGTCATGTGGCTTTTGGGATTGGTGTCGTCTTATACCATGGGCGGCTTCATTCATGTGTTATTGGTCGTCGCGATCATCATGGTACTGGTCCGACTTATACAAGGACGAAATGTTGTTTGAAGAAACCGCCGCGCATTGTCCCCACATCTACTTACCGCCTTCAGTTCAATCGTCATTTCACGTTTGATCAAGCGCGCTCACTCCTCGATTATTTCGAAGACCTTGGAGTGGGCGCGTGTTACACTTCTCCGGTTTTCAAGTCCAAATCCGGCAGTGAACACGGCTACGACGTCGTCGATCATCAAACGCTGAACGCCGAACTCGGGGGCGAATCTGGGTTTCGACGTTTTGCCGAAAGCGCGAAGCGCCGCAAGATCGGCGTCGTGTTGGACGTGGTTCCCAACCATATGTATATCGGTGAATCCGCGAACCCGTGGTGGAACGATGTGCTTGAAAATGGCTCCAGCTCCCCCTACGCATCGTGCTTCGACATCGATTGGCATCCGCCGAAAGCTGAACTCGCGAATAAGATTCTATTACCCGAACTTGGCGATCAATATGGCCGCGAGCTCGAGAACAAACGCATCCAAATCGCTTACGGCGACGGCGCGTTCCAAGCGAAATATTTTGGGAATAGTTATCCGATCGCACCGCGTTCTTTTTCGTTGATTGTCGATATGATCATCGAACGCACAAAAAATCTGCTCAGTGAAAACGACTCCGATATGCTCGAGCTGCAGAGCATTCGAACGGCGATCCATTATTTGCCGTCGCGAAATGAAACGGATCCAGAAAAAATAAAGGAACGTTATCGCGAGAAAGAAATCATCGGCAAACGTTTGATTAAACTGCTGGGCTCTTCATCGACGATCGCGCGTGCGATGGAAAGCGCACTGAAGGATTTGAATGGCGTCGTCGGAAATCCGCGCAGTTTCGACAATCTCGAAGTGCTGCTGAACGATCAAGTCTATCGGCTTTGCCATTGGAAGGTCGCCGCCGACGAAATAAATTACCGGCGTTTTTTTGACGTAAATAGTCTCGCGGCGATCCGAATCGAAGAGCCGCAAGTGTTCGACCAAGTGCACAGCCTTCTGTTCAAATTAATTCAAGAAGGGCTCGTCTCGGGCCTGCGAGTGGATCACGTGGATGGCTTGCTCGACCCGCTTCAATATCTCGAAGATCTTCAACAAAAAAGCCGGCTAGCGTTGGCTAACGATGAAGAATTCTTCGTCGTGGTCGAAAAAATACTCATGGACAAAGAACGGCTTCGCAACGATTGGCGCGCCGAGGGAACGACCGGTTACGATTTTTTAAATCTTGTGAATGGAATTTTTGTCGAACGGTCGAACAAACGCCGCTTCGTCGATCTTTACTCCCGTTTCAGCGGACTTTCGCGGCGCATCGAAGACGTTTACGCATCGTGCAAAAAACTGATCATGTCCGTTTCGATGTCGAGCGAATTGATGGTGTTATCCTCCCGGCTCGACCGAATTTCCGAACAACATCGGTGGTCCAGAGATTTTACGTTTGAAAGTTTACGCTCGTCGTTGCGTGAAGTGATCGCGCATTTCCCCGCGTACCGCAGTTACATTCGACGTGTCCAGACGGAGCCCGATCCCGAAGATCAACAGTTCATCATGACGGCCATACAGCGCGCCCGGCGAAAGAATCCGGCCACCAGCGCGTCCGTGTTCGACTTCATTCAAGACGTCCTGTTATTGAAAGATCCTGAAGGCCTCACCGATGAACAAGTTGAAGACCGGCGGCGGTTCGTGCTTCACTTCCAACAAATAACGGGTCCCGTCACCGCGAAAGGCATCGAAGACACGGCGTTCTATCGATATTTCCCGCTCGCGTCGCTCGATGAAGTCGGCGGCGACCCCGACGTTTTTGGAAAAGCCGTCGAAGAATTTCACACTCAAAACCAGCAACGGCAGCGGGACTGGCCCAACGCGCTGCTTGCGACAACCACGCACGATACGAAACGCAGCGAAGACGCTCGCGCGCGCATCAACGTGTTATCCGAAATCCCAACCAAGTGGTATCGGTCGCTGTTGCGCTGGCGCGCGCTCAACGAAACGAAAAAAGTGGTCGTCAACGGCTATCCGACGCCGGACGCCAACGAGGAATATCTTTTTTATCAGACATTGTTGGCGACGTGGCCGTTCGCGGCCATGGATCTTGTTTCGCATCAGCGCTATAAGGAACGGATCTCTCACTACATGTTGAAGGCGCTCAAAGAAGCGAAAGTCCACACGAGCTGGATCAATCCGAATCAAAAATACGAAGAAGCGCTGATTCAATTCATCGACGAGACATTGAAACTTTCCCCCGACAACCAATTCTTAAAAGATTTTATCGCGTTTCAAAAACCGATCGCGCAAGCGGGTATGCTCAACTCGCTCGCGCAATTGGTGTTGAAAATGACGTCGCCCGGCGTACCGGATTTTTATCAAGGCACCGAGACATGGAACTTTACGTTGGTGGATCCGGACAATCGCCAAACGGTCGATTACAAGACGACCCGGGAATGGCTCGCGCAAATTCGACGCGATGAACAAAAAGATCCGGTCGAATTGGCCGCGCGCCTCATCGCGAACATGGAAGACGGCCGAATTAAATTATTCGTCACCGCCAAAGGACTGGATTATCGCAAACGGGAGCCGGCGCTTTTCCTGACGGGTTCCTATGGTCCATTAAAAGTTGAAGGACCGCGCGCGAACAACGTGTGCGCATTCGCGCGCGTGCTGGACGGAAAAATGTGCGTTTCGATCGTCACTCGTTTCCACTTAAGCTTAAACCTCGAGCAACCGGCCTCGCACCGCATCGAGGAATGGCGCGATACCGACGTCATTTTCGACGCGCCGCCGGCGCCCTTCATGAACATTTTCACCAGCCAGAAGATCAATGCCGCGCTAAAGAACGGCGCATGGCGGCTCTCGCTGGCCGATATTCTCGGGACAATGAGCGTCGCGATCCTTGAAAGCGATCTACATCGGGCCTAACTCTTTCGCTTTTGCGTCGCACTTATTAGCTCGCACTTCGAGCGTCGTCGCTTCATCGCGAAGTTTTTGCGCTTGATCGGGTTTTCCGTTGACCGCCAATCGTTCGGCTTTGGCGCGTTTGCTCGCGGCCTTCGTTCGTAACGATTCGGCTTTATCCCGCTCCGATTGCGCTTCTTTGCGTGCATTTTCGTCCGCTTTTTGTTCCTTTATCGCTTGTTCTTGAGCTTGTTTTGAAACCGATTCAGAACCCCTTACCACCGGGGCCACGAGCGCGACTCCGAACAAGGCCCATAGAATTTTATTTCGCTTCATAGATCCTCCTTCTGCGTGCATCTTTTTCTTTCATACGGTCGATTCTGTGGTGAAGTTCTTCCGTCGAGAACCAATGTCGGTATCCGTCGTATTATTTGCATGCACTCGATTCTTAAACGCGGATGGAATTACTGGCGGGACGGCCAGGCGTCGTCCACCGGCTTGCTCATCGACGCGCGCGATTATTACAAGGCAATTTTTGACGCGGCCGCGCACGCGAAACAATCGATTCTCATGGCCGGCTGGCAATTCAACAGCGACGTTCGATTGCTGCGCGGAAAAGATTGTGACACCTGCGACACCGATACGCGTTTGCTGCCTTATTTAAATTACCTGTGCGAAAAGAAACCGGATCTTCACGTGTACATTCTCGCTTGGGATTTTGTGGAATTTCTCGGACTCAAACGCGAGTGGCGGCAATCGCAACTGTTCGGTCAGTCCAAAACCAAACGCATAAAGTTTTTGTACGACAGCCGCCACGCGATCGGCGCCAGCCATCATCAGAAAATGGTCGTGATCGACGGCAATGTCGCATTCGTGGGCGGCATGGACATCTGCAACGAACGATGGGGCGATCGCTGTCACAACACGTATCAGAACGAACGGCACGATTCGAACGCTCCGTGCCAAGAACCATTCCACGACGTGCAGTCGTATCACACCGGTCCGGTCGCCAAACACTTCGTGACATTGTTCAAACGGAGTTGGATGCGCGCGGGCGGCGGGAAATTATCGATTCCGCGCGTGATCTCAGCCGCCGCCTGTGCATTTAATCCGAGCATTTCACTTCCAGGGGGACGCGTTGCGATTTGCCGCACGCAATCGCGCACGCTTTTCCCCCCGCAACGGACCGTTACCGAAATTCGGCGATTGTACGTGGACGCGATCGATGCGGCCGAACGTTTGATTTACATCGAAAATCAATATTTTTCATCGAAAAAAGTTCTTACCGCATTGATCGAGCGCATGCGCCGCAAGGATCGTCCGGCGCTGCAAATCGTGATCGTTCTGCCGCAAATGATCAAAACGTTCACCGAAGACCTCGCGCTCGGATACACACAAGCGCGCATGCTGCGCACGTTGAAAAAAGTGGCTCTTCAAACCGGACACGCCCTCGGCGTTTATTATTCAACCACGAAAGGAAAAAACGATGTCGAAGTTCCGAAGTTGATCCATTCGAAATTATTTTTAATAGACGACAGATTTTTGAGCGTGGGTTCGGCGAACCTCGCGAACCGCAGCATGGGACTCGACACGGAACTCAACGTGGCCTGGGAAGCGACTGAGAAACCAACCTTTATCGAAGCCGTGCGGCGAATTCGCGTCGACTTACTGTCTGAACACGTGGGCGTCTCGCGCGCATGGGCGGATATCAACCTCGCTCCGATCGACACGCTGGTAGAAACGCTCGAGATGCTGGCGCATTCCCCGCTATCAAGTTTGCGTCATCACCAAATGGCCACGCGATTCCATTGGCTCGACAAAGTGGCCGCCTATCGGATCTCGCTCGACCCGGAGGAACCGTTGATTGAAGAGAAGATTTCCGAAATCGCGCGCAAACTGACGACCGCGTTCAATTAATTTTTTGTTTCGAAGACTCGAGCAAAACGATCGAACGACCGCGCAACTCGTATTTATCGCCGGGCAGCAACGATTGCGGCGAATCCGTTGCGTCGAACGTGTCAATCATCGTCGTCCACCGCGACCCGCGATCCGTTTCGGGCAACGTGAAGGGTATCGGCTCGTGATGCGCATTTAATAACAACAACAGCGTATCGCCGATGATCGGCTGCCCCTCTTCATCGAGTTCATCAATTCGGTCTCCGGCCAAACGCACGCCCAAACATTTAACGTATCCAGCGTTCCAAGCGTCGTCCGTCATCTCAACACCCAACGGTTCGAAAAACGAAATATCTTTTATGTTGGATCCACGAATATCTCTTCCTTGGAAAAATTTGCGGCGCTGAAACACGGGTTCGCTCTGTGAAATCCGAATTAATTCCTTGGTAAAAGCGAGCAGCTTTTTTCGGTCGTCATTCAGCTGCCAATTGATCCAGGTAATTTCATTGTCCTGACAATAAGCATTGTTATTCCCCGCCTGCGTATGTCCGATTTCGTCGCCGGCCAAAATCATCGGCACGCCCTGTGAAAACAACAACGTCGCGAGGAAATTTCGCTTTTGCCGTTCACGCAACGCGTTTATCTGTTGATCGTCGGTCGGTCCTTCGGTTCCGCAATTCCAACTCAAGTTGTTATTTTCACCGTCTTTATTATCTTCGCCGTTCGCCTCATTATGCTTGTCGTTGTAACTGACCAAGTCGTTCAACGAAAACCCGTCGTGGCAGGTGATGAAGATGATACTCGCGTACGGACGTCGCCAGCTTTGTTCGTACAAATCGCTGCACCCAGCCAAGCGAGAGGCGAATTCCGACACGACGCCG
>CAYXDS010000081.1:0-10446 GCA_964463805.1 uncultured Elusimicrobia bacterium | reverse complement strand
GTGCTCGAAACGGCGCAATGGAAAGGGCCCTGGACGCTCGGATGGCAATCAAAACTCGGACCGGTAAAATGGCTCGAGCCGTCGACCGCCCAGGTCGTGCGCGAGCTCGGCCAAAAGAAAACGAAACAACTGATGGTGACGCCGATCGCGTTCGTGTCCGACCACGTCGAGACGTTGCACGAGCTCGATGATGAAATCGGCGAACTCGCGCGCGAATCGGGCATCAAAGAATTCCACCGCGTACCCGGCCTAAATACGCATCCGACGTTTATTGAAGCGCTCGCCGACCTCGCGCTGCAGCAAAAAGACTTCTGGAATTAAATCTCAGCGCCCCAACAATGCGTGCAGTTTCGACAATTCCGTGCGGGCGCGCAGATGGTAATCGCGCGCGCTCGGCGTGGACAATACGTCTTCCCAAATCGCGATCGCATCGGCGTAACGTTTTTGCGCTTTATACGCGTTCGCGAGAATCGATTTGACGGTGGCCGGACATTTCGGGTCGTGAACCGCGTCTTCCAGCATGCGGATCATTTTGTCCATCTCATTGTTCTTCATGTAGCCGATGCCGGCCGCATACGTGCGGAACGACCACTCGTCCGGATTGTATTTGATGCCTTCAGCCAACACCTCCAACGCCTCGTCGGCGCGTCCGGTGTTGTGCATCCAAGCCAATAATGCCGAACCGAACAAATACGCGCGCACGAACCATGGATCGATTCGCGTAACGCGCAACGTATCGTTCTTCAACAGCGGCAGATTGCCTTTGTTTTCCGCGTTCTCGGCGCCTCCCATATTCTGAAGCAATTGCACCCAAGCGACGTCCGCGGCCAACGCGCGGAAACCGAGCACGATAAACGTGGCGTCCTGAAAACTGTTCACGTTCGGAATCAATTCTTTGAAATGAGGATACGCCGGCGTGTACAACCGCTGGATCCGCGCTTGCGAAATCGCGAAACCGGCCAGTAAAAGAATTAAAAGCGACGTTCGTTTTACAACGGAAATCATCAAAATTCCTTTTTCGAAAAGACCCAACTGGTGAGAAATAAACTGATGCCAACGTAACAAAACGAGTAAACGCCCATCCAAGCGAACCAGCCTGGCGGCGGCACCGTCGCCGCGCGCCAAAAATCGCGGTAATTGAAGTAAGTGAAATTCGGCGCCACGTAATGAAGAAAGTCGCCGGCCGCTTTTACGAGCGGGTTTTGCGATCGTTCGACCATGAATTGTACTTCCGATGTGAAATGACCGAGCACCCATAAGAATCCGGTCAACGTCATCGACGATGCGGTCGAAGTGGTGATCAACGAAATCAACAACGCGAGCGCGCCGATCACGATCACTTTAAGAATCGCGCACAGCATCGCCTGCGGATAAAACGCTTCCAGGCGCCAGCCGGCCAAATACAAACTGCCCACGTGCAACAGAGCCATCATCAACATGCCGGCCGTCAGCGCGGCGATCGTACCGAGGAATCGGCCGACGATGTATTGCCAGCGTTCGACCGGGTGACTCAGAATCAAATAAAGGCTGCGACTTTCCATTTCTTCGAGCACGAGATTCACGGTCACGAACAACACCGTGATCAACGCGAGAAATTCGATGCCGGCGAGCCCCACATCGACCATCATGCGCACTTGTTCTTCGACGGCCAGCGCCGAAATGATCATCGAACTCCCGATCAAAATAAAACCAAAAAATATCACCGACAGATAAATGCGGTTGCGAATGTGCTCCTTCAGCGTATAGTGGGCGATCGCGAGCAGACTTTCCATTATTTTTCCCCCATGAACTTTAATGGGCCGATGCTTTCGGTGCGGCGCACCGACGATGCAAAAACGTTTTCCAATTTTCCTTCCTGACCTTTCCATTCCGCGTGTTCCATCACCATTTCCAGGTGACCGGCCGCCAAAATTCCGATGCGGTCGCATACGCGCTCGACTTCGGAAATGTTGTGCGACGACAAAAATACCGTTTTGCCCTGGTCTTTCAACCACAAAATCATCTGGCGCAATTCTTGGATCGCGAGCGGATCGAGACCGGTGACCGGTTCGTCCATAATCAGAATATCCGGATTGTGTATCAGCGCTTGCGCCATGCTGATGCGCTGCATCATTCCTTTCGAATAATCGGAAACGCGACGGTCGGCGCTGTGGACGAGTCCTACCTTTTCAAGGATATCGTCGATCGCGCGTTCGCGGCCTGCCGATGGTATGCGCGATAATTTTGCGAACGTGCGAACGGCTTCGCGACCCGTCAAATATTTATTGATGTACGCGGCCTCCGGTAAATAACCGATGTGCTTTAGTGATTCGAGATTTGGCATCAAGCGCCCCATCACTTCGACGGTTCCTTTCGTCGGACGCAACAACCCGAGAAGCAATTTGATCGTCGTCGTTTTTCCGGATCCATTCAAACCCAATAGCCCGAACACTTCACCTTTACGGATTTCCAACGACAACCCGTTAAGTCCGCGGCTTTCCGTCACGCGCCCCAAATGCGAACGGCGATAAACCTTCGTGAGATTTTGGAACCGAATAACGCTCACTGTTCCCTCCTTTTAAAATAACGTGAATGGATCTTTACTGCGATGAAGATCGCGGCGATCCAAAAAAAGAAATTGCTCGCCACTCGATAGGCGGCCGCGGCGACTTTCTCGCGCGCATTTTGTGACGAGGTCCACAACAACCCCTCGGTGGAGAATTGAAACTCCGGGGATTCAAACGGAACCGCGAATTCCGCTTTTTTTCCGCTTTCGACCACCAGATAGGTTAAAAAAATCCCCGGGGGAACCTTTCCCGCTTTCTCACGCGAGACAACGGCGTAATATTCGCCGAAGAATTGAGCCCGACCGGAAATCACTTTTCCGGGCGCATCGATCGGATAGGTGATTTCATAAATCACCTCTCCGGCCGATGAAGACAATGGCTCGCGCGCACTGCGACATACAAAAGACGCCGATTTTAAATCGCGCCCATCCATCCGTAATTGGAAGGATTTCTCCACGTAATTTCTTGCGGCGATCTGGAAATTTTCGGGCCATGCGACGGCCGGCAGAGGCTTTTCGAACGGCACGCCCAAAATGGCATCCAACCAATAATCGGCGTCCGAACGGATGCGCACGCGAACCTGATGAGACATGACGGCAAGTTCAATTTTTACCGGTTCGATATTCTCTTCATGCGCGAAAAGCGGAACGGCAATCATGAACAAAAAAAAGGCAAGCGGAACGCGTCGCATACTTATTTTTACAAAATCATAAACGGATTCATTACGCGGTCGTCGCGATTTTCTTTAGGCCGAAGGCGATCAGCAAGAACACGGCCGACACAGCAATATCGGTCGGACTCAATGGCAAGTCGAAATGATACGACAGATAAAAACCGACGAATCCGCACGCGCCGCCGATCAGCGACGACAGAGCGAAAAATGATTTCATGCTGCGGCAGAAACGCCGCGCGGCCAACGGCGGCACGATCAGAAACGCAAACGTCAACATCGGGCCGACGATGAGAACGCCGATTGAAATCGCCACGCCGATCACCGCGTACAACAGCGCATCCCACAACGCCACGTTTTTTCCAATCACGGATGCGGATTGGCGATCAAACGAGACTGAAATGAATTGGCGGTTGAGCACGAATAAAACGACCGTCAACGCGCCGTAAACGCTCAACAATACGTGCAAATCCTGCGCGTTCACCGATACGATTTCACCGTGCAGCATGTTCAACATCTCGATCTTTCCGGCCGCGTTCGACGCGACGAATAAGATTGACGCCGCGTAGGCGGCCGCATAAACCGCACCGATGCGACTGTCCGTGGTTCCTTCGCCGCGCCGTTCAAACGCTGCCAGCGCGATCAATGCGAGGATCGTAACGACGCTTGAACCGACCAGCGCGAGGAAACGATCGTTCGCTTCGCCCGCATGCAACGACCAAGCGACGCCGAGGCTCTGAAGGAAAAAAACGAATGCCACGCCGCTGGCCGATATTTGCGGCAACGCCACCCCCAATAACACCATGCGACGCAGCAGAAAATAGACGCCGATCAGCGGACAAAAAAATCCTACCGCCACGCTGCCCCAAAATGCGTTGTGCAAAAGAAACCCGGTTTGAAAGAAAGAAAGGAATTCGCTCATATTTTATCCGCGTGCAGCAACTCGTCGGCTGTCCCGCATTGCACAGCGCCGTCTTTCACCAAAATTACCCGATGCACGCGGCCGCGCAAAGAATGAATGTGATGAGACACCATCAAAACGGTCAAACCGCGACCGGTGTTCAGCTCCCCCAATAATTTCAGGATGTTTTCTTCGGCCACCGGATCGATTCCGGCCGTTGGCTCGTCGAGTACCAACATGACCGGGTCCAGGGCCAACGAACGCGCGATCAACACGCGCTGTCGCTGCCCGCCCGACAGCTCCGCGTACAAGTCGTCGCGAAACCGGTCCATGCCCACTTGGGCCAAACATTGCATGACCTTTTCATTCATCGCGCGGTTCGGGAAACGGTACCACGGCAGTGCGCTACCGACGCCCATCCGTGCGACATCGAACGCGGTCAGCGGGTAAATCGCGTCCAATTGATCGCGTTGCGGAACATAGCCGAGTCGGCCCGCCACGGTGGGACTGTAGGTCACTGAACCCGCCAATGTCGGAACCAATCGCAACAGGCCTTTGAACAGCGTGCTCTTTCCAGCGCCGTTGGGGCCAATCAATCCGATGAATTCGCCGGGCTGCACCTCAAACGACACATTTTTGATGACCGGCTCACCGTTGTAGCCGAAAGACGCGTTTTTAACGGTGATCACTTCGACACCGCATCGATAACCGCTTTTATATTGTGGTCGATCATCCCTATATAGGTGCCCGAATCGGGAAACGCTCCGCCGATCGTTGAAACGATGGCTTGTTTGGCACCTGTCTGCGCGGTCAGCCATTCAGCGGTTTCGCTGCCGTATTGGACCTCCCGGAAGATTAAAGACACCTTTTCACTGTGCATCTTGCGGACCAATTCCTCCAAGTGTTTGGGCGTCGGCGCGATTCCCGGCTTTAATTCAATCGTCCCGGCCATCTCGATTCCTAAAAAGTCGGCGAAATAGACCATCGAAGGGTGGTAAGACACCGCTTTTATCCCTTTTACAGATGCCGCCGCTTTTCCCCATTCGCTGATCTTGGCTTGAACCTTTTCCTCAAACGCTCGGGCATTCTGAGTAAACGCTTGCGCATGGGCCGGATCCAATTGGGAAAGCGAATGGGCGATCGTTTCGGCGATTAACTTCCCATTTCGGGGGTCGAGGTTGTAATGAGGGTTACCCAACGGATGCTGCTCGCCTTCCGCCCGCGACAAGGTGGTGGGAACGTCCAACGCTTTCACATCGGTGCTGCAATCGATGTATCCAACCGACCCGCGTAGGATTTTGGTGTTTTGGGCGATTTCCAACAACGCCGGAAGGAACGCGTGCTCAGCGTCAAACCCCAACAAGACAACCCCATCAGCGCGGTTTAGCTTGGGCACAAAACTGGGGCGCTGAGGGATCGTATGGATGTCTTCGGTCCCTTTGGCCAGGCTTTCGACTTCCACAAATTCGCCCCCAACCTGGCGTGCCACATCGGCCAAATCTGGAGTGGTCGCGACCAATCTGAGCTTTGCCTGAGCCATCACTGGCACTACTCCGAAGCAAAGAATTACAACCCAAAAAATCTTTATCCGATTCATAATTCTCACCGGTCCTTGAACACATGGACATGTGTTCCAATCGTCGCGAAATATTGCACAAATACTTGATTATCATCTTTTTGATTGTCGATTCTCGAAGAACTGATCTGCAAACGAACTCTTTGGAATTCGGATGGAATAAAATTAAACATTCCGCCACAGGTTTTCGATTTAAAAGTATGATCATCAATGTTTTCAGCATAATCATAAAAACCGCCCGCACTAAAAAGTTGATGAAATCGCCAATCCACATAGGAATACCCACCCCAGGCATTTTTTCGCGGATAAGAAGTGAGTCCGCCGGCGTCAATAGAAGGTCGCAATTCACTGTTTCGAAAGGCCTCGGTCCCCCAAATCAACTTGCGGTACACATTGTTGGCCAACGGCTCAAACCGGAACGTAACATCCACTCCGGTCAACGAACGGGAGGCGTTGCCGAAGTCGACCGGCGCGCCATCAATAAAATATTGGCGCGGCGTGAACGCCTCGCTAAACCCCAGATCCACCCCAAAATTATCCCCTAACGGCGCATAACTGAACAACCGCGCCAAATAGGTGAACGCCTTTAACGGACGGCCATGATCATGACCATCCCCAGTCGTTGATTCCAACCGGTTGTTTTCGGCGCCGAGCTTGTTATAAGCGCCCAAGGTGCCCTGCAAAAAGAACGGCGTTTTAAACAGGTGCATTAACTCGAGCCCATCGGCTTGCGCTTCGCCGCCAATGAACGTATCCAATGATGGGATCCGATTCACAAAAGGCAGCTCGTGATCGTGCCAGTGGCCGAGCCGGCCGAAATTAGCGAATAATCGGCCCCCGCGAATAATCACACGCGGCAACCGCGTGGTCATAAAGAACGCCTCTTCGACTTCTACCCCGTCCGGAGTGCCGTTAATGACCGCGAAAAGGTTTGCGAACGGATCGATCGCAGACTGCAGACTCAACTCGGCCGATCGAAAATCGACATTACTCTGATTGGCGGTGGTTTTACTGGCCACTGCATCCAGTGCCAACCCGATCGCCGGATTAAACACATTTGGATTGGCGGACGGCTTGGGAACCGTCCCCATTTGCTTTTGAATCTCCTCTCGAACCTGCTCAATCGTCACCTCGGCTTGAACCGATGGACTCCCAATGACTGAGAAAAAAACAATTAACGAAAAAAATCGGGATAAACGACGCATAACGCCTCCTACTCTATGGGGCAGAAATTAAGATGAATTACGATGAAACGGACTTAGAGCTAGAAGAAGGCGGGAGGAGCGCGGGAGTCGGCGGCCGTCAATGAACCGGCGATACAGAAGATGAACGAACTAAGTAGAACGAATCCGACCAATGAGGGAAGCAGAACGGCCGGAGCGGCGAATGCCACATGAGAAGACGTCAGGGTTTGGCAAACGGCACAGCTGTGTTCACCGGACTTGCTGTGGATCGCGTCGGAATGTCCGACGTGAAACAGAACCGAGAAGAGAACGGTCGCCGCTAGGACCAGCGCTGTTTTCTTAAGGAAGCGCGTCATAGCGGCGGTTTTGTCATTTTTCCAGGAACGAGCGCAACATCCAGGCCATTTTTTCGTGTGCTTCCATGAGGCCGGTGAGGAAATCGGCGGTTCCGGTATCGTGATGATCGTCGTTGGTCGTATCGACGTCCTTGCGCAAATTCTGGATCACCGCTTCGTGATCGGCCAAAAGATTGGCCAACATCGTGTCGGCGTTCGGATATTTGCCCGGATGCTCGGACAAACGTGAACTTTTTACGAAATCGGCCAACGTGGCGACCGAATTCCCACCCAACGCGCGCGCACGTTCGGCGACTTCATCGATCGTTTCATTCAACGCTTCGTATTGCGCCTCGAAGAACTTGTGTAGATCATTGAACCGGGATCCAACCACGTTCCAATGATAATTGCGCGTTTTCGTATACAACACGTACAAATCCGCGAGATTTTGATTAAGAATTTTAACGACTGCATCGCGGTCGTTATTCGAAATTCCGATATTTGGCTTCATACAAACCTCCTTCGAGCACCCTACACGATAAAGGACTAAAGACCCTAAAGTTCCAAAACAGACGAACTTAGTAGGTGGCGACCAACGCCACTCCGGTGGTGGTATCGTTTCGACCAAAACCAACCGGCGGCGATTGCACGTGTTTCCAAACATAAGAAACCTTCAGCGCGAAGTGCGCATTAATCGCGGCGGTCAACGCAGTTTCGGTGTTCACGCGAAAGTCTTCTTTGTTTTCGAAGTTATGCAGATACTCGGCGTCTTGGCTGAAATTCGATGTCGGCGATACCGTGAAAACATACTTTGAATACGCTCGACCCGAGGTAAAGTCATTGACGGGCGCATTGGTTCGCTCTTCGTTCACGTAACCGGCACCGAGTTCGAGGATCAGCGAGTGGCGATCGTTCTTTATTAAATTGCGCCCAAGACCGGCCGACGTATCGTAACGATTTTCGATGCCGGCGAATCGATCTTTATCCCAGCCACCTTTTTCATACAAATAATTCTTCTCGGAAAGCTTGTAGGTCGCTTTTTCGCTTGCGTTGTATTTTTCAGCGATAGTCACACCCTGGCTTTTCGCGCCCATGCCGCCGGCGATTAACTCCAACGACGTTTTTGTCCAATCGTAATTGAACGTATTTTTGCCGGAAGCCGACTGTGACTTCGTGTTACCGTTGGCGCTGACGATCGACAACTCGGTCGCGTTCTTCCAAGGTTTCTTCGGCGCATCTTCGGCGCGAACGACGGCGGGCAATAAAGCGGCAAGTCCGATGAGGACAATTTTTTTCAACTTCATGACAACTCCTTATGGTTTATTGAGGTGATGTGCAGAACGCGCATTTCTTCGCGTTCAGCGGAATTTTTGACAAACACTGCGGGCACTCTTTCGTGGTGGGAGCGGCCGGCGCCTCTTTTTTCTTGAGACTGTGCATCGCTTTTACGACGAGGAACACACAGAATGCGACGATGACGAAATCGATGACATTATTGAGGAAAACGCCGTAATTCAGCGTGACCGGCTTTCCCCCTTCAGCGGCGCCTTTCAAAACGACTTTCAATTCACTGAAATCGACATTGCCGACAATGAGACCCACCGGCGGCATAATGATGTCACTCACGACCGAGGTCACGATTTTTCCGAACGCGCCTCCGATAATGACGCCGACCGCCAAATCGACGACGTTTCCTCTCATTGCAAATTCTTTGAACTCTTTAAACATAAAGTCTCCTATTTATTAACGGCGGTGGTGGGAAGCGAGGCGGGAGCGTTTGCGTCTTGGACGGGCAACACATCGATGACGAAATACTCGGTCTCGGCAAACAGCGGCAAAGGGACATAACGATGCTGTTCATACTTGACCACGACGCGTTGCCCCATCGTCTGCTGCAGCTTTTCGGGAACACCTTTATTGACAACGCTGAAATCGAATTTTTCGGGCATCGCGCCGGGAAGATTGACCATCGCGAGTTCCCCTTCCCAGGTTTTAAACATCCAGCCGCGTTTTGAAAACTTCTGCACGTAACCGGCTCGCTCACCTGATGAATACACGTACCTCATCGTGCCCCAGAAAAACAAACCGAACGCGAGCACAGCGAATAGAACAAAGAAGGAAACGTATTTTATCAGCGCTTTAAGAAACATTGAGCCGGGATTGTACATCAATCGATACGCGCGATCACATCATGTTTATTAAAACGTACTTTTGCAGCGGATCCGTATTTATCTTCCGCCGAACGGGTGCCCGCGACGGCCATCACCACCGACGCGTATCCTTGTTTTTCCAACTCGAGCAATTCGTCGACTTTGGCCGGCTGGAATCCCTCCATCGGACAAACATCGACTCCGAGGACCGCCGCCGCCGTCATGAAATTCCCGAGCGCGATATACACTTGTCGCGTCGCCCATTCGTTCACATCAAATTTTTCCGGTGATTGATCGACGACCGACAACAGCATTTTTTTAAATCTTTCCAGGGATGCGAGCGGCACGTTGCGAACTTCCGACACTCGCCCCAAAAAACGTCCGACATGAGCCGCGTCCACATTTTTCTTGATCGCGAACACGACCACGTGAGAGCCATCCGACAGTTGACGCTGCCCCCAAGCCATCGGCACCAGATTCTCTTTCACTTGTTGATTCGTGATCACAAAAAATTTCCAAGGCTGCAGACCGTACGATGACGGGGTGAGAACCAACGTTTCTTCGAGCGCTTGCCAAACGTCATTCGGAATTTTGCGCGATTTATCGAAGACTTTCGTGGAATAGCGCCAGCGCATCGCTTCGACCAACGCGGCGGGGTTTGCAACGGGTTGAATCAACGGCATACGAATTCTCCTTCGGAAAATGTGGCTTAGAGTAACAGTTCGAACACGGATTGACTACAATGGGTTCCCTATGAAATCCCATCCAAACCTATCCGCTCTTACCCTTTCGTTACTGACCGTGGCCGGTTGCGTGCTTCATGAACAGCCGCGGAATTCAAGATTGCTCGGTGATTACACGGACTTTAAGGCGGTCGACTTCAAAGACCAAACGCTCGTTTACCGCCATCCGGTCACACGCGTCACCGATTACGACCGATTTATGATCGGCCCCGTCACCGTGTATGAAACTCCGACTAAAAAAATCCGCGATGAAGATCGCCCCTTGTACGACCAATTGCAGGATGAATTGCGCAACAAAATGATCACGCTCATGAATCAAGGGTACACGCTCGTCCAACAAC
>CAYXDS010000080.1:0-10471 GCA_964463805.1 uncultured Elusimicrobia bacterium | reverse complement strand
AACAAGTGACCGAGGCGTTCAAAATTATTTTGTCGGACAAAAACGTGCAAGGCGTTCTGGTGAATATTTTCGGCGGCATCATGCGCTGCGACGTGATCGCCGAAGGCGTGATTGAAGCGGTGAAGCGCGTGAAATTGAAAGTTCCGCTCGTGGTTCGCCTGGAAGGGAACAAGTCCGAGGAAGGGAAAAACATGTTGGCGAAGTCGAAATTGCCGCTGCAAGCGGCGACCAGCCTTGAAGAAGCGGCCAAGCTGATCGTCGAAGCGGTCACCGCCCGGAGAAACTAATGAGCATCCTTCTCGACGCAAAATCAAAAGTCATTTGCCAAGGCATCACCGGCTCGGCCGGATCGTTCCACTCGAAGCTTTGCAAAGAATACGGCACGAAAATGGTCGGCGGCGTAACGCCCGGTAAAGGCGGCGGCAACTACGAAGGCATTCCAATTTTCGACACCGTGAAAGAATCGGTCGACAACACAGGCGCCGACGTCTCGATGATTTTTGTTCCGGCGTCGTTGTGCGCGGACGCGATTTTGGAAGCAATGGAATCGGGCATAAAACTGATCATCGCGATCACCGAAGGCATTCCCGTCTTGGACATGGTTTACGTGAAACACAAATTGAAGAAATGGAACAGCGCGCGACCGGCCGACAAACAAACGCGCTTGATCGGCCCCAATTGTCCCGGCGTGATCAGCGTCGACGCGTGCAAAGTCGGCATCATGCCCGGTTACATTCACAAGAAAGGCCCGATCGGCATCGTCTCGCGATCCGGTACGCTGACTTATGAAGCGGTGTGGCAGCTCTCAAAGCTCGGCATCGGTCAATCCACCGTGGTCGGCATCGGCGGCGATCCGGTCAACGGAACGAACTTTGTCGACGTACTCGAACTCTTTGAGAAAGATCCCGAAACGAAAGCGGTCGTGATGCTGGGAGAAATCGGCGGCCGCGCCGAAGAAGAAGCGGCCCAATATTTCAAAACACAAATGTCCAAGCCTCTGTTCGCATTCGTTGCCGGCATCACCGCGCCTCCCGGAAAACGGATGGGACACGCGGGCGCGATCGTTGAAGGCGGTTCCGGCAAAGCCGAAGACAAGATCGCTGAATTGCGCCGCAATGGCGTGATCGTCGCCGATTCACCGGCCACGGTCGGCGTCACGGTCCGGGACAATTTTGTCACGGCCCACCACTAAACGATCGTTGTTTCTCGCCGTCGCGATGTTCGCGTCGGCTCTCGTGGTCGCCGACGACCACCCAATCGCTTCTGTTGCCGAAATTCCGTACTACATCCGCCAGCTCGAACAAGCGACAGACGAATCGAAGCGAATGGAATCCGACAAGATCATTCATGAAGCGATCGTCAACGCCGATCTTTCCGATAAGAAAACCGTAAAAAAATTGGAACCGATCATTGGGAAGATCAATGCGGCGATCGCGGCCGGCCTCGATCGCGCGTATCTCGAAGGAGAATCGATGTGGCTCGGCAGCGCCGTCGCTTATTTTGAGCGCGAAAAAAACCGGCCCGTCATCGAAATCCCCGAGTCGGATTGGATGCCGGGCCAATCGACGTCGTTGAAGGGAGCGAAGATTTCGACATTCCCGGACAAAATTCGATTGCTCGATGGGGGCTCGTCAAAAACAGTGGCCGAATCCGCGAATATTTATGAAGCGGTGATTTCTCCGGATGGAAAACGCGTGGCATTTTTCAGAACTGTCGAAGACACCGGCCGCGCCGAGGTTTGGATCGTGGACGTAAAAACATTGAAAAAGAAAAAGGTCGCATCCATGACGTCCTGCGCGACAATTCTTTTCTCTTTGGATGGGAAAACCGTGTTCGCGCAAGAAAAACCAAAGTCAGCGACCGAAGAATCGCCGGTCTTTCGTGTTTCAGCGGGCGGCGGAACCGCCAAGGAAATTGGAACCGCGCGGATATTGGAAACGTTGGTCGCGAAAGGCCGTTACCAGGGGAAAATAATCGTTTTCAAAGCAACCAAGCATCATCTCGGCATCGCGCAAAACGATTGTCCGGTGGCATGGGATGAATCCGGCCGTGAAATCGGGCGGTTGAAAAACGCCTCTTGCCGCTGACACCGGTCAGCGACTGACCAAATCCTTCAATAAATCCCGTTGTTTCACCAAAGGATTCACAACCGAGGCCTCCTGTTTCTTTAAATCCTCAGTTTGAGCCGCGAACTTCGCGTCCGCTTCTTCGAGCGCCGCGTCTTGTTTGTTGCCGGCCGGAACCCTTTTCATGATTTGTTCCCGAGCGCGATCGTGCGTTTTCCTAATGCGATCGCGTTCTTGATTGATGCTCGATTGCGCTTGCGCAATTTTTCGGTTCAGTTCGGGAATGTTGTCGAGTTTTCCGGTCGCCAATTGCTCAAAACTGTCGTGCAACACGACCATGCTGTCCGCCACCGCGTGTTGCTCGGACAACATTTTGCTGCGGTCTTCCTGAAACTGCCGCTCCGCTTTCTTCGCCGATTCATGAAAAACAAACGACGGCCCGCCACCCAATAAAAGACCGATCAAAAACATAAAAAACAATCCGAGCCCATTGCCGCCGCGCGAAGAACCGCCCGCTTGCGAGACTTGCGGCAACGGTTGTTCCAACGCGCGTTTTTTCGTCGAAGGACCGCCGCTGTTGGCGAGCCCTTTGACTTTTAATTGGAATTTGTTGCGCAGGTCGTCGATAAACGTTTGGAACGCCGGCTCGCTGATTTTCAACGTGGCCTCATCCCATGAAATTCGGACGAGAACGGCCGAACGGTCGCGGTCGACCGCTTCCACCTCGAAATCGAGCACAGATTCCATTTCACCGCGAAGCCGTTCGATTTCGGCGACGGGGTCGCTCGGCGGCTTCGCGGTCCAAGATTGTTGTTCAAACTCAAACCAGGCGTCCATCACTTCGTTCAAGCTATCCATCGACACCGTATAAAACTCGTTTGGGGAAAACGAATCGGCGCGATTCTCGATATTCTCGTCGATGAACCTTTGTCGCTTTTTTCTTAAATTCGTTAACTTTTCGGACCACCGCTCGAAAGATTGATCGTCCATTAGAACTTCGCTCCGAGCCCCGCGTGATAAAGCTCTTCGCCGTTCGCAAGACCGCCGCCCAGCGTGATGTACGTAAACGGAATCAAACTTAAATTGATGCCGGCCTCAACGCGATAACCGTCTTGCGATGAGTTCAAGCCGCCTGTTCCGGGCGGCAGGGACGCGTTATCGGCCACGTCGACTTTCGTGTGATCAAAGCCGCCGCCGATGTACGGATGAATGAAAGGAACTTCGAATGAAACCACGAGATTTCCGGAGATCGTTTCGGCATCGAAGAAATCATGCGTGGCTTTGTTGTACATACCGCTGATGGAAACGGAGGGGATTCCGGGAACCGCCGAATCAAAAACACCCCAGCGGAGTCCGCCGCCGTACGCGTTCGCGTATTCGATTTTACCGACGCGTCCGAAAATATTCAGTTTGGCGGGCAATCCGATTTCGGCTTGCGCCCACTGTCCGATCAACGTGGAATCGTCGTCTTTTAAAATTTTATCGTCGTCGCTGACGCCGACCACCGGCACGTGCACGCCGATATCGAAACCGATGGGAAATCCAAGCGCTTTTCCGGTGTGGAAACTTCCGCCGGCGATCGCCGCGCCGAGATCTTTGGTCATCGCGTCCAGCGAGGCCTGATCGACGATCCCAAAATTATTAGAGAAGTTATCCGCCCGCGCCGCCGAACAAATTCCGGCCGCCACCACCGCCATCATCAAAATCTTTTTTCTACGTTTCATGATGTCCCCTTTTGCTGTTTTGGATTTGATGAATTCTACTTTAAGTCTTCGTCCCGCCACATATGAAAAAGTCCCAACAGCGTTAAATGCGGCACGTGCGCATCGACGCCGTTCACGCCTTTCAAAATCCAATGCGCTTGTCCACCGGTCGCCATCACGCGTGTTCGCGGTCCCATTTTTTTTCGCAGCTGAAAAACAATTTCCTTCACGAGTCCGCGGTAGCCGTGATAAAGACCCGCTTGAATCGATTCGAGCGTGTTGCGGCCAAGAATGTTGACCGGTTTCGAGAGCAATACCATTGGAAGTTTCGCGGTTCGATCGTACAACGCTTCGGCCGAGATGACCGGGCCCGGAGCGATCACGCCGCCCAAATATCCGCCGCTCGCGGTGACGCAGTCGAACGTGGTCGCCGTGCCGAAATCGATCACGATCGATGGGCCTTTCCACAGCGCGATCGCCGCGCGCGCATTGACGATGCGGTCCGCGCCGACTTCAGACGGTTTTCGATACAGCACGCGAACACGCGAACGGGTCGTGCTTGATACGAACGAAAAATCTTTTTTGAACATCGACCGGATTTGAGAACGAAGCGGCCCATCGATCGGAGGGACCACGCTTGAAATGATTCCGGACAGGACGGACGAAACCGGGATCCGCGCCGCTTTGATATTTTTCGAGACAAAACGCGCGAATGATTTCGAGCGTGGGATATCGTGCGTGCTCATGGTCCAGACATGAACCGGGATTGGATTTTTTTTAGAGGAAACGGCGTCGAACACGCCGATCGAAGTGGCCGTGTTGCCGACGTCGACGACGAGAACGTACGCGCGCATCAAACTTGGAGTTTGGAGAAATCGGCGATCGCGTCGAACATCCCTTTGACCATGACCAGCACCGCGAGCCGTTGATCGCGCAACTTCGGGTCTTCGACCATCACCATTACTTCTTTGAAGAAGGTGTCGATCGGCGTCTTAAGGCCGGCCAACAACACGAGCCCGTCCTCGTAGCGGCCTTCATTCAAAAAAGATTCGAAACGCGGCTTTACTTCAAACACCGCCTCGCAAAGACGCCGTTCTTGTTCGCCGATCGTGTTCAACTGAATTCCATCCGAGCCAAACACAGGCAGCGTGCCTTTCGCTTGTTTCAACAGGTTGCCCGCGCGTTTGATCGCGATCGACAACGCGCCGAACTCCGGCTTGCCGCGGATCACTTTGAGACCTTTTAATTTTTCTCCGATCAGAGACAAACTTTGATCGCTTTTCGCGAGCACCGCTTCGATCTCGTCCACGCGATACCCCTGTTGACCGAACAATGTGATCACGCGTTGCTTAAAGAAGTCGCGCAGCTCTTCGCGCATTTTCGGCTCTACGGGCCGCTGCAACACTTCAAACGCGGCGTCGATCAATTCTTCGATTGAAAGTGTCCATTTGCGGTCGAGCAAAATGCGAATCACACCAACGGCCATGCGGCGGAGTCCGTACGGATCCGCCGAACCCGAAGGGATGAGGCCGACTGAAAAGTTTGCGGCCAGCGTGTCCATCTTGTCCGCCAGTCCGACCAGCGCGCCTTCCAGCGACGACGGCAACGCGCTTTCGGTGGTCAGCGGCCAGTAATGTTGTTCGATGGCCGCCGCGACTTCGTGTTTTTCTTGTTTCTCGCCGTAAAAGCGTCCGGCGATTCCTTGCAGTTCGGGAAATTCTCCGACCATTTGCGTCAACAAATCCGCTTTCGACAACAACGCGGCCCGGTCCGCGTTTTCGAGCGCCGATCCATTCAAGTTCAATTTTTTTCCGAGATCGGCCGTCAATTTGCGCACGCGCCCGGTTTTGTCCCACATCGATCCGAGTTTCACATGGAAACCGACGCCCGAAAGTTGCGGCGCCAGATCAGCGAGTTTTGTCTTCGAATCTTTTTCGTAGAAAAATTGCGCGTCTGAGAACCGCGCGTTCACGACGCGCTCGTAGCCTTCGCGAACGTCTTCTTGCGATTCGGACGGCCCGTTGCGTACGCCGATGAAGCTATTCACGAGCACGCCTTTCGACGATTCCATCGGGAAAAACTTCTGATGCTTCTTCAAAACGCTGACGAGAATTTCGCGCGGCAGCTTTAAATACATATCGGGGAAATGTCCGAGGATGCTGACCGGATATTCGGTGAGGTTCACCACTTCGAGCAAATGCTCGGGCGAAACGACGGCCACCGACTTCGTTTTCTTCGCGATCGTGTCGATTTGCGACAAAATATTTTTTTTGCGCTCTTCCGGATCGACGAGAATGCAACGGCCTTGAAGTACGGTTCGGTAGGACTGCGGCTTCGCCACCGTAATTTTCACGCCGCCGAGCGAGAGAAGTCCGAGCGTCCAACGATCGGAGCTGACATCGCCGACGCGGAAGCGAATGACCGACGTGTTGTAGAGCGCGACGATCCAACGGATCGGACGCGCAAATGAAAACTCTTTCGCATCCCAAATCATCGATTTCGGGAACGACAAACCGCGAACGATCGAGGGGAATAGCTCTTTCAGCACCGCTTCGGTCTTTTGGCCTTTCACGTGATGAACGGCCACGTAGCGCTCGCCTTTTGGAGTGTTCTGCAGCACAAGCGCTGTCACCGCGACGTTCTGCGCTTTCGCGAAACCGGTGGCAGCCGCGGTCCAATTTCCGGCGTCGTCTTTCGCCGCTTTCGGTGGCGGACCGACCGCGACGTCTTCGCGATCGTTCGAACGGGCCGCGATGCCTTCGACGAGCACGGCCAATCGTCGCGGCGTGCCGAATGTTTGCACGTTTTTAAAATCGATGCGGGCCGATGAAAGGCCTTGCTTCAACGACTCCGACAACTGCGCAAGCGCGTCCGGAATAAAACGGGCCGGAATTTCTTCGGTACCGATTTCAAGCAACGCGCGATTTTCGGTTTTCGCTTTCATTATTTCGCCGCCAACGCTTCCAGTTGCTGCGGATATTTCATCGCCACGTAGGATTCGGCCACGCGCCGCGCCAAATTACGGATGCGGCCGATGAAACCGGTGCGCTCGGACACGGAGATCGCCCCGCGCGCGTCGAGAAGATTAAACAGATGCGAGCATTTCATCGTCGCGTCGTACGCGGGCAACGGCAATTGTTGATCGAGCAGCTTCAACGCGAGCGTTTCGTAATCGGTGAAATGGCGGCGCAACGTGTCCGGATCGGACATCGAGAAATTGAACGTCGAAAACTGGCGTTCGTCTTCTTTGTGAACATCGCCGTACGTGACGCCTTTTGTCCACTCGACATCGAACACGCTGTTCTTCTTTTGCGAGAACATCGCGAGCCGTTCGAGTCCGTACGTAATTTCAACCGTGATCGGATGCAAATTGATTCCGCCCATCTGTTGGAAGTACGTGAACTGCGTAATTTCCATCGAGTCGAGCCACACTTCCCAACCGAGCCCCCAAGCGCCAAGCGTCGGCGATTCCCAGTCGTCTTCGACGAAACGGATGTCGTGTTTGCGCGCGTTGATGCCGATCGACGCCAAGGATTCGAGGTAAAGCTTTTGAATGTCGCTCGGCGCCGGTTTGATCACCACTTGATATTGATAGTAGCGCTGCAGGCGGTTCGGATTTTCGCCGTAACGGCCGTCGGTCGGGCGACGCGACGGCTCGACATAGGCGGCCGCCCAGGAATCGGGGCCGAGCGAGCGTAAAAACGTGGCGGGGTTAAATGTACCCGCGCCTTTTTCCAGATCGTACGGCTGGAAGATCAAGCAACCGCGTCTTGCCCAAAACTTTTCTAACGCGAATATAATTTCTTGGAAATACACTTAATGAACCTCGACCGTCGATTTCAAACGCCACGGCAAAATCCGCTCCAACTCGGCTTCGACGAGTGCCACGCAACGTTCCAACGGCGCATCGACCAACGACTGCGATGCTTTTTCCGAAACGTCACCGTGTCCCAACGCTTTCAGGATCCGAACCACGAATAAAACCCAATCGTGAAGCGGCGACTGACTTGATTGCAGCGACTGGAGGGATTCGCGAAGAATATCATAAACATCGGGCGATGGAGCACGGAACGGCAGCAACATTTCCACGACCTCGCAGCAGCGGCAGGCGATGCCAAAGGCGTCGTAATTGCCACGCAGTTTTTCATGCGAACCGATAAGCCGGCCGCTTACCAATCGTCCATTCACGCCGTGAGCCGGAACGAACACTTGATAATCGGCCTCTGAAAAAATCTCCTGAACCGCTTTCAATTTCGAGCTCATGCGCTGACCGCCCTTCGACACCGCAAGCACTTTTCCGAACTCGCGCATGAGAATTGTCAGTTTTAAATCGTTGTCGAGATGACGCGCGCGTCGCAAAACAAGGCCCACGCCCGAAATTGAATCCATCATTTCGCGCGCCTCCACAATCGTTCCACCATCGGTTCTTGGCGCGCCCACATTTTTTCTTTTTCTTTTTTCGGCCAGTCCGCGTAGCCCAACAGATGCAGCGTGCCGTGAACCACAAGCCGGGTCAGCTCGCGACCCAACGGTTCTTCGTATCGACGCGCGTTGGCGACGGCCACCGGCAGGCAGATATAAACGTCACCTCCGCCATTTTCATAGGGAAACGCGATCACGTCGGTATCTCCGGGGGTGTCGAGATATTTTTTATTGAGCCGCCGAATCGTCTTACCATCCACAAAGATCACGTTGATGTCGGCGTCGCGTTTCTTCTTTTCGGAACGAAACACCGTTTGAACGATGCGGGCGACGCGCGCCGGTGAAACGGCGTCCACCGCTTTGATCGGAGAGAGGAAATGCGCGGAAACGGTCACAGCAACGACGTTCGTTCGGTGTCGGCCTCAGGGTAGGGAACGCGCGCGTGGTGAATCGACAGCAGCGTGTTCGTGAACCGCTCGGCGATAATCCGCAAGTCGCTCAACGTGAGCGGCGTTTCATCGAGCTGACCGTCAAAAAGTTTTTTCTGAATGATCTTGTTCACCAAATCTTTGTAGCGCTGATGATTCGGATCTTCGAGTGTGCGACTCGACGCTTCGACCGAATCCGCCATCATCACGATGCCCGCTTCTTTCGTTTGGGGCCGCGGACCCGGATAACGATACGACTCCTCGGTTACCTCTTCTTTGTTCTCGGCCTCTTCAAATTCCTCGAGCTTCAACGCTTTGCGGTAGAAAAATTCGATTTTCGACGTGCCGTGATGTTGCGGAATGAAATCGGCGATTTGCGGATCGAGCTTGTGCGCCTTCGCGAGCGCCATGCCCTCTTTTACGTGCGAGGTGATGATCAACTTCGACAACGACGGGCTCACTTGATCGTGCGGGTTTCCGAACGAGCCTTGGTTCTCGATGAAATATTCGGCCTTCACCATCTTTCCGATATCGTGGAAATACGCGCCGACGCGGCACAACAATCCGTTCGCTCCGACGCCGTTCGCCGCTTCTTCCGCCAACGACGCGACGATCAGCGAATGATGGTACGTGCCCGGCGCTTCGATGCTCATTTGTTTGAGCAGCGGATGATTCACGCCGGCCAATTCCAGCAAGCGAAGATTCGACAATCGAGAAAAGAAACTTTCCAAATACGGCAGCACACCGAGGCTGAAAATACCCGAAATGAACCCGCTCACGAACGCGCCGATCGATCCGATCAGCATTTGTTTTTGCGGCCATACCCGAAGCGTGCCGATAAACAAAACCACGAGCGACTGCACCACGCCGACCAACAGACCCGTGCGCGCCACCTGCTGCGTCGTGCGCGCGTCGCTGCCGATTGCGACCGCGGTCGCGCCTCCGAGCGCGGCGACCATCGCCGGTTCGAGCGAAAAACCGTTGACGATACCGGTGACAAGCGCCACTACGAATGCCAAAACGGTGGCCAAACGCGGCGACAATAATAACGCGGCCAACAGCGGAGCAATCGCGACCGGCGCGGCCAGAGGAGAAATCCATTCGTACCGCAAAGAAAGAACGGCCGTCAATTTGATTCCGATCAACGTCACGAAGAAAATCACGGCGAGCAAGGCCATCGCATCGTCGCTCTTCACGAGATTTTTCTGGTCGCGGTACAAATAAACGGTGAACAGCGTCACGACGATCACGATGAACACGGCGAGAACCAACGCTTGAACCACCGACAACGTCGCGTTCAGCACCAACACCAAATACAACATGATCGCCGAGCCGACGCCGATGATGACGGGGGGGAGATGAAACTCGCGCTGGTACCAACGCTCTTTCTGCGCGCGCGGCAGCGTTTGCTCCATACGATCGAGTCGGTCGAGCCAACCGCGTAAAATCGATCGAACCCAATCGAACATCGATTTTTTGTTCATGAACCTCCGGCCGCTTCGGCGCGCTCGAACACGTCGTAAGCCTGGATGATTTTTTGGACCAGCGTGTGGCGAACCACGTCTTCGCCGGTGAAACGGATAAATCCGATGCCATCGATACCGTGAAGAATTCGTTCGATTTTTAAAAGACCCGACCGTTTTTTGTTTTCAAGATCGATTTGCGTCAAATCGCCGTTGATGATGACCTTCGACTTCTGGCCCATGCGCGTGAGGAACATCTTCATCTGCTCGGGCGTCGTGTTCTGCGCCTCATCGAGAATGATCAGCGCATCATCGAGCGTACGACCGCGCATGTATGCGAGCGGCACGATCTCAATCACTTCGTCTTCCTTTAATAATCGGAAGCGATC
>CAYXDS010000079.1:0-10505 GCA_964463805.1 uncultured Elusimicrobia bacterium | reverse complement strand
GCGGTGAGGAACACCATCTCGGCCTTGGGAGAGGCGGGGACTCGGGAACCATCGAATGGGTTGGATAGGATCGCTCCGTCGGCCTGTGCGGTTGCGCGCACGAGGCGCAGAACCTTGCGGGCCGAACGCACGGTCCCCGGCGCTGAGCCGGCCTCGACTCGCTCGGCGATGAAGCGGCGGATGTCGGACGGGCCGATGGCGCCGACGGGCTGGTCGGCGAAGGTCGGCAGCACATGGACACGCAGGACCGACTCGTAGTGCGTCCGGGTCTTCGGCCGGATGTGCGCCGTGGCGGCGGTGAGCCAGTCGGCGGCGAAGGAGGAGAAGGACCGCTTGCCGAGTCGTGGGTCGACGTAATCGCCCCGGTGGAGCTGGTCCTTGACGGTGGTCAGCCATCGGTCCGCGTCGGCTCGGGTGCGGTGGTGCTTGACGCGCTCGCGACCGGCAGGGTCTCGGTAGGACGCTTCCCAGCGTCCGTTGGGGAGCTTCTTGATCGCCATCGGCGGGGGCCTTCCAGGGCACGGACGCGTTGCGTCCGGATGGAGAGGCCGACGTGTCGCCGCCGACGAGCGCTGTGATGATCGTGACAGCCCGTCACTGGACTGTCGAGAACCTATGGACTGAGCCCAGGAGCTCCAGGACTCGGGGCGCGGTGTTGGATGGCATCGAGGCGGCGGCGCATCGCTTCGACCTGGTCCTCGAAACTCGCGGCTTCGCCTTCGCTGGTGCCGGGCGCGCCGTGGCTCGCCACGCTGGCGTCCTTCTCAGCCGGGGGTGGTTCGACACCGGCGGCGTGGTGAAGCCGCTGTTGGACGGCGAGAGCTGACTCGGTGCTGGTAGGTCGGGTAATGATCTGGTTGAGGCGTTCGGCGGGATCCTCGAGGCCGGTGCTGTCGGAGAGGACGGCGTGGTTCGCGTGGCGTCATGGAACAGCGGCTACGGAAATCTTGTGTTGATCCAGCACGAATATGGTTATAGCACCCGTTACGCTCACAACAGCCGCATCCTCGTGCGCGTCGGCGACCGCGTCAAACGCGGACAAGTGATCGCTCTAATGGGCACGACCGGCAAATCCTCCGGTGTGCATTGCCATTATGAAGTTTGGCGCTATAATGTGCGCAAGAATCCGATTGCGTACGTGTCCGAAGATCCAAAATTCGCTGGCAAAAAGCTCTAACCCTCGTTACACTAACCGCAAGAACAAATATCCACCCGTCATTAGCTCGGAGGTTGTCTATGTTTTTGAAACAGAATAAACCGGCCGCAAAAATTGAGACCATTATCGGTCATGGCACCGAGCTTGAAGGCAACATCCAAACCTCCGAATCCATCCGAATCGACGGAAAAATCAAAGGGAATATTCACGCGCAAGGCGTGGTCGTCGGCGAATACGGCGTGGTTCTCGGCGACGTCACCGGCCGCACCGTGACGATCGCCGGAAAAGTGAAAGGAAATATTTCAGCGAACGAATTGCTTGAACTTTTACCGAAAGGCCAGATCATCGGTGACCTCCGCACCACCAAGCTCGTCATTTCCGACGGCGCGAATTTTGAAGGCAACTGCCAAATGCTCAAATCAAACGGCCAAGTGATCGAAGTGAATCCGCAATCATTGCCGGCCGAGCTCGAAAACGGGCATAGAAATTTAAAAGTCGCCAACAAGCATTAATTAGAAATCCTATAATCCCCGCCTCATGTTTAGGTTCTTCCGCAAACACCGTTCGTTTGTCATGGTCGCTCTTGCTGCTTGCATCGTCGGCGTCATTCTGTTCGGCATCGGCACCCCCTCCTTGACGGCGACGCCGCAAGACACCGTGATGAAGGTAAACGGCCAGAAAGTCACGCAAATGGACTTTGATCGCATTTACAACCAGCTTATTCGCCAACGCCAGACCGCCACCACGCCCGAACAACGTCAACAAATTCAAGGCCAAGCGTTGAACGAATTAATCCGCGAAGAGGTGTTTTTTCAAGAAGCGAAGAAGTACGGTATCCAAGTGACCGATCAAGCGTTGCAAATGCAACTTGGATCGATTCCGGCGTTTCAAAAGGACGGTCACTTCGATCCAGCCACCTATGTTCGCGCCGTGAATCAAGCGTTTCAAATGACGCCGCATGACTTCGAGAAAATGCATAAAAGAGACATTGCCAGCCGCCAATTAAATCAGCTGATCGCTTCCGCGGTGAACATTTCCGACGAACAATTTCAGCAGGCGCTAGAAGCGCGCTTGAAAACGGAGACGGATCCGAAGGTAAAAAAAGAAATGATCGATCACCCGGAAAAATTCCGCCAAGAAATTCAAGATAAAGAAGTGAATCTGGTGTTTTCGGATTGGTTGAATCAGCTCAATTCAACGTTGAAAGTGAACATGGTGTCCGACACGTTTCGAAAGCGTTTGGCCGCACCGGCGCAATAATCGTTTCACAAGCTTCATCGGCAGTCCCACCACATTGTCGTAATCGCCTCGAATTTCCGCCACAAAACCGTCGCCTTTTTCTTGAACCGCATAACCGCCGGCCTTGTCCAAATGCTTTCGCGAGGCGCGATCGATTTCCTGTTCCGATAATTTTCGGAATTTCACATACGACACCGCCGACGATTTAACTTTTCGCCTTCCGCCGTCCCAGACGACCGCCACGCCCGTATAAACCCGCTGCCAACGTCCGGACAATTCGCGCAGCATCCGCTTCGCGTGCAGCGGATTTTTTGGTTTTCCCACCGTGTGACCGTTAATAAAAACGAGGGTATCGGCCCCCAGCACGACGTCGTTCGGAAATTTGCGGGCGACCGCCCTTGCTTTTTTTAGCGCGAGAGCGCTGACCAGCGTCGGCGGCGTTAAACCCGGCGACGCGCGCTCGGAAACGTGGCTCACGTGAATCGCAAATCGATAGCCGCCTTTGCCCATCAGATAACGGCGGCGAGGCGATGCTGAAGCCAGAATCAACTTCATTGATACGTCTCCTTTGAAATCCATTTCAAATAATCGGCGAGCCCCGCTTTTATCGGCAGCGCAATAATCTCAGGCACATCGTAGGGATGATTTCGTTTCACGAATGTCATCAACGACTTTACGAGCGCGGATTGAGTTTTAACGATCAGCAAACTTTCACGCGCTGACTCTAATTTTCCTTTCCACCAATAATGCGACTGCACCAAAGGAACAATGTTTACACACGCGGCCAAGCGCCGCTTTAAAATCAGCGTTGCCAATTTTTTCGAAGCGATTCCTTGCGGCGCGGTTATCGTCACCAAGCAATAAATATTTTTCATCGTCGTAAATCTTTTGCGGCCCGTACGATCAACGCATGATATTCGGCATAAATCGACGCCGATCGCGGCAGACGCGCCATAAAAAGAGATTGTATCTCGTCGTACGTTTCGGTTCCTTTGAGCATTCCCCACCGCGCACCGAGCCGGCGCGTGTAGGCATCGACCACGAAAATGGGTTTGCCGCCGGCGTACAACATCATTGAATCCGCCGTTTCAGGACCAACGCCGTTTAGTGAAAGCAATTTCTCGCGAACCGACGACAAAGATCCCTCGAAAAATTTCTTAAGATTTCCGCCGGATTCCTTTTGAACGAAACGGAAAAAACGTCGCGCACGAAGCGTTTTTTGACGGAAATAACCGCTCGGCCGTAAATAGGTCCGCGCCCGCCCGATCGGCAACTCGAGAAAACCGGCTAAATTTAGCGCATCGTTTTTCTTCAGCAAACTCAACACGCGCACGACGTTCGACCAATTTGTGTTTTGCGTGAGAATCGCTCCGAGGCAAATCTCAAATCGAGCCGCTTCGCTTAAATTTTTCGGCGACCGCTTCGGCACATAGACGGGAACCGCGCCGTCGTCGGGCGTGACCGGCCACCATCCTTGATGACCGTAGCGCCGCAGCAGCTGTTTGTAACGCGAATAAATATTTATAGGAGTTTGGCGGATTTCAACGCGGCTGAATAGGTGGCCGCATATTTGACGTAGTTCGCGGCGCGGTCGACGATCAGTTTCGTTTCTTCGGGTTTAAGCGGCCGCATCACGCGTGCGGGGATCCCGAATGCGAGGCTGTCGCGCGGAATCACTCCGTTCTCTTTGACGACGGCGGCCGCGCCGATCAAACAATTTTCTTCGACGACCGCGTAATCGAGCAGAATCGCGCCCATGCCGATCAACGAATAATCTTTAACGATCGCGCCGTGCACGGTGACGCGGTGGCCGATCGTCACGCCTTTGCCGAGTTGGGACGGCACGCCATGCGACGTGTGGAAAATTGAACCGTCCTGCACATTTGAATCTTCACCGATTTCGATCCAATCGACGTCGCCGCGCAAAATGCAACCGCCCCAAATCGATGCGCGTGCGCCAATCTTCACTTTGCCGGAAATTTCAGCGGTGGGATGGACGAACGCGGTCGGATGAATCTCCGGTTTATCGTTGCCGATCGCGAAAATCATTGCTTCTTTTTCTTAAGCAGCGTGAGCAAGACCGCTTTCTGCACATGCAAACGATTTTCCGCTTGATCGAAAATTACCGAGTTTGGTCCCTCAAGAACCTCTTCGGTTATTTCTTCGCCGCGATGAGCGGGCAAGCAATGCATCGCGAGCGCGTTGGACTTTGCCTCGCGCATCACGGACGCATTTAACTGATACGGCGCGAAAATCGATTGCCGACGATGAATCTCCGCTTCCTGTCCCATCGACGTCCAAACGTCGGTGTACAGCGCGTCGGCGTCGCGTGCGGCAACTTTCGGGTCTTTAACAACCGCGATATCTGTCTTACCCGACAGACCAAGAGAACGCGCTTTTTCGCGAATCTCATTTTTCGGCTCATAGCCGGACGGACACGCAAGGATTAATTTCATTCCGAGAATGGAAGCCGCCAGCATCAACGAATGCGCGACGTTGTTGCCGTCGCCGAGATAGGCCATTTTAAAACCGGTCAATTGTTTCGGATGTTTCATTTTCCGATGTTCCATGATCGTCAATAAATCTGCGAGCACTTGGCAGGGATGTTCGAGATCGGTGAGCCCGTTGATAACCGGAATGTTCGCGTAACCGGCCATTTCGAGAACGTCCGCGTGGTGATTCGCTCGAATCACGATCGCATCAAGATAACGCGACAACACGCGCGCGGTGTCGCGCGGCGACTCGCCGCGTTTAATCTGTAACACGTCGGCGGCCAGAATCAACGGACTTCCGCCCATTTGCGTGACGCCGACTGCGAACGATACGGCCGTGCGCGTAGACGGTTTTTGGAAGATGAGTCCAATCGAACGGCCCTGCAAATCGCGGCGCAATTTTTTCTTCTTCAATTGCAGCGACAACAGCAGCAAATCCCAAATCTCGTTTCGAGACAGGTCGGAGATCGAAATCAAATCCCGTTTGGCCATTCTTAATTCGACCAGTGCGGCGTGAACGACTGCCCGTTGTTCGTCGGAACCGGATGCTGATCGCTACCATCGGCGGACATCATGAATAATTGCGTCCGACCGCTCCGATTGGACGTAAACAATATCAGCCGGCCGTCCGGCGACCACGACGGATTTTCGCTATCGCCGTTGCCCCACGTGAGACGGCGCTCGAGTCCCGTTTGGACTTCTATCGAATAAATATCGAATTTGCCGCGGCCTTCGCCCTTCACGTACAGAATTACTTGTCCGTCAGGCGACCAGGCGGCCGAGTCGCAATGACTGGCGGTTGTGATGCGACGCAATCCGCTTCCATCGATGTTCATGATATAGATGTGCGGCGCGCCCGCGCGGTCCGATGTGAACGCGATTTGTGAACCGTCCGGAGAAAAACAGGGAGCTGTATCGGCCGTCTGCGCATCGGTCAAACGTTGCCCAACGTTTCCGTTCAAGTCGATCATATAGATGTTGGGGGGCCCGTCTTTCGACAACGTGACGGCCAATTGCTGGCTGTTCGGCGCCCACGAGGGAGACACATTGAGACCGCTCTTGAACGAAAGTTTTTTTCGCCCGGTGCCGTCGCGATTCATGAGGTACAAATCCGGATTCCCCGCTTTGTACGATGTGAAAACGATCTTTCTTCCATCTGGAGACAAGCGCGGAAGAATCGTGATCGAGTTGTCGTTCGTGAGCCGCTTCATGTTTTTTCCATCGTAGTCGGCGATGTACAACTCTTTGCGGCCGGTCACGTCGTTCACGAAAACAAGTTTCGAGTTGAAGATGCCGGGCTTCCCTGTGAAGTAGCGGACAACCTCGTTCGAAATTTCGTGGGACACGTAACGAATTTCCGCGCGCGACCCGCGACGACTGAGGCCAAGCACTTCCTTTCCGGATTTCGTGTCATTCAATTTCACGACCACTTCCATCATGTCGGCGCTTTTCGTTTTTACGGTTGCCGATAAAACCATGTCCGATCCGAGTTTCGACCACTCGAGCGCGTCCGATTTGCTTCGGACCGTCGGTCCTTTCTGCAGCAGATTGAACAGTTTGGATGCGTCGAGATCTTGGGACACCGTGGATTGGTAGGCCTTCACGACGCTGTCGTCGACGGTTCGATCGTCCGGCACGAAATCAGAAAAGCCGAGATTGAACTTATCGCGCGAACGGTCGATTTGAACGTCGATCGGATCGGCCGACAATGGGCGCACGATGCCGGCGATCAATATCGCCAGCAGCAAATATCGCAGTGTTCTCATTGCGGTTGGTTTGAGTCGGATTGCAGCGAACGCGCGCGGTCTTGCGCGGCTTTCGCCTCATTCGAATACGGATAGTTTTTTATCAACGACATGTACGCATCGCGCGCCTGCGACTTCTTACCCGTTGATTCGTACAACGTCGCTTTGCGCATCACCGCCGTGGCCGCCAGTGGATCCTTCGGCGAGTTTTGTAGCAACGAATCATACGCTTCGAGCGCGCCGTCGGTATCTTTCTGTTTCGCGAGCGCATCGCCGATTTTCAACCGCGCTTCCGGCACGCGATCGCCTTTCGGGAATTGCTTGATGTAATTCCGAAACCCAGTAACCGCCTCCGCGTACTTGCCGCGAACAAAGTCCGTGTTGGCCAAGTTGAACGACGTGCTCGGCAACGGCTTCTCGACGAATTTCGATCCCGACAACAACTCGATCTGTGAATCCATACGAGCGGTCAACGACGCTTCGAGATCGTCCAAGCGCGCGGATAATTGCTGAATGCGCTGCTGATAATCATTGAGATCGGTTTTCAGCGACGCCAAATGGCCGCTCAAATCCCGAATCTCTTGCGCGAGATCGGCCTGAGAATTCTGAACGCTGTCGGTTTGATCCTTCACGCCGCCGAGCCGCGCGTCGATTCCTTGCTGAATCGTCACGAGATCGGTCTGGATGCCGCGAATATCCTCGCGCGTTACGCAACCGGAAAAAAGAAAAACCAAAAGAGCCGTCATTCCCGCGTAGGCGGGAATCCAGACTCCTGAGGTGTCTGGGCCCCCGCCTGCGCGGGGGTGACGACCTTGGACGAATCTCATGTTATTGCAGATCGCTGTTCTTGATCGTGATCGATTCGGTATTTTTTACTTTCGTCGCGCCGCGGCGATTGCGCGCCCAGCATGCGTCGTTTTCTTCGTTACAAACCGGACGCTCTTCACCGAACGAAATCGTGTCGAGGCGGCTTTTCGCGACACCGGCCGTCGCGTAATAAGATTTCACGGCGTTCGCGCGACGTTGACCCAGCGCGATGTTGTATTCGACGGTACCGCGGTCGTCGCAATGTCCTTCAACGCGAACGGAAACGGTCTTCGGAAGTTTTTTGATGATCGCCACGTTTGATTTGAGAACCGAACGCGCAGCGTCGTCGAGCGTCGCCGAGTCGTATCCGAATTGAATCATTTGGAGATTCGGGATTTCGGTCCAGTCTTGTTTGATTTGAATGCTGTTCGCCGCATCCGCGTTACTGTCGGCGTTCGCGTCTTTGTTCGCGTCTTCCTGCGGTTGCTCTTCTTTCGCTTTCTCGTCGATCGCCAGTTTTTTCTTGGGCGGGCAACCGGTCAATGCGACGGCCGTGGCTAAAATCGAAATTAACATCCATGCATTCATGCGGTGCTTCATTGTGCCTCCTGCGTATTTTTATTTTTTAAATCCTTAATACGTCATCCTGGAATGTTTCTATCCAGGATCCATTTTTCCTTCTGTTTACATGGGCCCTGGATTAAGACATTCCAGGGTGACGAAGAAGCGAGGATTATATCGTAATTCCGACGCGGTTTAGCAACGGGGCCAGATATCGGGCCGTATAAGATTGCTTTACTTCGGCCACTTGTTCGGGCGTTCCCTCCGCGACAAGCTGGCCGCCGCGGTCCCCGCCCTCGGGACCCAAGTCGATGATCCAATCGGCGGTCTTCATCACGTCGAGATTGTGTTCGATCACGACGACCGTGTTGCCCGCGTCGACAAGACGATGCAGAACCTGCAAAAGTTTATCGACGTCGGCAAAATGCAAACCGGTCGTCGGTTCGTCGAGGATATAAAGCGTTCTCCCCGTCGCCCGACGCGACAATTCCGTTGCGAGCTTCACGCGTTGAGCTTCGCCGCCGGATAACGTGGTCGCCGGCTGCCCGAGTTTCATATAGCCAAGGCCGACGTCGGTCAACGTTTTCAAAATGCGCGCAACGTATGGCACCGCGCTGAAAAATTCCGACGCTTCTTCGATCGTCATGTCGAGCACTTGCGAAATTGATTTTCCTTTGTATTTGATCGTGAGCGTGTCTTCGTTGAACCGCTGACCGCGGCACACATCGCACATTACATATACGTCCGGCAGAAACTGCATCGAGATTTTCAGCGTGCCGTCGCCCTGGCAATTTTCGCAGCGGCCGCCCTTCACGTTGAATGAAAAACGTCCGGGGCCGAATCCGCGGCGTTTCGCTTCGGGCACTTGTGCAAACATTTCGCGAATCGGCCCATAGGCGCCCGTATACGTGGCCGGATTCGAGCGCGGCGTGCGGCCGATCGGATCTTGATCGACCACGATCACCTTATCCAAATGTTCGACGCCTTTGATCGCCTTGTGCTTGCCCGGTTCGTCTTTCGCTTGATGCAAAATCTTCGCGAGACCCTTGTGCAAAATCTCATGCACGAATGTGGACTTGCCGGAACCCGATACGCCGGTGATTGTCACGAAAATTCCCAAAGGAATTTTCACATCGATGTTTTTCAAATTAAATTGTTCGGCGCCGAGCACCGTCAACCATTCTTTGCCGGTCGGACGGCGAATCAACGGGATCTGAATCGTCTTGCCGCCTTCGAGGTATTGCCCGGTCAACGATTTCGGATTTTTCAAAACCTCGCTCGGCGGCCCCTCAGCGACAATTTCCCCTCCGTGCACGCCGGCGCCGGGACCCAAATCAACGAGCCAATCGGCCATGCGAATCGTTTCTTCGTCGTGTTCGACCACGACCAACGTGTTCCCCGCGTCGCGCAATCGAGCAAGAGTGGTGAGCAACCGCGTATTGTCGCGCGGATGAAGGCCGATCGTCGGCTCATCGAGCACATACAACACGCCGACGAGCCCCGCGCCGATTTGCGTGGCCAAATGGATTCGCTGCGCTTCGCCGCCGGCCAGCGTTGCGCTTTCGCGGTCGAGCGTCACGTAATCGAGTCCGACTTTCACGAGAAAACTTAAACGGGAAGTGATCTCCTGCAGGATCTGACGCGCGATCGTTTTCTCGCGTTGAGAGAACGACAACGTCTCAAAAAATTTTTCCGCGTCCTTCACGTCTTTTCCGCAGAGTTCGGAGATCGATACGCCGCCGACTTTCACGGCCAACGCTTCTTTCTTCAAACGCGCGCCGTGACATCCCGGACATTCGCGTTTCGACATGAACCGGTCTTGAATTTCTTCTTTCACGAATTCCGACTCAGTTTCGCGGTAACGACGTTCAAGGTTCGTAATCACGCCCTCGAACTCGCCGTCGCCGTGCAGCAACATTTTCTTATGCAGCTTCGACAAATTCTTCCACGGCGTGCTGGTCGGAATACCGTTGCGGCGCGCGACACCCGACAAAATATCTTCGTAGTAAGACGCCCACGAATTTTTCCACCGGTTGGTGCGCGTGGTGACCGGGTCGGACCATGCGGTTAATGCGCCTTCGTCGATCGATTTCTCCGCATCTTGAACGACCAAATCTTCAGTGACTTTCACTTGCGAGCCAAGTCCGTCGCAATCGGCACAGGCGCCGTACGGACTATTGAACGAGAAAAGGCGCGGTTCGATTTCGGGCAACGACAATCCGCACTCCGGGCACGAATGATGTTCGCTGTAAAGCTTTACGCCATTCTGAGGCGTATCGACCATCAATAATCCGCGGCCTTCCCGCAACGCCGTTTCGACTGAATCCGACAGACGATCGCGATTTTCTTTGTTGACGACCAGTCGATCGACGACCAGTTCGATGTCGTGTTTCTTGTAGCGATCAAGCGTGATTTTCTCTTCGAGCCGGAAAATTTTTCCGTTTACGCGCACGCGCACGAAACCATTCTGAGCGTAACGCTTGAACAATTCCTCGTAGGTGCCTT
>CAYXDS010000078.1:0-10590 GCA_964463805.1 uncultured Elusimicrobia bacterium | reverse complement strand
GAACTGGCTCGGCCGTTTTTCAATGGAAGAACGCAACCGCCGCGTGCCGGCCGACGAGATTACGTTCATCATCGATTCGAATCCAAACTATACGAACATCTGCGACACCGATTGCCACTTCTGCGCGTTTTTTCGCCGGCCGCAGGACAAGGATTCGTACGCGTTGACCGTCGACCAAGTGATGGAAAAAATCGACCGCTCGGTAAAGTTGGGAGTGACCACTGTGTTGCTTCAAGGCGGTCACAATCGCGCGATTCCGTTCGATTATTACCTCTCGCTGATCCGCGAGACGCGCAAACGTTTCCCGACGGTCACACCGCACTTTTTCACGGCCTCCGAAGTACAGACGATGGCCCAAGTGGCCGGCGCCACGGTGCCGAATATTCTTGCTCAACTGAAAGAAGCGGGCCAACACACGTTGCCGGGCGGTGGCGCCGAAATTTTAAGCGAGCGCGTACGCAAGAAACTTGCGCCGAAGAAAGGCGGTCCCGAGGCGTGGCTTGACGTGCATCGCGAAGCGCACAAACTTGGTTTCACCTCGACCGCGACGATGATGTACGGCCACATCGAAGAACCGGAAGACATCGTCGAGCATTGGAATCACATTCGCGCGTTGCAGGATGAATCGAAGAAATTGAACAACGGCGGGGGTTTTACCGCGTTTATTCCCTGGAGTTTCAAGCCGGACAACACGGTGCTCGAACGCAAATTTCCCCGGCGCGTGGGCCCTGTGCCTTATTTGCGGATTTTGGCGGCGTCGCGGCTTTATCTCGACAATTTCGACCACGTGCAGGCATCATGGTTCTCCGAAGGAAAAAAGACCGGCCAAGCGGCGTTGTTGTTCGGCGCCGATGATTTCGGCGGCACGTTATACGAAGAAAACGTGCATGCGGAAGCCGGTTTCGTGAACGTGACCACGCTGCGCGAAACGATCAAGATCATCCATGAAGCGGGTTTCGACGCCGTGCAACGCACGACACGTTACGATCGAATGAAAAAGTTTCCGCGCACGATGTCCGATGAAGAATTAACGGTGGCGGTTGGGCCGGAAGTTTCCTTCCGGAAAAACGAGCCAGTTGCCGTCTCCCCCGCGAAGGCGGGGGCCCAGACACTTGAGGTGGCTGTTCGCCTTGGCGAACGTCTTCGCGGGAATGACGATGAAAAAATCCCAGCTTCCGTATAAACAACTGATTTTCGTCTGCACGAACGCGCGAGGAGCCGGGGAGCGGATCAGCTGCGCGGGCGAAGGGCGATGCGGCGAGCAGATTTTGGATCGGTTAAAGCACTACGTGAAGAAGAACAATCTCAAGGATGTGGTTCGCGTGGCGAAATCCGGCTGTCAGGAAAAATGCGAAATCGGTCCGAACGTAGCGGTGATGCCGCAAAACGATTTTCTATCCGGCGTCACCCTCGACGACGTCGATGGAATCATCGCGACCTACCTCTCTTAACGACGGTCCCATTTTCTGCGTCCACCGTAATTTCATCGTAAAGAATTTCCTTCTGTTTCTTCTTTTCGAAAATCGAAACGGCCACCTGTTGTTTTTCTAAATCCACGGCGCGCACGCGCGTTCCCAGTTGTTTCCCCGCTTTCTTAATGCCGGCGACGAACACTTTAACATCGGTGAGTTCCCCCGCTATTTTCAACGCTTTGTCGACCAACTCGGGAGGAACCGGCTCTTCGTCGGGACGGCGTTGCACATTTTGAAAATGCCGCACGCGTTTGACCCACGCGGTTTGTTTAAACGTTTGTTTGTTCGGATCCCAATAAAAATCGGTGCCGTCGCTGCAATGCGAGCAAGGCGTAATTGAGAAAGCTTGGTCGCCCGGATCTTTTTCTCCGGTGGTTCCGGGTTTATGCAGGAAAACAGGGGCGGCGTATTCCTGAAAGAAAAGTTTCTGATAGCGAACCGGGTTTTGTAATTGGGTGCCGACCAGCAGAAAGTAAGTGGGTTTCGTTCCCGGTAAACCCGAAATGCCGGAGATGGCCATATCCAGAACACCGTCGTTATTGAAATCCCCATCTGGCGTGAACAACGGTTCGGGATCGTTTGGATTTAATTCAATATCGGTAGAGTTAAGCACCCGCGGGAATTTATCTTTTGGGAGGAGCCCTTCGATCAAATCATAAGGTTCGAATGCGATACAAAACGTCGGAAAGAGAAGCGTTGAGATCAGTAGAAGGGATCGGCGAAAAGACGGACGGAGCAAAATGAACGGTTAGGTGAGTTGAGAATAGGTCTTTTGTTTGGCGACCTTTTCTTTGGCGTCTTCACTTTTTTTCTCTTGGGTCGTTTCCTCGGCCAGCGTCATAAAGCCAAGTTCGGTTGCTAGAGAAAAAAGGTTTTCTTCTTTTGGTTTAAGAATATCCTGGTTCATTGCGGTGATTTTACTAGAGAAACGACCGTTTGCAGAAAAATCGTTCCATTGACGGTTCCTTGATCGTTGATGAAAATATTCGGCGCGATGACCGACGCTTGCAAAACGGCCGCGACTTCGGGTTTCTCTTCAGCTGCCCGGCTTACTTGCTCCAGGCATTCGGAAATAAGACGGGTAAAAACAGCCTTTTTATTCTCGTCTTCGACCTGTTCATTGTCGATCGGGCAGCCCCATTCCAGCGTCTTGGTTTCCCCGGTCATTGAAAATTGAGCTGAAATATCAGCGTCTTTTGGTTCGTAAGAAGTCGGATAAGTTAAACGGCTCGCCATGGCCGCCATCGGCATCAAAATTGTGAGCGTAAAAAACAATGTCTTTTTCATACGTCCTCCTTAAGGTTCTAAGTGGAGCATACGGTCGAGCAATGACAAAGGTTTGACAACAACGCGATTTTGTGAGGATTTATTAATAAACGTCTATTTTGAGGATACTAATTCCTTTGGTAAAGAAAACACGACGTTTTCTTCCCTAACAAACACATCCTCTACGGTGCCGTTGTGCTTATTAATAAGGAACTGCACCACGTCCTGAACCAGGTACTCAGGCGCCGAGGCTCCGGCGGTAAGACCGACGGTGTCAATTTCAGATAGCCAAGACGAGTCGATTTCGGAGGCGCCATCAATGAGGTAGGCGGAAATGCCGGCTTCGCGCGCGACATCACAAAGACGTTGAGAATTCGAGCTGTTTTTTGAACCCACGACGAGCAACAGCTTGATTTTATGATTCAGCAACTCTCGGACCGCATCCTGCCGGTTTTGAGTGGCGTAACAGATGTCATCCTTTGGTGGAGTGGCTGCTTTTGGAAAGCGCGAGCGGATGGCCGCTAACAAACCCTTTGTTTCATCAACGCTCAACGTGGTTTGGGTGAGGACCATGACTTTTTCGGGGTTCGGAATAACGAGAGTCTTGACATCCTCGGGACGCTCGACCAACTGAATTTTACCGGGAGCTTCCCCCATCGTTCCGACGACTTCGTCATGATCTTTATGGCCAATCAAAACGAGTGAATATCCTTCGCGCAAAAAGCGATGGACTTCGAGGTGAACTTTCGTCACGAGCGGGCAGGTGGCGTCGATCGTTTTCAGTCCGCGCGCGTTTGCCATCGTGCGTACTTCAGGGGCGATGCCGTGCGCGCTGAAAATCACACAACTGCCTTTCGGCGCTTCCTCGACCTCGTCAATGAACACAACGCCGCGCTTTTTGAAGTCTTCGACCACCGCTTTGTTGTGCACGATTTCCTTTCGCACGTAAATCGGCGGAGAGAATTTTTCGAGCGCCATATCGACGATTTCAATCGCCCGGCGAACGCCGGCGCAAAAACCCCGCGGAGAGACCGTTAAAATTTTCATGGGTGAACCAATCGAAAAAACGCGTCTTGATAATGCTCGAATAAGCCGTACTGTTTCAATTTTGTGCCAAGCACCGGAATCGCCGTGCGATCGGTTTTTGCGGCGCGGAACAAATTGTTGATTTCCCTCTTCTGCCGCTTCCGTTCGCGATCTTCATCATCGAAAAATCCGCGATCTTGCAGCTCCTGCAGATTGACCGCGAACGACGACAGCGTCTCCTCAACGATGAATTTCATGATCGCGAGTTCCCACATCTTATCGCTGCCGCGAATGATGGCCGTATCGTAAGTCTCCGAACGATCGAATTTTCGAGACAGTGATTGAATGAACGTTTCAGGCGAAGAGAGTTCAATTTTTGTGTCGATGGGTTCATTCTGGAAATTATATTCGAGACCGCGAAATGCTTTGCCGTATTGTTTGACCAACGTGTCGACGTAATCCTGAACGTCTTCCCCAAAGCCGTGAAATTGTTCGGTCACGGATGTGGCGGTAATGATGGCGGGTTTCTGGGCCGTGACGATACCCGTGCGGAGTTTCGAGCGATCCGGCAGACCGGGCACATCGGTGACCAATTGGTAATGAATACGGGACGATCCAAACGTGGCGAGCCGATGACGGGGCACGCGCACGACCTGAATCTGTTGAAATAGTTTTTTCATTTGCTGCATGTTGTACATAAATGAATTTTACTTTTTTGATTGTGATCCGGTAAACTAAACGTATGAGCGGCATCGAAATTTCCAGCAAGCCCAAATTGGTTTGGATCGGCGCCTCGGTGGCATCAGCCGTCGTTTCTTTGGCCGCCGGAATTTGGATCGGGCCGCGCGCGGTGTATGTCGCCTCCGGCGTAGGAATCGGGTTTGCTTTGGTCGCATGGCTTAAAACACGGAAACCGCTTCTTCCTTCCTTGTTGACCGGTTTTCATTTCGCATTGATAGTCATCGCGTTTACGTTGGGGGCTCTTTTCCTCGAGCCGTTATCGAACGAAACATTGCAAATGCCGCATTTGACCCAAACCTACCGGGATCCGGGTGGTTTTTTCGAGCTTCGAGCACCGGCCGGCTGGGAAACGGAGGAAATCCATGGTGCGACCGAAGCCGGCGTGCGATTGCATCCCTCCGACCGCGAGCAATATATGGGGGTTTCCGAATTAACGGTTCGTGTACGTTTGCTGGAAACCGTTCCGAACGAATCTCAATCTTTTCTCGATAAGATGGCGCGAATGGTCACTTCGAGCCGGATGGGCGATCCGAAATTGTTCGATTTCTCGACGACACCGGCCGCTTTGTTGAACGGCGATAAAGGATTGTGGTCTCGACTGACCGTTAAAAGATTTTGGGTACCGCTCTATCAGTTGGCGTTGTTCGGCATCAAGGAGAAACGGTATTTGTGTTCGGTTTCGGCCACCGGTCTTAAACATCACGCGACGCTGTCCGAAGTGTTATGTTTGGGCGTCTACGAAACGATTCGTCCCGTTCCAAAACATTCGTAACAAACCCCTGAAAACGACCGGTATTCCGGTTACAATTTGATTGTGAACGCTATGCGAAAATTCACTCCTTCGTTTTACGCTCGCCACGATCATGAAATCAAAGTCGGCGCGGTTTTATTTTTACTGCTGACATTCGCCGGGCTTTATTCGACAGTGCCGTCGTTTAAACAGCTGGCGGACTTGGGCGTAACACCCGCCGTGGCGGGCGTTACGATGTTGTACGGAAAAGCAACGACCCTCATTTATAAATACACGGGACTCGATTTAGGATTCGTATCGACGTCGCCCGATCTGGAATTTTTATTCAACGTGCGCCTAGCCACCTACATTAACGAGCGTCGTGCAGTTCCGCTGCTCGAAATCGCCGGTGATACGCAATTCTCGAATGACCAACGCGAAAGCGCGCTAGCGTCGCTTTTAAAATTTGAAAGTTCCACCGAGTGGATTCAACCGTTCCTCAACGAGCTCCCGAAAGGCGGATTGCTGGGACTCTACGATGACGAATCGCCCATGCTCGATGAATTGGTCCGTAAAGTCCGCGCGGAAGGCGGCGTGCGTCAGCCGTTGGTGCGTGCGTATGCCGAAGTGGTTTTTGCGTTCATGCTGCAAGTTCCGGACGTCATCGTCCGGCAGCATGCGTGCAAGTGGGTGTCGGACGTGGTCGCCGAAGACGCTGTTTTTCTATTAGCGGCGCGCCTCGATAAGGAAAAAGATCCAAAGGGACAGGAGGCGCTTTCGAAGGCTTTTTATGAAATCCGGGCCATATCAGAGCCGGATAACGCTCGCGAAATACTATCTCCTTTCTATCGGAACCCGCCTTGGCCGTCGTTGAAACGGCCGTTGTCGATCGTGCTGGCGCGACTGGGCTATGATGTGCCGGTTCCCTATCTCGCGCGCGAATTGAAGTCTGAGCAGTTGGACAGTAAAGACCGCGTGCTTATGAGCCTTGCGGTCGCGCGGACTCCTTACGCGCGTCTGTTGAAAATTTCCGAAAACGAAGAACGGTTGATGGCCGAACGTAAAGCCACGCGTGAACAACAACAGCGGGCTGCGGTTGAACGTCGGGAGCGCATCATGAAGCAAGAACAGGTGCGAATGGCCGTCATCGCGCGTGCGAATGGAGAAAAAACGCCGTCGAATGTTGTCGCCGAGCCGGCCGCGGTCCCCGCTTCGGCGGTGGTTCCGGCCCCGCCGTCCGCTGTTTCACAACCGGCGCAGCCGATCGCGAAGAAGAAAGCCGAGCCGAAATCGGTTCCGAAGCCCTTCCCGGTCCCAGGCGCGGAATCAACTTCGTCGGCCGATGCGGTTTCGCAACAGCAATCCCCCACCGTCGCATCCGTTTCTTCGGCGTTGCCTCTCGAAGAAAATTTGCCGCAGCCCCGTTCGTTGATGAATGCGGTGGATGTGGTGTTTGAAGTGAAAAATCAACCGGCACCTCTATTTTATAGTCCAGCCGAAAAGGAAACGGGAGTGGTGCTGGAGGCCGGAATAAAAGGCAAGGCCGATTTCGAATTTTTGATCGGCGAAGAGCATTGGTATCAGGTCAAAACGAAAAAAGGCGGCGGTTGGGTCGACGGTTCGTATCTAAAAGTCTTTAATTTATCTCCGACTTCGACGGCGGCCGTGCCGGCGAAACCGAAAACGGATTCGATGGACGGCTCGCGTGACGAGTCCACTTATTTCGAAGCGGCGGTCGACGATACGCCGATGTTTGATAAACCGATGGAAAACGCCAAGCGGATCGGCACTTTAAAACCGGACGTCGCCTACAAAGCGGTGAAGTCCGAAAAAGTCGGTCCCGATCGTTGGTTCTTACTTCAAATCAAATCGGGAGAGAACGCGTGGGTTCGCGGCCTTGATTTAAGACTTTCGAGCGTTGAGTCGCATCCAAACATCGAAAGTACGCCGGATTTGCCCGACACGCCAAAAAAATCGGCATTTAAAGCGGAGTGGGTCACGCCGGGTGTTCGCGGTGTCGGCGTTTATAATCGCGCTTCGATCGCCGGAAAAATGCTAACGCAGATTAGTCCGCCTGAGGTTTATAAGATTGTCGATGCGTCAACCGATGGCGGAGAGTGGTACAAAATCCTACTCGCCGATAATTCGGAAGGTTGGGTTCAATCGATGGACGTCAGTTTAACGAAGAAAAATTAGGCACGAGCGCTTCAACGTCGCCGTTCGGCATCCAACCTTTTAATCCCTGATTCAATACTCCGACTTGAATCCAATCCGGCCGCTTGTTAAGAATAAGCACGTTGCTGCCTTCCGGAATCGTAAATCCCACCGCATAATCTTGACCTGGTCCGTTTCGAACTTCTCCGGGTGGATTGACGACCACACCGACCGGTTGCCGGTCGAACGCGCAAGCGACGCCGAACCACGTTCCGGTAAACACGAGCAGAAAACCGGTAAACCACAATGTCACGCCGGGCCAGCTTTCACTTTTGATCCATCCGATCGTGCGTGCGCCGAGAACGCCGAAGAAAATCCAAATCAGCATGGATACCAAAACGCTTAATTCATTTCCGGTGAAATACAAAAAGATTCGGCGCAACACGCCGCTGTCTTCATCTTTGATATGCGAACGCGCTAGGCTCAAATTGAATTGGATATCGGTGTCGCGCGGCGCGAGCCGTTGCGCGCGTTCATACCACAACACGGCTTTCCCACGTTCCCCTTTGCGGTAGAACACATTGCCGAGGTTGTAGAACAATTCGGCGCCTCCGAATCCTTGCCCCGCCAATCCCTGATAGAGTTCGGCCGCTTTTTCAAATTCCCCTTTCTCGTAAAACTGATTGGCTTGGGTGAATTGATCGTTCGGTGATCCGGCGGGTTCAGCGTGAGTGAAGCGAGGGAGCGTCAATAATACCATCAGCAATAATTTTTTCATGCGAATACCTCGTTGAGCCGTTCCAGTACGCTATCGGCTTTGGTCAGCGCATTTTCTCGTGCTTCGTCGGTAAAAGAAGAAGTCGCGAATCGGGCCATGTCGGCTTGATCGAACACATCGCGAATATCGTTGCGCAACGATTCATCCGCGCCGGCCGTCGCCAGTCGTTTTTCGACATCTTCCCACACCATGCCCGAGGCCGACGTTGAAAATTTATCGGCCAGATAACCGGCGACGGCCGCATGAATGGCGCCGTAAAAGACGGTCGGGTCGTGAGTGATCATTTCTTTACGCGCGCGCGCCAAATTCTTTCGCGCCGTTTTCAGCGCGCCTTTCGATCGAAATTCAGCCGCGCGTTCGGTGCGTAATTGCGTATGTCGACGCGACAGAAATGCGACGAACGCGAACAGCGGAGGTAAAAAGCTGAACAGCAAGAAGGGCGTGCGCAAATAAATCGGCGATGACACCGGGCGCACTTTTCCGGGTTTGATGAAGCGAATGTCCTTTTCCATCACGCGCACGCCCTCGGCGTTTTGGCCGGCTGCCGACGATTGAGGACGCGTTTCTTGATCCGCTTGATTCAAATTGCCCGGTTTGATTTGCAACGGAATTTCAGGCGTGGTCTCGGTAACGTACTCGCCTTTCGCCGGGTTAAAGTAAATGAACGCGGCGGAAGGAATCGTCAACTGGCCGGATACTTGCGGGATCAGCAGAATTTTAAATTCTTTGCTGCCGTGCAAAAATTTTCCCTCGTTCGAAACTTTCGATGCCGATATCGTTTCGTAACGTCGGAATCCGTGCAACTCGGGCAGCAACGGCTCTTTGATCGTTTTGATATTCCCCACGCCTTCGACGGTCACGATTAAATTGAACGGTTTGCCGACTTCGAGTTTATCGGTGTCGACTTTCGCGTTCATCTTGAACCGTCCGACCGCGCCTGAAAATGCGGCCGGTTTGTTGGCCGGTAGCGCGCGCACATGGACCGGAATCGCTCGCGTGCTCAGTTGCGCGACATTGGTTCGGCCGAAAAAACTTTGAAAAAAGCTGTTGGGATCAAACGGATCCGGTTCGGAACGTACGGCCATTTCAATGCGCGCGCTACCGATCGCAAAGTCACCGTCCGACGTCGGAAATAGCGCGTACGGCAACTCGGTGACGTCGTAGCGTGCGCCGTTGATCGTGGTCGAATACTCTTGCTGCGGAAATTTTTCAACGAGGAAACCGGTGAGGTCCGGCTCTGAGTAGCGAGCTTGCGAAGCAAACCGAACTTCGGGTCTCTTAAGAAATTGCACTTTCAGCAGCACTTGTTGGCCGACGTAGACTTTGTCCGAATCGACCGTCGCGGTCATAAATAACGGTTTGAGTCCCTCGGCGGGCACTTGAACTTGATGTTGCGCCGGTTCTCGCGCGGCCGCGCCGGAAGCGGCGTTCCCCGCATTTGAATCGGCGTGCACCGAAATGATGATCGGCTGCGTGCTGTACGATTTTCCGTTAACGCTCAACGTAATTGATGGAATCTGCAGGTTGCCGGTTTTCATCGGAGTGAGCACGTAATTGAAGGTGATCAGAGACGTCGTTTGTCCGTTCACCCATTGAAACGAACTCATTTGTCCGGCGGGTTGAATTTCAAAATCAGGAATGTTGAGATTCGGCGCGCTGCCGACTTCTTTAATACCGGTGATCTCGAGCAACAACGTGATCGAGCTGTTCAACGTCATTTCCTGAGCGCTGACTTTCGCGTTGACGCCAGGCTCGGCGCCGAAAATCAGCGCAGCGGAGAAAAGCGTCGTGACCGCCATTGAAAAACTTTTAAAATATTTCACCAGTCTTCGCCTCCCGGCTCGTCTTTCTTTCCGTCCTTCTTCTTGGACTCGCCCGCTTTCGGGATTTTCGCACCTTTCATTTTTTCCGATTCCTGATCTTTCATCATCTGCAAGATGCGCTCAGCGTCTTCTTTCGAAAGATCGCCTTTTTTTTGTTGTTCACCGGAATCGCCTTGTTTTTGATCCTGTTTTTGATTCTGTTTGTCGTTGCCGGAACCATTTTTCGGCTGCTGTTGCGGCTGCGGCGGGTTTTTCGGCTTCTTGCCCGCTTTTATGTACTCAATATTATATTTCGCATCGAGGTCGTGGGGATTCAGTTTCAAACATTGCTTGAAGTGCTCGATCGCTTGGTCGGTCTGTCCCATCGTGAACGATAGATGCCCGAGGTTGTATTCTATTTTCGATTTCAGCATCGGGTCCCGCGTAAGTTGCATCGCTTGTTCGTACTGCTTTTTCGCTTCGTCGAAATTTCCCTCGAGATAATGCGTGGCGGCGATGTTGTAAGGTAGAAAAGGCGCTTCGGGCAGATCAATGCGCGCCGATTCGAATTCGGCGCGCGCGCCAGCAAAATCGTTTTTCTTTACAAGTTTATTCCCTTTG
>CAYXDS010000077.1:0-10597 GCA_964463805.1 uncultured Elusimicrobia bacterium | reverse complement strand
TCATGCCGATCTGCTTGCGCTTGAAGGAGCGTTTGCATCGATCGACTTTTCGCCTTTTAAACAATTTCCTAATCCAGCGACGGTCCTCACCGTCGCCGACGATCTGTTGCAGCAGAATAAAATTTCAGGACCGATTCATGCGGCGCTTACAACCGCTGATTCCCTGCCGCCGATCGTCGGTGTCGATGCTGAGCGGAATTATCGCGCGAATGTCGACGCCTATAAAACCTCGGCGCCGCTGATGGAAGAGTATAAAACGCAATGGACGCAGCGACGGAAAGTATTGGCTGATAAAAAACGCGCGGCATTCAATGCAGGTTTGGCCGCGTTTGATGCGACGGTGGAATCGTACCGTGCCGAAAAGATGTCGATCGGCGATTATGTTTGTGCATTGGCGAAGCAACGGGGGAAGCTCCCGCCCGAACTAACCCGATTCGCCGAGGCTGTGAAGCTGGAAGCTGAACTCGATCTGGCTCGCGTGGCAATGGATCGCAAGCGGTTGCTGGCATCCCTCACGCCGAAATTGACGCGCCCCGAATTGCAGCAATTGATGGATTTGAGCGCTGCTTACCGTGCCGGGGACGTGCGTCACGCCGAGTTTTATGCGCAATTGAAAAATCTTTGCGACCAGAAACGAATTTCGATCGAACAGTGGCCGAATTTGAATTCTTATGTGCGCTATTTGTCGTTGGCCGATCGCATCAACGCGAAAGATTTGTTCCAAGACATTAAGCAAACCGAAGATGCCGTTTATTCGTCGCTAACCCAAACCGATGACGAACGCGCGTTGGTTGCTGAATCGAGACATTCCTATTTGCTGGGTAAGCTGTTGAGTTTCTCGTTGTCGAAAGAAGAGTGGAAGGATTTTAAAACAGCGATTCCAGAAAAAACATTCGCATCGTTTGAGAATTTTTACAAAGAAGCGGAAATTCGCGATCAGGCGATGGCCGATAATTTGTTGCAGGAAATCGCTCGACGTAAACCGAACGTCACGGTTCTCGTTACCGGTGGTTTTCATGCCGCCGGCATGAAGAAGAAAATCGAAGCGGCCGGATACAACGTCGTCACGTTCACGCCGAAGATAACGAAGGTCGATGTCGAGAACGGTTCCGCTTACTTGAGTGTGTTTACTCAAGAAAAATCGCCGCTCGAGAAAATCTTCGAAGGCGAAAAACTTTTCCTGTCGCCCGAGCAATGGCCGTTCGCCAAAGAACGGGAAGCGGCCGGCGCCATTGCCGCCCGGTCCCCCGATCAATCCGATTCGTTTTTACAAGAGTGGATTGTGAAACCGTTCCACGCGACGATCAACAGTTTCAAACGGATTGGGCCGTTGGCTATTCAAATCGGTTTGCGGACCGGAATGATCACCGTGCAGATCAGCGCATCTTCCGGAGTCGTAATTCAACAATTTGATCAAAGCGGCCTCGACGCCGGCACTTCCGAATGGCTCGATGCGTTGGCGAAGTGGGCGAAAATGCAGATGGAAAAGTCGGCGGCTTTTATATCGGTCGGTGTTTTGGCTCTTCCTTTCGTTTGGGGTTCCAACAAATCAAGCTCTTTGAGCAAAACGATTATTGTTTGTGCTGCGGTGACAGTTGCGCTTGTCACGCTTTGGGCGATTTTCGTCAAAGAATTACCGAAACGAGACAATCGCCTGATCGGTCGCGTCAGCGTATTGATCGATGACGTATCCGAAATTCTCGCCCACGAAGAATGGGCCGGTCGGCTTAACGGCGTAGTCAAGATTCAAGATCTCTCACATGAGGGCGAAGCTTTTACCGATCGCCGCATCGCTTATTTGCCGACAAAACAAGGGCGCATGGTCGTGATCGGGGACATTCATGGAGATCTTGAGGCGCTTGATCGTTTGATCGCTCAGTGCGGATACGATCCGGAAAAGAAAGGAGAGGATGCGGTCATTCTCGTTTTCGTCGGCGATTACATTGATGTGGGACGTCAGAGCTTGCCCGTTTTGGAACGCGTGCTCAGTTTGAAGAAAAACGATCCGGAGAAAGTGAAATTGCTCGCTGGAAATCACGATGAGCACGAAATGAATGAGAACGTCGGAAGTTTTAAGAAGCATCCGAACATTAAATGGTTTTTCAAGGTAATGGAGACGCATGGAGAGGCCGGAAATGCGCTAACGAAAAAGTGGTACGCGTTCGCTCGCAAACTGCCGGTTTTGCTCGTGACGGCCAATCGTATCGCCGTGATGCACGCGGCGCCGCCCTCCGTTTTGGACGGGGAATGGAATTCATATCTCGGGCTGGATGGTTTGGCCGGGAACAGCGCTCTCATCAAGCAGGCGCTTTTCGGCTTGGTGAGGACCGACGGTTCCGCCGACACCGATCATCCGAACGCGCCGGGCCATAAACCGTTCGTCGAAGAACTTTATATGGAAGCGAAAAACGTCGGGCATTTGATCTATTGGATCGGGCGACAAGGCGTCGACTTCTTTTTAAGGTCGATCGGAGCGAACGTGATCGTGCGCGGCCACGATCGTTCGAGCCCCGCTTACCAAACATTGTTCGATGGAACGTTTATGACCGTCATCACCACCGATCATGGCAGCTTCGATCACGGTTATCCGCGCGAAGAAGGCATCATCGGCCGATACGCCGAATTCAACCTAGCGAATCCCGTCAATCAAATTGATCCGCAGAAAGTGGTGAGGCGCATTGAATTGGCTCGCGCTCCCAAACGTCGTTTTATCTTTCCGAGAATTTGGAGTGTTGCGCTTTTGATGTTGTTGACTGTTCCCTCGATTGGGCCCGCTCAGCGGGTTCAATCGCCGCGCGGGCTGGTGCCGTTGTATACGGAGCTCACGCAGCAGAAACTGGAGAAGGCGCGGATTGCATTTAAAGAACATCGATGGAGATATGGGGAGCAGCTGATTCGTGATGCGATCGGGCATTCCCGCATTGTGGAACGTCCGGACCCGCGGATAGAAACGCAACTCGAAGAGCAGCGGCGCGTTCAGCGCGATCAGAGATGGGTGGATGATTTACCGCTTCTTGAATTGCTTCGCGGCATTGAAAAGCGCGAGGACCCGATCGTGCAAGCTTCGGCCGCTCTCGATCTCTGGAGCAATACCGAGTACGTTAAAAAATTGCGCGCGTCGCCGGCCGACATGCATCAGATTGCAAATGAATTTTTGCACGCGTCGACTTCGCGCACTCGCCAAGAATTTGCGAATCTCGCCGCCGCGCTGATCCATATTGAACGGATCACCGGCGAGAACGGCGATACGATCGGCGTTCACGGTCCGGCGCTCATGATTTTTCAACCGTACGCGGCCGCCTATCGTCGCTTTTTAAGAGCCGCGGAGACTCCGGCCGAATTGGTGGCCCATGATCGGTTTTGGCGCGTTGGACATTACTTCGCCGTTTTACCGTCGCCGTTTCATTTTGATCAGATTCATTTGGATTTGAGTCCGACCATTTACCTTTCCGACTTGACGACGTTGCACAAGCGACTGGTCAAAGCCGGAACCGACCAGGAATTTAAGGGCGTTCTGCTCAGTATTCTTGCGGATATGGAAAAGATTGACTCCATTAGTTTGCGCGACCATAGCGGCCGCGAGCTTCGTGTCGCCCGAAAAACGATTGGCGCTTATGATTTTTATCTTGATTTTCTGCGCGAGAGGATTGACGGTAAGTCCACGTTAAAACCAGTGGCTCCCAACGAGCGGCGGACTCCATGGGGGATGCTGATCACCATTGGCGGGGGGCTTACGTTGCTTTGGATTCTGCGCAATTACTGGCCGACGCATTCGCAGAATAAAAACGAGAAAGCAACCAAGAAAAAAAGTTTCAAAACGAGGAGTGTCTTTTCTGTATCGGGCTTAGAGGTCCTTGCAATTCTCTCACTGCCTCTCGCATTGCTATTGGTGGGAGCTTTGGGGCTTTATGCGTGGCGACGCTTTTCCCACCCAATTAAATCCGGCGTGGACAAAGACGCGATCCAAATAGAGACGCGCGCGCCGCCGGCGCCGATCCTTAGCGACGCCGATTTGGCGGATCCAAATGCCGTGTTGAACCAATTGGCTCCGCAGTTACGGTCCATTGCCACTTTGATTGCCCGGGCTCGCGCGCATGCAATTAAGAACGAACTGAAGCAGGCGATCACGCTGATCTACGAAATCGACGCGCTGGCCACACCCATCCAAAAATTGCTGCCCCTCCTGCGCGAACGCAATTACCGCTTTTTGACCGATCATTTGGATTCAACAGCAGGACTCATGGATATCGGTCAATGGGTTTCCTTTAACAACTCTGGACGCTCCTCAACGGCAATCGAGCGGCTGCAACACACGAAAGTCCCCGAACAAATCGACGTGCTGCTCGGCAGTTTCGAACGCTCGCCGCAGTGGATGAGCCATCCTGAAAGCGGACCCTCCCAGCTGGAATTTAATACGCGCATCGCTGATGCGTTCGCTTCGCATCGCACATTGTTTTTGTCGGGTGCAGTTATTCTATTGGCGGTGATAGGCGCATGGGCGGTTGGTCTGTCGACAGACATGTTGATCTTGTGCGTCGTCGGCGTTTATCTGTTGCGCGATGATAATTGGAAGCTGAATGCGATTGACGTGTTAAAGGCCGTCGTGGCGCGGACGTTCGGCGTTCTTACGCGGAGCGGTATACGATTGGACGTTGAGCGCGCGCAGGTCAGCGGATTCAAGAGCGAAGGAATTCCGGGGCGGATTCTAAAGATCGGTCCGGACAATTTGATCGAGATTCAAACGGCCGATAAGCCGATGAAACTTTGGGTGCACGGCATCCACACGCAAGACGTCGCGGTCGGCGAGCCTTTGACGCCTATCATCGGCCAAAGATTTGATGCGGCCACGGCTTCGAGAATTCTCGAACCCGAAATTCGTGCCGCAACGCAATTTGTTCAGGATAAAAATGGAATGTTTCGATTTGCAACGCCGCTTCAGCCAATCTCTGACGTTCGGTTTGAGCCGGTTTCCGGCGCGCGCGCTTGGAGCGTCAAAGATTTTCCCGATCAGCCGTCGATCGTATCGATCGATCTCGATAAAGTTTCGGATGAAAATCAATTGAGGAACGCCTGGTGGGGGGCGATGCGCGATTGGTGGTCGTGGTACTCGAATCAAATCATGTTGGCCGTCGCGCAAGACCGATCGATTGAGTGGCGAAACGTGGACGCTGTTATCGACAATTTTGCATCGGCAACGTTTGGATTCAACGCTCCGGCTGCCGTATTACGTTCTTTGCAACCTTTGAATGGAGCACGAGGTCTCGACCTTGGCAGCGGTTGGGGAGAATTCTTGCTGCCGTTCGCGCACGTGGGCGCGGATATGACTGGTATCGAACCGTTGCCGGAAATGATCGCATCGTCTGAACAAAATACGGCGTTGCATCGAGCGCAATATGGGCTCACCGCGCCGGTCAAATTCGTGCAGGGGGATGCGTCAAGCTTGCCGTTTGAAAACGAAAGTTTCAACTTCGTTACCAGTCGTCAATCTCTGTATTTGATGCTGCGGTGGTTCCGGTCGCAAGCGTTGCGCGAAGCGAATCGAGTGTTGAAATTCGGTTCTCCGATCATTATTTACGAGCCGTTACCGCCGTTTGCGTTTAATACCAGCGGTGATTATTGGTCCGCCGAAGATTGGTACCGCGAGCTTAACGCGGCTGGTTTTCAAGTTCTGCAGATTCAAATCGATCACGCAAGTGTCGATTCTGCCGGCTATGTCGACATCGTTGCGGTCAAGCGCGGCGAATCGGCACGCCATCCTCTTCCTTCATTTAACGGACATGCGCTCGCGTTTTTTCTGACGGTGGTTTATCTCAAGATTTTTGGTCCGGAACTAAATGAGCTTGTTGTTTTTTTAGTGATTCGGCTGTTATTGCCGTTGGCCGCCGTCGCTCACGAATTCGGTCATGCGGTTGTTGATCGTCCGCGTCGAGCATTCACTCGTGCTGTTCGCGCGTTGCGTAATGCCGATGGCCGTTCGTTTACGGTAAGAGAGTTTTTTGATGAGTTTCTGGTTGGTGCGGAAATTTCAAACGCGTACATTCGCAGCAAGCAAGAGTCGCCGCAACGCGTCACGATGATCGCGCTCGGCGGACCGCTCATGACGGCGGCGATGGCGACGCTGGGTCTTACAGTCTCATTCGCTTATATATCCAACCCGGTCCTGTCTTTTGTGGGGATGGCATGGTTTATCATCAACGGATTTTTGTTCGTGCTGCCGTTCGCGATATTTTTGGGCGAAGTGTTTTTGTCCAATTTGGTCGAAATTAAAATTGCTAGTGAACTCACTTCCGATTGGTGGACGGCCTATGAAGCAAAACGTCCGATGGGCGGCATTTATCGGATGCCGGGAAGCACGGGGGAAAGCCGTGGCCCGATCGCCGGTGTTTGGCTGACGCCGCCCGTTTCGCAATCGTATAAAAACATGATTGAAGAATTGATTGCGACGGATCCCGAAATAAATCAGATGTTGTCCGGGATCATTACTTCCGAGGCTCCGTTGTATTTTATGGTGGATGAAGATGATGAGGATGCGAGCGCTGGTTGTTCGATTATCACTCCATTGTTAGCGAAAGCGTTGTCCATGATTCCATCGCTGACGGTTTACCCATCAAAAGGTTACTTGTTGATGTTGGACCCTCGTCGCAATACCGCTTTTCAGAGAGCAGCTCTTCGACATGAAGCGGGCCACATTGCGTTGATGATGACCGATCGATATCCGGCCGACGTCGGATTCCGATTGTTAACTTCTTTGGATCAATTTCAAAATCGAGAGTTGGCCGATAAGTTTTTGCAGGCGCTTGGGGATTATGAAGTCGTTCGATATCAAATTCAAAACCAGCTTAGGAGTTCAGCCAAAGATTATCTTAGAGCGGTTTCTCGGGAAATTGAATTGGAGGCGGCTCTGAATCAAGACGATTTCCACTTGCTCGTATTTATGTACGCGATGGATTATTTGAGATTTTTTAAGCTGTTTGACGAATCGCCGCGTTCAAGGAAACGGCTCGATTATTTGTACCACTTGTATTTGAAAGAAGAAGGCCGTAAGGCGGCGATCGACCTTTTGATGGAAACCGTGGAGCCCACGCTCGACGATCACACCTGGCAAGTGCCCGGCGCTCTCCCGATCATCTTTCGCACGTTCATGGGCAAGCTTCAGCAATTGCATCCGCTCGCGCTCGGTTACTTAATCGCGAAGATTTTGAATAAGGAAGACGACGTCGCGATGGAGTGGGGATGGCGCACGATGCCGTTTGAATATATCGGATTGACCGTTGCGGCGTTTATGGTTGAACCGCGCGGGGCCTACTTGGGGTTGCTCGTGGCTTTCGTTTTGATTCACGAATTATTGAATTCATGGGTTGCTAAGAATTCCGTGCGCAGTTTATTTTTCCGCGGGATTGTGATGGTTCCTTACTTGATGGTGCATATGGCCCAGTATTCGCTCGATCATTCGACGTTTTGGTTTGCCCCGTTTTTTTTATGGGTGGTCGGTCTGGCTTTCGTAGTTCATCTGGTATTTGATTCGTGGCAAATGAACGGAACCATGCCGATAAGTTTGGGCAAGGTGGGCGCGGTTGTCGGATTTTATGTTTTGCTTCCGTATTTCGTTTTGAGCGGCGTGATACGAGGTGTTATCGATGCGGTCGGCGGCACGGCGCTCTTTCTTCGTTATTTTTCAGGGTTGGAAGCCGATGGTGAAACGGTAGACGACTTCGATCTGCCGGCGCCCATTTTGGTGGGATTACAAACGTTCGGTCAACGTTTGCGCACCGCGCATTACGAACGGTATGAGCAAATAGCGGTGAAGCGTTTGTGGGGAGACGTATTGAATATCGTTCACGGAAGCCCGCTTAAGTCTCCGACCATCTCGATCGTTCATATTCGCAGCGCCGAAGATATGTCGTTGCTTCCCTCAAATCCCGGCGTTCATACCGATATCATCGGCGTGTTGAGCGATGAGTTATGGTTCCAGATTCAGGACAGTATCGATCACACCGGTATCGTATGGATTCCAGAATCCGCCACGCGAGATGAAAACGGTTTCTATAGTTACGACCGCGTGCTGACGAATCCGGAAGCGCAGCGTCTACCTGCCGTGCAGGAAATCGTTCAGAAGAAGTATCGCGTTGGACGCGTGTTCGTCATCTCGAATGAGGCGATGCCGTACGTGGCGAGCGACGAGTTGGCCGACATTGTGACGAATGTGATCAATTTGTTGGGCAAAGGATGGGTCACTTATGCGTTGCGTGTTGTGCTGAAGAAGGTTGACAGCCAACGCAAAGCCCTGATCGCCGCTTAGTCAATTGATTTCAAGTCGCAAAGATCTATAGTCGATGACTGTCCTAACCTGTTTGAGGAAGTTTAATCCTAAGAGTCCTTGAACCTCTCCCATCTCGATAGTGTGGCATATCACCGATATGTTTTTTACTTCAATATCGCCTACTGTTATGCTGTTCAGCATGATCAACGGCACGTTGATGCGGCCGTTCCCCGTAATGATGGGAATCATTTTTTTATCGGACAATTTATGTCCGAGAATAATCGCCGCATTTAACGGAATCAGAGAATACCCGGCCCCAGTGTCCAGCATCATGTCGATTTTTGTGGAGTTGTCATGTCCTTTGAGTTGGACGTTGGACAAGATAATGCTCGGTTTCTGTTTGGAAAGAATTATTTCATACACAGGAGCAACCCCCAACCTTTAGGAAGGAGGGGTTTGGGTCCTGTGTAAAACAGGTATGAGTGCTTAAGGTGTTTTATGTTTAACAACGTTTTGGCATCAAAACGCTTGCGATCTTTATCGTGGAAAAGTACGCGACCTATTTCCTTCTTTGGATTGCTGTAAACGAATGCAATCCATTGATTCCTATATTTTCGTCTGGCTTCTGATAAACGCATATAAACCTAATCCTCCTAACGCATAATTTGGAGGGGTAACACCGTCGGAAAGTAACATTCGAGAGTGGGAGGGTCAAGAATTATTCACTATACTCGGGTTATCTTCAATACCCCGAGGAACGACGATACCCATGGACTCATTTAAATCGAAGCAGACGTTGAAGGCCGGCAGCAAAAACTATTCGTATTTTTCACTGAAACCACTCATCGACGCGAAGATCGGACACATCGACAAACTTCCGTTCACGATGAAAATCCTTCTTGAAAACCTGTTGCGTCAAGAAGATGGCGCGAACGTGACCGCCGACGATATCCGCGCGGTGGCCAGCTGGGATCCGAAAGCTCCCTCCGATAGAGAAATTTCATTCATGCCCGCGCGCGTGATCCTACAGGATTTCACCGGCGTTCCTTGCGTGGTCGACATGGCCTCGATGCGGGACGCGGTTGCGCAGATGGGCGGCGACCCCGAAAAAATCAATCCGTTGCAGCAAGTGGACCTGGTCATCGATCACTCGGTCCAAGTCGATCGCTTCGGCGGCCCCGATTCGTTCAAAGAAAACGTGAAGATCGAGTACGAGCGCAACAGCGAGCGTTACTCGTTCCTTAAGTGGGGACAGAAATCTCTCAAGAATTTCAGCGCGGTTCCGCCGGGTACCGGTATCGTTCACCAAGTGAACCTCGAGTACTTGGGCCAAGTGATTTACAACAAGGACGGCGTCGCTTATCCCGACACCGTGATCGGCACCGACTCGCACACGACGATGATCAACGGACTCGGCATCGTCGGTTGGGGCGTGGGCGGCATTGAAGCGGAAGCGGCCATGCTCGGTCAGCCCGTGTCGATGTTGATTCCCGAAGTGGTTGGGTTTAAATTGCACGGCAAACTTCCTGAAGGTTCGACCGCCACCGATCTCGTGCTTGTGGTCACGCAGATGTTGCGAAAGAAAGGCGTGGTCGGAAAATTCGTCGAGTTCTACGGCAAAGGTTTGACGAATCTCACGTTGCCCGATCGCGCCACGCTCGCGAACATGGCTCCCGAATACGGCGCGACCGTCGGATTTTTTCCGGTTGACGATGAAACGCTCGCATTCATGAAAGCGACCGGTCGTCCTCAGCAGACGATCGATCTTGTGCGCGCGTACGCAACCGCGCAAGGATTATTTCGAACCGACGCGACCCCCGATCCGATTTATACCGACACGCTCGATCTCGATTTGTCGACGGTGAAGCCAAGCGTCGCCGGGCCGAAACGTCCGCAAGATCGCGTAAACTTAACCGATGCGAAAACTTCGTTCGAGGCGGCGTTGCCGTCGTTGACGAAGAGAACCGGCGCGCCGAAAGCCAATGGGGAATTGAACGATGGCTCGGTGGTCATCGCGGCGATCACGAGCTGCACGAACACGTCGAACCCGAGCGTTTTGATCCAAGCGGGGTTACTCGCGAAAAAAGCGTCCGATCTCGGTCTTAAGTCGAAACCGTGGGTGAAGACGAGCCTTGCGCCCGGATCGAAAGTGGTCATCGATTATTTGAAGGAAGCGAAGCTGTTGGAGCCGCTCGAGAACCTTGGGTTTTATTTGGTCGGTTACGGATGCACGACGTGCATCGGAAATTCGGGGCCGTTACCCGAATCGATCGAGAAGACCATAAAAGAGAACTAACTCTTCGTGTCGTCGTTGTTGTCGGTCAACCGCAATTTCGA
>CAYXDS010000076.1:0-10607 GCA_964463805.1 uncultured Elusimicrobia bacterium | reverse complement strand
TGCCGCGAATTCGAAAGACCTTACTTATCCCGTCTATTCGCTGCGATATCTGACATTGGAAGATATCGCAGCGATGTTGCCCGAAGTCGCTTTGCGATCGTTCGGCGACGTCGTCGTGACGTTGCGCGTAATCGCGGTCGGCGCGTAATTTCATCCTTCCTCGTTCGTCCTCCCGCGCGATATGATAGAAATGTCGCGCGTAAATGCCTCCGTAGCTCAATTGGAAGAGCGGCTCCGTCCTAAGGAGAAGGTTGCTGGTTCGATTCCGGCCGGGGGCTAATGAAATCGGCATGAGAAATTGGAGGGGACTTCGTCCATGAGCACACGATCCGAATTGAAAGAAAATTTGTTGGCCGCGAAGGTCGAAACCGTCGTGATGTGGGTCATGGCCAACCGCGGCCCGGTGCTGACCGGCGCCGGAATCGGCGTGCTCGTGTTGCTGATCGGAAGCGTATTCGTGTTGCGCACGCGGGACAAACGCGACGAGGCCTGGACGCGGTTAGCCGTGGCGGAATCGTTGGTCGGCGCGAAACAATACGATCGCGCCTATTCGGCGCTGCAAGATTTATTGACGACGCAACCCGACAACACGGTTTCCGCTCATGCTCTTTATTATCAAGGCGTGTCCGCTCTCGGCCTGAAGAAGTACGACGACGCGGAAAAGGCGTTTGTCGGAGCAGTGGATCGCAGTGCGCATTTGCCGTTGAAGCCGTTGGCGCTGTCCAACCTTGGTTTTGCTCAAGAACAAAAACATGAATTCGACGCGGCCGCCGCGACCTACGGCCGATTCATGACCGAATTCGGAGAACACTTCCTTGCGCCCGGCGTTCAGCTGGGCTTGGGCCGCTCGTTGGCGGCCGCCGGTAAAGTTGACGACGCCAAGAAGGCGCTCGGTCAACTCGTTGACCTGTATCCCACATCCCACTGGGCCGAAAACGCACGGTCAATTATGGACAAATATAAGACCCGGTGATACAATCCGCGCACTTTAAGAAGTGACTTATAGCTCCTAAGGGGGAATTATAAATGAAGAAACTAATGGCCATGTTTGCCATTTGTTCTGTAGTAGCGTCCACTCCGTCGTGGGCGGCATTGGGATTGGGGGACCTAAAGTTTGACGGGTCTCTCGAAGTGCGGGGAAATTCCGCCAACAACGAAACGGACTTCGGCAATGATCCAGCCGGAGCTCCGACCGCCAACGACCATCGCGGCAGCACCGCTACGCGTTTGCGTTTCGGCGTAAATGCGCCGATCACCGAAGGTGTTGCTGGCCGAGTCGAATTGGTTCGCGGTCCGCGTCAATACGGAACCGGCGCCACCACGGTCGCCGGCGAAGAAGCGCTCTGGACCGTACAAAATGCGTATGCTGATTTGACCTTGTGGGACCATCTGTTCCGCCTCGGTCGTCAATACGTTGGCAACCCGGGCGACCTCGTGTGGAATCTTTCACCCACCGAGGACGACAACCTGACCACACGCGCGATCGACGGTTTGCTCGTGCAATGCCGTAAGTTCGACTTCATCCATGCCGATTTCTTCACAGGTAAGGCGGTTGAAGACGACACGATCACGGGCGCGACCACCGATACCGACCGTAGCGATGTGACCGGCGACGTCAACTTGACCAGCTTGGACTTCGTTTTCCCGAAATTGATTCCGGAAGGAAAACTGAACGTCGGGTATTTGTTGGGCGACGACAGCAACAGCCAACTTGAGTCGGATAATAATCGTTTGCGCACGTATCGCGTCGGCGTGAACGGTGGTGTCTCGAAAAATATGTTCACCTATCGCGCCGAGTTCTTCGGCAACATGGGCGAATTCGCAGGCGCCGGCTTGGACGGTTCAGGCGCTGCGACCAAACTCAAATATCAAGGGTCCGCACTTGACTTGGGCGTTGGTGCGAACACGCCGGACACATCGATCGGTAAGTTCGGCCTTTGGCTCAATTATCTAATGGCGTCAGGTGACGACAACGTGACGGATGATAAAGATAAATCATTCCACGACTTCAGCGTGATGGGAGTGAAATCCTCCGATCGGTTGCTTGGTGAAATCTTTGGTAAGAGCAATGTTCTGGGCGGCTCCTCGCCTCTGGGACAAGGTCTCGACACCTCGGATGCCACCGGTGTGGCTCCGAGCGGCGCCACGCAAGGTCAAGGTTTGCACGTGCTGAATATCGGCGTGAACTTCAAACCGACGTTCTCGGCGAAATCTTGGTTCCGCTTCGACTTCTACACGTTCGCGCGTGCGGAAGATTCGGTGAAGACCGGGGCGGCGACCAACGCCGATGTTGGGGACAAATTCGGCACCGAGTTTGACCTCGCGTACGGATACGATCAGAGCGACAATGTCGGTCTCGAACTCGGATACGCGATGTTGAATCCGGATGATGCGTTGAAAGTCCAAAATGGCTTCGCAACGACCGGTAAAGACGACGCGATCACGAAGCTGTACGCTCGCGCAAAAATCAAATGGGGTGGGGAAGCGCAGTAAAGTTTCTCTATTCTAAAAACGTTTAATTGAGACCCCTCCGAACCCGCCAATAAGCATGGCGGGGTAGGAGGGGTTTCTTTTTGCTTGCCCGCTCAGGAGCTCTCTGTTACAATCCCCATCTCAAAAATGCGATCCATTCTCTCACAGCGAAAAAAAATAATTCTCTCGGCGTTTACCGCCGCTCTGTTCACTCCGAATTTCTTGCATGCGGCCAATCTCTCCCTCGGCGCCGATTACATGTTGCGCGGCGTCGCGACCACCGAACGCGATAAAACGATCAAGTCGAGCCGGTATTACGATCAGCGTCTGCAAGGTTATCTGACCACCGATTTAAGCAAAGATGTCGAAGCGTCGATTCGCATTCAATCGATTACACCGTGGGGGCTGGAAGGTTCCTCGACACCGTTGGTCACGCGTTACCCGCAAGCGAATGGCGGTCTTTGGGTTCAAAACGCGTACGCGCGTCTTCCGCATATTTGGAACGACCGAATTATCCTCACCGTCGGTCGCCAACCGATTCAATGGGGCGACGGCCGCATTCTTTCCGACGATGAACTCGGCTTCAACGCGATCCGCGTGCAAGTAAAATCTCCGTGGCGTCGTCTCCCGTTTGATGTGGAGGGATTCACCGCAAAAGTGAAAGAAGGTTTGAGTCAGCCGGGCGATAAAGATTTACACGGTGGAATGCTGTCGTTCGACAGCCGAGTGTTCCGATGGGATTTGATGGGGTTGTGGGAAAAGTCAGACGGGGTGGAAGCTTATGAGATGGGCTCGGATACCACGACCGCGCTCGCATCGAAGATTGAACGCCAAATTTACGGTGCAAGGGCCATCACACGATTGAAAGACGCCTACATCAAGGGCGAGTACTATATACAGCAAGGAAATGTCCGTCGCTCTCCGAATGGCGCCGAAGATATTAAATTGGGCGGTTCCGCCTATGTGGTGGGTTTGGGGGGGAAACAAAATACCGAGAAGTTAGGTCGGTTTGGCGCTGTCGCCGAATATTCCTCGGCCACCGGCGACACTCCCAGCACGAAAGGGGAAGACGAAGCGTTTCGCCCCACCTACGCGAGCCGATGGTCGGGACTTGAACGGTCCGGCTACGGACAATATTTCGCGGCGACTTTTTCAGATGCCTATTCCCCAACGCAGCCTTTCGCACCGGTTGACTCTACGAATACCGGATTACCACCCGGAACTTCCGGCATACAGTCGATCCATTTCGGGCTTGAATCGACTCCTTGGTCTCAATGGACGTTTTCCCTCGATTATTTTCAATACAAGGCGGATAAGCGCGTTTCCGGGCCAAAAGACCTCGGTTCTGAGTTTGATTATGCGTTTCTCTATCGATATTCAGGCTTGGTCACCGTTCGCGGCAGTTATGTGACGTTTGAACCGGGCGAAGCATTCGATAATCCGGATCCTACCAGCGCGACCACCTTTGTGAGCACAAAAACGAAAGCCTCTCGCTCAAGCATAGAACTCGTTCTTAAGTTCTAATCAAGCGCGCGGATGCGCTTTCTCATAGGTCTTTTTCATGCGTTCGGTTGTCACATGCGCATAGATCTGGGTTGTGGAAAGGTTTTTATGACCGAGCAACTCCTGTACACTGCGAAGATCGGCGCCCGCGTCGAGTAAATGTGTAGCGAACGAATGACGGATCACATGCGGGCCTATTTTCCGGTTTATTCCGGCCTTCCGCGCCGCTTCTTCAATAATAAGGTGCATCGCTCGGGTGGTTAATCGGGTTCCGGAACGTAAATTCGTAAAAACCGGCTGTTTCTGGGCCGCTTTATCCAAAATATCCTCTCCGCGCATTTTTAGGTAGTCCCGGACCGCTCGAACGGCGGGGGAACCAATGGGGACAACGCGTTCTTTGTTCCCTTTTCCAATCACACTGATGGTTTTATTCCAAAAATCGATGTCGCCTACCGAAAGTCCGGCCGCTTCCGAAACACGGATCCCACACGAATAGAGCAATTCAATCCAAGCCCGATTCCGAGCCGCCGCCAACGGGTCTTTGACCTGGCAAATGGCCACGATGACCTTTTCGACCTCTTCCGCGGTCAAAAATTTCGGAATTTTGGCTTCTTTCCGGGGTCTGGCCAGCGTCAGAGTGGGGTTTTCATGGAGATGATCCATACGGACTAGATATTTGAAGAACGACCGTAGCGAGGCCATTTTTCTGAGGTACGAGTTAACCTTCAGGTTCATGTTTTTAAGCCAGGCGAGATAGGCTCGGATCGTGTTTCGATCGATGTCCGATATGTTCGAAACCGGCTGGCGTTTGATGAACGACGCAAACAGTCGAAGGTCGATTCCGTAAGCTCGAATCGTGGCCGCCGACATACTTCGTTCTTGAAAACTTCGTAAGAAGTTGGCGATCGATTCTTCTAAAAGTTTCATTTTTTCAAACTAACATTTCTGAAGATTTGCGCAAAATGGACCAATATTTAACTTCTGATAATATATATTATGTTCTATATGTTGTGGTGTTTGCCAGGTTAAACAACTACATATTGATTGTTAGTAAAGATGGATAATTTATTGATTGATAATGTTTTTAAATATAAATCTAGTGCAAGTTGATAAGTTTTAATTTTGGCAGTGTCAGGGCCAAAAAAGACATAAGCAAACACTTAAGACAGTTTTTTTAAATGGAAGGATTTTTGGCGACGATACCGAACCCGATAATCGCGTAGCCACCAATAATAATGAACGGACTGACGTGGCCGGCCCAATTTTGGGCCATCGAATCCGTCATGGAAAGAACCGCATATCCGATCGCCAATACGGCCGTTCCGACCCCAATAATCTTCCATCCGCGGTTTGAAATAACCGGTTCGGAAGGTGGCAATCCGTGGGGCTGCGGCGGCTGGTTTTTTGGTTTATTTTTCTTTGACATCCGGGGTTAGGGCTTCTTTTGGCAGCTTGCACAGCGGCCAAAAATCTCGTGGCGATGGAACATTGGTAGAAATCCGAGTTCTTTGCAGGTTTTTTCCTGAATTTTTTCCACCTGTGGCCATTGAATTTCCTGAATAGACCCGCAATCCACGCAAATTAGATGATCGTGGTGCGGCCGCTCGTAATTGACTTCATAACGAGGCTTGCCGTCCGAGGCCTGAACGCGGTCGATCAGATGGCATTCTTCCAGCATCTTCAGGGCGCGAAAAACCGTGACGCGGCCGACCCCATGACTTTTCAACGCCTGGTAAATTTCGTCCATTCCGACATGATGGTTTGCTTCCAGCAAGTAATCCAGAATGCGGCCGCGTTGTTGGGTCATCCGCATGCCTTGTTTTTGGTGGTATTCCTGGAAAAGTTGCCGGATCCGGTCCGAATAGCCGTGGCGACCGGCCACCCAGGTTGGAAAGTAAATCAGCTCATCTTTTGTGGTTTGATGTGAAGACATGATCGGTATCGGTATTATACGCTATCACCTAAGCCATATCGCTAGCGTGCGGCACAAATATCCCCCCGCCACGCCCAAATACGTGCCCAAAACGGCACCGGTGACGGCCATCAGTACGCCGATGTGCGCGGTTCCGGGACGATAGGCTTCGGCGACGATCGGCGCCGACACAGCGCCGCCTATGTTGGCTTGGCTCGAAGTGGACAAAAGAAACAGCGGGATTTTGAAAACCTTTCCGGCGATCAGTGAAAAAATGCCGTGGATGAATAGTGTTAGGGCCCCGTAAACAAGAAACATCGGCGACTGTAACGCGGCATTTAAGCTGGTTTTCGCGCCGATCGTGATCAGTACGAGATAAAGAAGCAGCGTGCCAATTTTTTGACTTCCCCACGTCTTCAGTTGCCGCAATGGCGTCAATGCGAGAATTAAGGCGAGTGTCGATGCGCTCAACAGCGACCATCCGCTGACCGAAAGAAAACTTAAATTCGAATTGATGATTTTCCCCATCGCAACCGAAATTTCAGCAATGGTGATTCCGATAATGATAACGGCCAACGCCGCGAGAATTTTTGACGATGGACCACGTGACGCCGAATTTCCGGCGGTCGGTGCAAATTGTTCGGCGGAGTTTTCGCCATCGTATCGCTTTTGAAACGCCACTCCGGAAAGAAGCAACGCCATCCATCCGTATGAAATGATGGTGTCCACGATGACCAACGCGCTTAAATTTCCATCGGGCATTTGAAGAATTTCTTTGACCGCAACCATGTTCGCGCTGCCGCCGATCCATGTGCCCATCAACGCGCCGACCGACATCCATGCGTCTTCTGGAAGAACGCGGATCATCAAAATGAAACTGAATACTTGGGCGGTAAAGATTGTCCCCGTCCCGATCGCTGTCGCTGCAAGCGCTTTCGGGCCCATTTTGATGAGTTCGGTGAGCGGCGTCCCGATCAGCATGAGCGCGATTGCGGCCGGCAACAAATGTTTCGTGGTCCAATCATACGCGGGCGATTGGTGTGGCAATATTCCGGTTGTGCCGGCAAGAATTGAAAAGAAGTAAACCCAGAATGGAATCGGAAGGACGTCGAGAACTTTATCGACGAATTTTTTCAACCGACGCGCCTTTTCCACGCATAATAAACAGGCACGCCGAGCGCGAACACAAGAATGCCGATCGGTCCATAAATTCCACGTTCGAGAATTTTCGCATAAAGCATCAAGCATGAGATGACGACGAACACGAGCGGAATGACAGGGTATCCCCAACATTTATACGGCCGCGGCATATCGGGAAGACGTCTGCGAAAAACGAAAATTGAAAAGACAGTCATCAAAGAAATGATGACAAGTGGAACCGACAATACTTTAAGAATGATTTCGAAGTTGCCGATGAGGATTAATCCGCATGCCCACAGTCCTTCAAACCAAATCGCGCCGTTCGGCGTTTTGTGCACCGGATGAACGTACGCGCCGAACGGAAAGAAATATCCGTCACGGCTCAACGCAAACAATGTGCGTGTGTTGGACAACAGCGTTGCCGATAAACAGCCGAGCACCGACGTGGCCACAAGAATCGTAATGCCACTCGAGGCGAACGGCCCAAACAAGCGTGCCGCGGCCGTGTGCGCGACTTTCACTTCTCCGACGAGTTCGGGAAGCGGCAGCGCGTAAAGATAAACGGCGTTCATCGCGAGATAAATAAATGTGGTGGCGAGCGTTCCAAGCACAAGCGACAACGGAATCATGCGGCCTGGATTTTTAATTTCTTCGGACACGAACACGGCCGAATTCCAGCCGGAATATGTGAACGCCATCGGCACGAGTGCGGCCGCGATCGCCATGATCGCGTGATTCGTGGAGCCGTCGAAGAACGGACGGAAATGTCCGGCGTTTCCATTGCCCATGATGAATCCAAAGACGGCGAGCCCAAACATCGCGACGACTTTCAAAGAGGTAATGCCATCCATCACCGACGCGCCGAGTTTTAATCCGCGCGTGTTCAGCAGCGTGAGAACAAGAACGACACCGACGCAAAATAATTTTGTTGAGAAGAGCGTCGTGTCCATGCCGGCGTATTCGGCGAAGCCGATCGCGAGTAACGCCAGTGTGCCGGGCGTCGTGACCAAACAATAGGCCCATCCGTATAAAAATCCCCATAACGGTCCGTACGCTTCTTTAAGGAAAACATAGTTTCCCCCGGCTTTCGGCATCATGGCTCCGAGTTCCGCGTAGGTGAGCGCGCCGGCAAGCGCCATAAGTCCGCCGACCGTCCATGCGATGAGCACCCATCCGGCCGACGGAAGATCGCGCGCGATTTCTCCGGGCGTTGTGAAAATTCCAACGCCGATGATGTTTCCGATCACGAGCAGCACGCACGTGAAAAGACCAAGCTCTCGTTTTAATTCCGCTTTGTTCTCGTTCATTTGTCCTCCGGAAACAATGTGCCGAAATAAATGATTCGGTCGCCGACGTGATCGCCGTTCTTAACGTCATCGATTTTTTTTCCGAACCGAGTTTCAAAAGAAATTTCACGCACCGGTTCGCCCGATTGCGGAGCTTCGATCAACGTTCCGTTCCCTTCGTAGAGCGCGACGTGAACGACCTTGTCCGCGCGTTCGGGTTTCGCCAGGAAAATAAGATCGGCCGGTTTCATCTGTTTCGGTTCGAGCCGACGCGCTTGCATGAATTGTTCGTGCGCGTCGCGCGGAACCAGCCATTGCAGCTGAAGATACGACCAGTTCACGAGTCCCGAGCAATCGACGCCGGTCACCGTTTTTTTCTTTTTGTCATGCAACGATCGTCCGCCCCATAAGTAAGAAGATCCGAGGTGACGTTTCGCCTCGTTAAGGATTTGCCAGCGCAACGCATCGTCGAAAACGTTCGGAGGCGCCAGCGTTTTCGCGAGGGAAAGGTCCGGAGATAAATATTTAAGTTCGATCCACCCCGGGTACCCTTCCCATTTGCTGTTGTGCGTAAATTCAATTTGCTCAGGCGCTTGAATACGCGCCCATTTCCCTTTCGTTTCATAAACGAGCACGCGCTCGCCTTTCAATACTTGTGTCTCTTGAAGCGGATCGTAAACGTAGCGGCCATCATGTTTCTTCATTTCAGCGCGCACATCCGCCACATCGACCTTGACGATCATCGGTTTCGGCTCGGCGGCAATGCCCGCCGTCGCAGCAAAAAGAAAAATCATCGTTAGGACCTGCGTTCTCATTTTGGATGCGTCTCCATAAACTGAAGAATGCCGGTAATGATGCTTTCGGCGACCAAACGGTGATGACGAGGCGTCATCATCAGCTCTTCGTACTCGGGCAAAATCAAAAAGGCTTGCTCCAACAACAGCGACGGCATTTGTGTGGCGCGGCAAACGGCCAAATTCGAACGCCACAGTCCTTCATCTCGGAGCCCGGTTTTCTGTCCGTACACTTCATGAATCGATTCTGACAATGCGTGACTTTGCGGTTGATAATAATGGACGCTGTAGCCTTGCACTTCGCGCGGATCCTGTCCGTCGCCGCAGGCGTCCGCGTGAATGCTGATGAACATATGCGCGCGTTCGCGCCACGCGATGTTGACTCGTTCTTGTAACGTAAGTTCTTTCGTTCCGTCTTGGATCATCACCACTTCAGCGCCGCGGCGTTCAAGTTCTTGTTTCACAATTTTCGCGACGGCCAGCGTGACGGACGCTTCGGTATTTCCCAGCGGGCCAATCGTGCCGAAGCTCTGCGTCGAATGTCCGGCATCGACGGCGATTTTGAGCCCTTTCATCGAATACCCTTTGCCGATGTACGGCGGACGATGACGTATTTCGAGGATCATCGTGGTTCCGTCGTAACGCACGTCGTATCCCCAGCCGCAGTTTTGTTTCGTGCGGATATCAAACACACAGGTGGTGGGCTCGCTTTGGAACCACGTAATTTCTTCGATGACCGAATCTTTCGTTTTGTAACGGATGCGATCTGAGTCAGCGACCACGCCGTATAACGTGAGCTGAAGCCGATGCGGATCGATGAATTGCTCAACGCGATACGGATGCCGGAACTGCATTGGAATTTCGATGAGCGTGCTGGTTTCGGTGACGCCGACGCGCAAGTTGCGCGTGATGCTGCGCGCGAGCGGCGTCGAGCTCGGTAATTCAGCGGCCGCGTTGCGTTTAATCCAGCATTGATTATTCTCGCCGACGGCCACGCGTAAAAAGTCGCCGTGTTCGCCGGTGACCTCGAGGCGTGTGCCCTGCAGACTAAACAAATTGTATCCGTAATCGGCGTCGGGCCCCGTCAACAAAACACTGTCTTCCTTCAGTTCGATCATGCGGGGCGCTTTGCGCCGTTGAACCGTGATGCTCGCTTCTGCTCGCGCGGTGAGACGTTTGCCGTCTTTTCTTTTCAGCGAAAAGACGATGTCGTCGATGTCGAATTTGTCTTCGGGGCGAACCACGTAGGCGGCTTGATACATTCCCTGCACGTGCGATTGCTGCTCATCCATCGGCAAGTTTTCGGTACGGCTTTTAAAACGAAAAGTCGCTTTGCCGCCGGGCGCCGCCTGAAAACTTAGATTGATCGTGTCGCCGGCCCGAAGCACGAGCCGCGTTCTCGGCGATAGCACTTCGATTTTTCCGTAGGTGGACGGATACGTTGAAAGCGCGCCGGCGACGTTCACCATTCGCACCACAGTGGCCGTTGATATCCCATCG
>CAYXDS010000075.1:0-10642 GCA_964463805.1 uncultured Elusimicrobia bacterium | reverse complement strand
AAGTGTAAACGATGTGCCCGGAATGATGTGTTAAGGATGTGCCCGGTAAGTACCCGAAACTTGGGCCGGGTAGGATTCGAACCTACGAAGGGCGAAGCCCGCCAGATTTACAGTCTGGTGCATTAGACCGCTCTGCAACCGACCCAGAAACGCCATGCGAAGGATTCGCCGGCGAGGGCGGCCACCTTACAAAATTAGGGCTCGATCGCGAAACGCTTTTACGTCGAGAATTACGGCCACGATCACGTCAGATCTGTCGGCCTTGGGTGGCCGCCCTTTTCAATTTATCGTTGGCGAAAATCGCGACTTCGACGCGACGGTTTGCTTGCCGTCCTTCAATCGTGCTGTTGTCGGCGACCGGATTATCGGCGCCGAAACCTCCGGTTCCGATGCGGCTCGGCTTAACGCCGTTCGATTTCAGATAGCTGGCCACCGAATCCGCCCGCCGCTGCGAAAGATCGAGATTGTAGCGCGGGCTTCCGGTCGAATCCGTGTAGCCTTGAATGACGATTTCAGTGTCCGGATATTTGTTCAGTGTTTGCGACAAATCGGAGAGATTCTGCTGCGCGGGCGGTTGCACCGACGCCGAATCCACCGGGAAAAGAATTCCCGATGCGAACGTGATTTTGATGCCCTCTCCGATCCGCTCGACTTTCGCGTTCTTTAAATCATCGCGGATTTCGGCGGCTTGCTTGTCCATATAGTGACCGACGGCGGCTCCGGCGGTACCTCCAAGAGCCGCGCCGATCAAAATTCCGACGGTGGTATTGCCCGATTGCTTACCGATGACGCCGCCCAACGTGCCGCCGATGCCGGCGCCGATCGCGCCACCTTTCCCTGCTTTGTTCCAACTCGAACAGGACGCTAGCAGGAGGACGGCAAGAACCGATGCTCGAAACTTATTTTGTCTCGGATACATTGATTTGTTGCGCGGTGCTGTTCGCATCGAAGGAAATGAGAACCGTGTCGCCGGCGCGCACGTCGCTGAATTTCGCCGGTTTAAATCCTTTGGTAACGACCGTACTCTTGTCGGTTTTCAGCTCGGTCACCGCGCCCAAATAATCTTTGACACGAACACGGCCATCGGTTTGATCCACTGAAATGACGGTACCGTTGATATTGAGATTGGTGACAGGCGTCGACGTTTTATCGGTCACACCTTGTGTGTTGCCTGAACCACTTGGATAGATGTCGGCGGCGAAAGAAGCGGCTGTGAAAATCAATGCAAAAACCGTCGCGAGAATAACGTATGCCATAAACCCTCCTCTTGCGGCCGATATCGCCGCGTAATTTCATTACGAGGAGGTTTCAGGAAAGTTCAGCAGTGTTTAGCGTCGTGGTAAATGACTTCTTTTTCTAGTTTTTCCCACGCGTCGGCGTCAAACGGCACATAAGCGATGAACGCGCCGAACCGATCAATCGCATAGATACCCGGATCCGACAATGTCAGTGATGGACTCGCGCTGAAAAACCTTAATCCCAACCAATCCCAAGTCTTGCGAAACTCGGCGGCGGATGCCAACGCGCGATCGCGATCGGAAGAATCTTTTCCCACCACGACGGCCACGTGGGTCCGGTTACGAAAATCCCACAGCCGATGCGTTTCTCCAGCGGCATCGACGACATCAAAATCTGACACGATTTTCCCTTTCTCAAACATATCTATCCTTATCTTCAAATGCCGTCTCCCCCGCGAAGGCGGGGGCCCAGACACTTCAGGTGTCTAGATTCCCGCCTTCGCGGGAATGACGACTAGAACCGTCCGATGAGCGCGGCGCCGGCGGAGAATAACGTGTAGACGTCAGAGACGCGGATGATTCCGCTCGACAATCGCAACGAGAGCCGCGGTGCGAATTGATATTGATAGGCGACATTCGCTTCGCCGCCGAGCCGGAAGCGCCCGTTAACGGCGGTATCTTCCACATACTGAGCGGATGGACCGCCCTCAAAATCAACGCGCTGATTTGATCGCGGCGTCCAGTGCGCGACCATCATCGGCGTTTGATTCACAAATACATTCGGACTGAAATAACCGCCGCCGTACGGTTCAACCGCGCTCGGCAGGTCGTTTGAAGCGTCTTTCTGATAATGAGAACCCTCCGCTTTAAAAGCGGCGGCCAATTCGAGCGAACCTTTCGTTAACAACGGCCACGAATCCCATCTCAGATGGGCTCCCAAAAATTTGTTGTCACTGACCGATTGTGCGGACACCCATCCGCCATAAGGAGAAACCCAGATTTTCCCGCCGAACAATGAATGCGCCAACTCGCCGTACAAAATATTCGAACGCGCGGCGCCGACCGAAACGCCACCCACAGTTCGACCCGCGATCGCGGCCAAAGAATCGGTGCGAACATCCCGTTTCACGCCGAGCTTTGTGAGCCATTTGCGGCCTTGATGACTGTAATCGGCGTCGAACACAAACGAACGCGCGTCCGGTCCGATCGAATGATGACCAAGGATAACTTCAAACTGTTCCACGGACCGCAAACGCCGTTGAAAACCGCCGCGAATAAAAACGTCATCCTCGCGCTCCGATTCGTGCCGATAATCGGCATAACCGGCGTCTCCGATCAAGGTCAGCGATGGTTTCACGTCCGCGTGCGCATCGAGCGACGTCGACCATCCGCGCAAACCGAATCGGCCGCCGTGCTGATTGAAATAATCGACATGCGCGCGCACGGTCGGTTCGCGACCGACGCGCAACCGATCGCGCAATTGCACGGACTCGGCGTCGTTCGGATCGGCGGCCACCGCAAGTTCGGCGAACGTGATCGCGCGATCACTGTCGCCGGTCCATGAATAAGCCATCGCCAGACCGCGCAACGCCTTCACGTTTCTCGGATCGGACTGCAGCACCTGTTGATATTGATCGATCGCCGCGGGATTCGTCTGTTTATCCGAAGCGAGCAATTGCGCATATTCGACGCGCGCGGTCGGCTCCGCCTTCGTTTCAAGGCCCAATTGGTAGTACTTAAGCGCGTCCGGCTTGCGATTGGCAAATCGTTCCCAACTTAAAATCTGCGCTTGATGGAACGCGACATCCGCGTCATCCGGATATTTAGCCAGATATTTATCGTACAACGCGACCGCCTTTTCGTAGTCGCCTTCGTCTTCATAGGCGCGCGCAAGCGAACGCATGACTTCGCGGTTGTTCGGATCGTGCGACATCGCAAGCTCGAGTTCTGAAATCTTTGCTTGATTTGCCGACAATGTCGGCAACGTTTTCGCGGCGTTCGCTTCTGCGGTCGGGTTCGGCGAATTTTTCATCGCGAGTTCGTAATACCGCAACGAATCGGCTTTGCGGTACGTGTAGCGGGTCCAACTCAAAATCTCGGCTTGGCGAAACGCGATCGCCGAATCGTCCGGATATTGGGCCAAATACCGATCAAACGTGGCGACCGCGCTGTCGATCAGCCCTTGGCGCTCGTACGCGACGCCGAGATTGCGCAACGCTTCGCGATTCTCAGGGTCAATCGTCAACGCTTTTTGATACGCCTCGATCGCCGGCCGGAAGCTGCCGATCTTCATATCTTGCCGACCGCGGTTCAAATACCAGTTCAACGAAAATTTCTGCCAACGCGACAGCGCGCCGTAGGAGGACGACACGGCGAACACGATCAGCAACGGTGCGAGCAAACGTCGAAGCTTCATTGGCGCGCCGCGCGGGAATCTTTGTACCCGACGATCCAAACGAACGGCAATGACATGCGCGTATACACGGGCTTCATTTCACGTTGATGCCCGTTCGTCAACAAGCTCGATTCGGCGGCCGCCGGCGCCTTACCGAAATAAATGGCGCGCAATCCGTTTTGCGATTGATTCGTCACGAGCACCGACCGTTCACCTCCGTTCGTGTTCGCGCGGTGCCATTGAAACACGGTTGCGCGCGGATTCTTGCGGCGACGCGTCTTCAGCGGCGTCACATTGAAAAACAAACCGGCGAAGAATCGCCAAAACATGCCGCTGTTGCGACGATACCGATGATCGTGCGCATTTTCCCACACCATCGGCGAAGAAAGAATGTTCTTCACGAAATCACGGTATTGCGGCTCGCTCATATCGACGAACTCATAACCGGCGCGGTACGCGCGCGGCGACACGCGTTCAAAAAACACCTGACGAACCGAACATAAAAACTCCGCTTCATCGTTCAGTGCGAGCGTACCCACCTCGGGCAAAATCTCCGTCTGTCGGACAATAATCGAGAAACCGGACAAACTCACGTCGTTCGTAAGGCCTTTGATAATGGTGCCGTGCGAAAACAATTTGTAAGGCACCGCGGTCTGGATGCGATCCTGACGGCGTCGCTGACGTCGCTCCCACGCAATCGACAACGCGACCGACAAATGGAAAATATTGAAAAACGCCCACAGGATGTTGAAGAAATACGCGTCTTTCTCGACGTCGAAAAAATACACCTCGAGCAAGCCTTTTGTGACCGCTATCAACGTAACGGCCATCGCCGCCACCGTATAACCGGCCGACCCCCAATCGAACTTGCGCGTTTCGGAGATGATTCCTTTCGGCGTGGCTTTAAACGAAAGTTGTTTCGGAAGCACGAGATCGACCATGGACCGCAACAACGGCGCCGACACCGCGAACTCATACATGTCGCCCCAAATCAAACGCGGCCACCCGGGCAGAATGACGGCCGTCATCAACGTTTGGGCCACGATAAAAGGAACGATCACGGCCACCAGATGCGACATATCTCCGAGAATTCCATGCCAGTGAAACAACAAAAAGCAAACGGGCGTCACCCACAAAATGCAGCGTGCGATTGGAAAGAAAAAATAATAAAGCGACGCAAAATAACCGAACCGCAGCCGCAACCGCAATCCGCGCGCGAACAGAGGATTATCTTTGAAGAAGACTTGCAGCGTGCCGAGCATCCAACGTCGACGCTGCGTCAAATACGCGGCCAAATTCTCCGCATGAAGGCCGACCACGAGATCCTTATCGATGAACAACGATTTCCAGCCGGCCGAATGAATCTTTTGGCTCGCGTAAATATCTTCAGTGATGCTCATCAGCGGAAAGCCTTGAATGTCCTCGAGCGCTTTACGGCGGAACACGGCGCCGCTGCCGACGAAAAAGGCGCCGTCCCATTCATTGCGGCCGCCTTGAATGCCGTGATGAAACATATCTTGTTCGCTCGGCACGCGTTTCGAATTCCCGAACGCTCGCTGAAAAATGTCGTCGTTGTAGAAATGATGCGGCGTCTGCACGAACCCGATCTTCGGATCCGAAAACGCCGGCACGGTTTCCTGCAAGAAACTTGTGAGCGGAATATGATCGGTATCGAAAACCGCAACGAGCGGGCTGGACGAAATCGCGAGCGCCGCATTCAAATTCGCGGCCTTCGATCGCTTCTGCGGGCCCGGCAAATACTTCGCACCGTACCGCTCGGCCGTGGCGCGGACAGTTTCACGATGACCGTCATCCAGCACGTACACGGTTTTGGACGGATATCTCATCGCCGTTGCTGCGATCAATGTTTTCTCGAGGATTTCAATCGACTCTTTATAAATGGGAATCAACACGTCGACCGGCAGCGGATCATAAACTGTGGCCGCCACGTATTTCGGCTTCTTTGCCTTGCCGCCGACGCCCACTTGCAACAACAGCAACGCCACCGTCGACAAGAAATAACATTCGGCTGACAGCAACAAGATACTGACAATGGTCCCCGGCCACTCGACCCAGTTCAGCGTATTGAACGCGCGCCACCATAAGTAACGAACCCCCAAATAAAACCCGGCCACGAAGAAACCGAAACGAAAAACCCGGTGCACGCCGGTCAACAAAAACAAAAAGATGAACACGGTGAACGCGAGCCACGGGAAATATTCGACGACGCCGGAGAAATCGAGCGGATAAAGGAACCCGGCCACCTCGTCATAACGACGCGCGATATGGAGCTCAAGTGCGCGATCGAACCACAGCCAGTTGTGCAAATAATAAGGAACGGTCGACTCGAACGCGGACGCTTCGGCCCACAACGCGTCCAGTTTCTTCTCGCGCAACGCCTGCGCGAACGCCGGCGCGTGCAACACGGCCAACGAATGCACGGTCGCATACAGCGGCAGCCCTTCAAAATTCGATGCGGGAGAACCGTCCGTCTGGTATTGGTCAAGAATTCGACTCTTCGAGGCCCATTCCGATTCGAAAAACGCGAGCATGCGGCGGCGCAATTTGGCATCCGGCCGAAAAAACCACTTCGCATCGGTGGCAACGCGCCAAAATAACGGATACACGTCGTACGAAAAATTCGCGGCAAGACCGGTCGCCGGGTTCGACAACGAATAATCGCCGCTCGAACGATCGACATAAACGACCTCAGGCGGAACCTTCAAATTTTTGTCGAAGTAAATCCAGTGCAACAACGCATACGATTCTTTCACCAGTTTTTTCCACGGATGAAAACGATCGACGCCGGCGAACACCTCATAGGCGTACGGCGCGAGATATCCGACGCGCACGACCGGCGCCGGCATCGAAGGAGACCAATCGCCGGCCGTCACATAAGCACGACCGTTTGACGAATAAATATCTATTTCCCAAATATCATGGATGATCGGGCGCGCCTGATCCAAATACTCGGGGGCAGAAAACCGGCGCGACGCCAGCACGAGCGCCAGCGCGATGTCGGTGTCCGCGTCGGTGGCCGAATTTTTGTCGAGCACCCGGCCATCCCACTTCCACGAGAACAACGCGTCGCCGCGCGTCTGCAGATTATCACGCGTCCATTTCCAAATTTGATCGAACGCATCCCGGTCGCCGGCCCATGCCGCGCGCAACATGCCGTAGCCTTGGCCTTCGGAACTCGAAAATTTATTTTCCGGACTCAGCACGCGGCCGTCGCTGACGAGTTGGTATTTGTAAAAACTCCACAACGCGTTCAGCGCATCGAGATCAGCGTAATATTTGTCGCGAGATTTTGTGTAGGCGTTTGATTCAGCGCGTAATGCGGTTGGAAAAACAGGCAAGAGAAGCACAAGCGACGCCAGCAAAATCCCGGAATGTCGTCTTTTCAAGCAAGGCCTCCGTTCCGTGAATTTACGAATCAGCGCGAAAATCGTTCGTTGCGCTTAATTTCCGACGGAGAATATCTTAAATCAGCGGAGAAAAACAAAAAACGCCGCGAATTATCGGCGTCGACGCATCGTGTTCGATTCCGAATAAACGCGCGTAAATTCAGCGCCCAAAAGAAAGATTTGCATCGAAAAATAGATCCAAATCAACAGCACGAGAACGGACCCGGCCGCGCCGTAAAACGATGCGATCAGCGAGTGGGAAAAATAAAATGTAATGAGCCATCGCGCGAACGCGAAAAGAAGCGAGCTCACCATCGCGCCGACCCACACGTCTTTCCACGCGATCGGCCGATCGGGCAAAAGTTTAAAGATCATCGCGAACAACACGGTGAACAACGCGAGCGCCAATGAAAAACTTATGAATGGAATGACGCCCTTGATCAACACGACCGGAAAAATCTTCACGAGCGATTTCTTCAGCACGGCGAACGTGAGATCCACCGAGAGAAATAAAATCACAACGACACTGAACACTGCGATCATCAACACCGCGCGAAACCGGCTCGCAAGCCAGTCGCGAAAACCTTTCGGCGCGCCAACATTCCACACATCGTTCAACGCGTCTTGAATCTGCGTGAACATGCGGAGCGCAGCCCACAACAAAAACCCGGCCGTAAACAGCGTGGCCTTCGCGGACGCTTTCTCAGCCGCGCTCAACAACGTCTGCACGGACGTGGCCACTTCCGGCGTAAACCAATCGGCGATTTCTTCGAGCATCTTCTGTTTGACCGTCAGCGCTTCAAACACTTGGCCGGACAGCTTCAGCGTGATCACGATCGCCGGCACCAACGAAAAAAGAGTGAAGTAAGACAGGCTGGCCGACAGCATGGCGGGCCGCCCTTTTTTCCACGCTTTGAACGCTTCCGAGAAAAGTCCCGGGAATTTTTGAACGTTCATCCGCGCTCGAAAACGGCGCTCGTGAAGGACACGAGGCCTCCCGCCGGATCGGGTGCCTGGCCATACGTCAGTTGACGTCCCTCTGGTTTCTTTCCGGAAAAAATTTCGCCAAGGCGCAGCGCCGAGTAAATGGCCGACAATCCGCACCATTTGCGCCAATGATCGCCTTCAACGACGGACATATACATCGCGTCGGCATCGCCTTTCCACGCATGTTCGAGCGACGCGCGATCGGCCGCCTCTACTTTCTTTTCAAGCTCGGGTCCGAGTTTCTCGTTATCGCCGAACCGCGGCCCCACATGGGAGAGATCCACGCCGGCCACGATTAAAATATTTTGACCGGCCGCTTGCCGCGCCTTTAATTTTTCGCCGATCTTGCGCAAACCTTCATCAATCGCCGGCACCGTCGAGGGCGGCCGGTCGGGGCAAAAGCGATCGAACGATGAACACAAAACCGGCACCCACGGCGGCGTTTTATCGCGCCACAAATATTTGAACCACAGCGCCTGAAACTCGAGTGAATGTTCGGTGCGATGCGTCCATTGATCGGCGTTGCCCGCGTACCACAACGACGACTGCACGTCGTCGTAGAGAACGTCGCTCAACGGCATCGGCCCGTACGGCGTTTCGTAACTCTTCTTGGTCAACACCCACGGCGAATTCGGCGACATATGCGCGACACCGAGACCGACGATAAGATCGGGCGGCGCGCATTCGCTAAGCGCTTGGTAAGCCCATGCGTACGCGGGGCCGCCGCGGCGAAAATCGATGTGCGGAGCAAACAGAATCAACGGCGTGGGTTTCGTCGGCGATGACGTCATTTGTTTGCCGGGACCTTTCGGATCTTGGAAAAACTTTCCGAGCTCGGCGGCAAGTTCCATCGGATTGTCCGGATACCCGCTCTTCACGTGCGCGGCCGGCCGAACGGGATTTTGCTCAAACTCTTTGTGGATCTGCTGGCGTTTTTGCTGCAGCGCCGGCGTCTCGAGCAGAAACGCTTTGTCCAGTTGAGCGACCATCGCTTCAACTTCTTCGGCGCGAATCAGCTGCCCCGTCGTTTTCGAAAACGCGGTCACGAGATCGGCCGCCGTGCTCTGCCCGTCCAGCATCGACGCGATCATAAAACCGGCCAGCGTGACGGCGATGGGTTCGGTGTTGATGCGTTCTTGATCGTGCAGCAACACGAGCGGTTTCCCCTCGTGTTCGATCTGGATGGCCTCGAGGCCCGCTTTAATGGGCGGCAGCGGGTTCATGAACGGGAAGGCACGAACGCAATTTGCGCAAATTTTCGAGATCGGAATCGGGCAGGGGCTCTTTCGGCGTTTCAAGGATGAACGCGCAGGATTTGAAAGGACCGCTATGAAACAAAGCGCTGAGACCGCGCAAGCCGACGTTACCTTCGCCTAAATTTTCATGCAGGTCCCGATGACTTCCGCGCGCCCCCTTCGAATCGTTCACATGAATCACGGAGATTCGCTCAAGACCGACTTCAGCGTCGAATTCTTTCAACGTCGCGCGAACACCCGCCTCGGTCGAGATGTCGTACCCGGCTGCGAGCGTATGACACGTATCGAGACAAACGCCGATGCGCTTTTGATTCTTCACTCGTTTCAAAATTTCAGCGACATGTTGAAACGAACCGCCGACGCGACGCCCGCCGCCGGCCATATTTTCGACGAGGATTTTCGTTTTCCCGGACGCCGTGGACAATGCTTCATTAAACGCGGCGCCGATGCGATCCAGGCCGGTTTTTAAATCGGCATCGGGCGAATACGCGCCCGGATGAACGACCAAATATTCGGCGCCGAGTTTGTCGCACCGATCGAGATCGGCCTTCAGCGCGTTCAGAGATTTGCGGTACATCTCGGCGTCGGACGTACACAGGTTCGGCAGATAGGGCGCGTGAACAACGATCGGCGTGAGCCCGGTCCGTTCGCGTTCGCGATGAAACTCGGTGAACTCCTCATCGCGATACACACGCGTCATCCACCCGCGCGGACTCTGCGTAAAAATCTGCAGCGTCTCACACCCCAGCTCGGCCGCTTCCCGCAACGCGCCCGCAAATCCGTTCCGAACCGAACAATGAACGCCACTGCGCATTTTAACCCTGTTGCTCCAACGCTATCGTCATAATGGTTGCCATCAGCAATTCGTCTTCCCGGCCATTCGACTGCTGCAATTGACCGAAAACAACGTAAGCCGGGATCTAGCTTCTCTCGAGACAGAAGCGACCCGAGAAAAAGGCTGCGTCGTTCTCGTATAACACCCATCCGATGAAAAGCTGGATCCCGGCTTACATTGTTCCGTGTCAATCACACCGACCATCGGGCCGGGAAGACGAATCATGCCGGAATGACGGCGGGGGCTGCGCATTTATTTCTTCAGTTCCTTCAGTTTTTCTTCGACGACCACTTTGATGTCGTCGAAATCGCGGAAACCGCGGCGCATACGTCCGTTCACGAAAAACGTCGGAGTGGAATTCACGCCGACCGCAAGCCCTTCCTTCTTCTCGGCCTGCACGCGCGCGAGCGCCTTGCCCGCTTTTATGCAGGCATTAAGTTTGGCCGCGTCGACTTTTTTGTCTTTGACCACTTGGTCTTTGAACTTATCGAACTCTTCGTTCTTGATTTTGTCCTGATTCGCAA
>CAYXDS010000074.1:0-10652 GCA_964463805.1 uncultured Elusimicrobia bacterium | reverse complement strand
CCGCTCCACCGTCGCGAACGTGCTGCGACTTTTGCGCTTGCACGAGGACGTTCAATCGGCGGTGCGCTCGGGAACGATCACCGAAGGTCACGCGAAATGTTTGGCCGGCCTTTCCGAACATTCGTCGCAACTGCGTTTCCTTGAGCGTATCGTCAACGAGAAGTTGACCGTGCGCGATCTCGAAGCGTTGCTGTCCACAACCACCGAAAAGAAAAACGGCGCGCCGCGCAAAGCGAAGCCGACGCTTCCCGAAGTGCAGAAATATCAAGAAGAGATTCAGCGTTCGCTCGGACGCCGCGTCGATATCCAAACGAACGGCAAGAAAGGCTGGATGAAGTTCGAGTTTTACGATCCGGAAGATTTGGACAATTTGTGCAAAAAACTTGGGCTTCGCTAATTCGTCTCCCCCGCGAAGGCGGGGGCCCAGACACCTTAGGAGTCTAGATTCCCGCCTTCGCGGGAATGACGGCTTAAATTAAATCATCGACCACTTATGTCCCTTCTCGATCCCTCCGTCCAGAAAAAATTCTTAACGAAACTTCTCGCCTGGTATAAAAAGAACGGCCGCCATGATATGGCGTGGCGCAAGACGAAAGATCCGTACGCTGTATTGCTGTCCGAATTCATGCTGCAGCAAACGACGGTTGCGACCGTGAAGCCCTACTACGAACGGTTCCTGAAGAAATTTCCAACCATTAAAGCGCTGGCGGAAGCCGACATGAATGAGGTGCTAGCGTTGTGGTCCGGTCTTGGTTATTACGCGCGCGCGCGGAATTTGTGGGCGGCCGCGAAAATGGTCGAAAGCGATTTTAAGGGAAAAATTCCGCAGGACGTTGAAGCGTTACAGAAGCTGCCGGGCATCGGTCCGTACACGGCCGGCGCGATCGCCGCGTTCGCGTTCAACCGTCCGGCCGCCGTGCTCGACGGCAACATTATCCGCGTGCTGATGCGGCTGCTTGCGATCGAAGACGATCCACGGCTCAACGCGGTCCAAGTGATTTTGAAAAAACTGTCGTTCGATTTGGCGAGCACGCCGCGCATTGTTTCGACGTCGATCGCCAGCCGAGGTCAGTCTTGCTCAAAAGATATCAACCTTGCGTTGATGGACATCGGCTCCACCGTATGCCTGCCACAAAATCCCCATTGCAATAAGTGCCCGGCCGCCGAATTTTGTTTGGCGCGCAAAGCGGGCCGTCAAAATGAAATCCCGTTGAAAGGCGAAACGCCGGATCGCCCAAAGGTTCGCCGGCTGTACGCGATCCTTCGACACGGTGGCGAGTGGTTGATGGGGCAACGCCCGCACGAAGGATTGTTCGGTGGCTTATGGGAATTCCTCGGCGCCGACGCCCCTTCAGGTGTTGATCCAATTCAATATTTGGAAGAAGCGGTTCACTCCGAACTCGGCTATAAAATCCAAGTGCGTCAAGCGTTACCGATGTTCGAACATCAACTGTCGCACCGAGTGTTTGTGGTCCGTTCATTCTTGTGCGAGCCCCAAACAACAGGGCCGGACCTGCTGCCACCGAAAGGCACACGCTACGTGAAATTTAAGTGGGTGAAGCCGACCCGGCTCGGTAAAATCGGGCTGTCGTCAATAACGCAGCGTATTATCGGGCTGTTAGAGAGGCCCACTCTGACCTAACTTTGTTGTTGACGGGTCCGACCAACTAAAGTACGATTCGAACTCGTTTTCAGCCAAAGCCCACCCTGCTTAGCGCCATCCCGATGGAAAAGCACCCGGGTCTTTTATTGGCTAATTTATCAAGAGAGAGAAAAATAGAATGAGCGTTAGAATCCGTTTCAATCGTATCGGCCGTCCCCATGCGCCTTTTTACCGTTTGGTCGCCACCGACCGCCGCAATTCCCGCGATGCGTCTCCTATTGAAGTACTCGGCACATTTAACCCGCGCAACATGACGAAACCCGAAGCGATTAAAGTCGACCGCGTGAAATATTGGGTCGGCGTCGGCGCGTTGCCGACCGAATCCGTTTTGCACACATTGAAGAAAGCCGGTATCTGGGAGCAAGTCAAGCCGGTTGTTGCCGCTCCCGCCGCCGCAGAGCCGAAAGCTCCGAAAGCAAAGAAAGAACCGAAAGCTTCAAAATAATTTCGTCTCCCCCGCGAAGGCGGGGGCCCAGACACCTTAGGCGTCTGGATTCCCGCCTTCGCGGGAATGACGGCACCGAAATGAGCGAACCCGTTTACCAAGTAAAAGATTTGGCCGGTTGCACGGTGGTCACGACAAAAGGGGAAACTCTCGGCGTTTTGAGAGACGTTTTGCCGACCGGCGCGAACGACGTGTATGTGGTGGGCGAAGGCGCGAGCGAGGTTTTGATTCCGGCGTTGAAGTCGGTTGTTAAAGTGATCGACATCGTAGGCAAGCGAATTGAAGTGGAGTTGCCGGACGGTTTGAGAGCGACCTAGTTGGCTCTCGCAATCGATATCTTGACGATTTTTCCCGCGATGTTTGCGGGGCCGTTCGACGAAAGTTTGTTGGGTCGAGCGCAGCAAGCGGGAGTTTTGAAGATCCGCGTGCACAATTTAAGGCAGTGGTCGGACGATTCACGGCATCAAAAAGTGGACGACCGGCCGTATGGTGGCGGAGCCGGCATGGTGTTTCGAGCTGAGCCGGTGTTCCGGGCGCTAAAAGCGCTGGGCGCTATGAAGAAGGGCGCGTCGAAACCGTGGGTGATTTATATGTCGCCGCAAGGCGAAACGCTGGGTCAGAAGTTGGCCGAGCGGATGGCGAAGAAGAAGAAAATCGTCGTTCTTTGCGGCCATTACGAAGGGATCGATGAGCGATTGATGCGCTATATCGATCAGGAAGTGTCGATCGGAGATTTTGTTTTAACCGGCGGCGAGCTTCCGGCGATGGTTTTCGTTGATGCGGTGGCAAGATTGGTGCCGGGCGTCGTAGGTGACCCGGAGTCGATAACAAATGAGTCATTTTCGACTGGGATTCTCGATTATCCCCATTACACTCGACCGAGTGTGTGGCGCGGTCAGAAAGTGCCGGATGTGCTGCTTTCCGGCAATCATCGAGAAATAGAAAAATGGCGTAAGGCCGCAGCGACGAAGCAAACGAAGAAGAAGAAGCCAGAGCTTTTAAGCCGTCATTCCCGCGTAGGCGGGAATCCAGGCGCCTAAGATGTCTGGGCCCCCGCCTTCGCGGGGGAGACAAATTTTGGATTTAACTTATATTCGAGGATACCATCATGAACAGACAAGAAATTTTAAACTACGTCGACAAAAAACATCAGAAGAAAGAACCGAAGGAATTTCGGGTCGGCGACACGGTTCGCGTGTCTGTGAAAATCACCGAAGGCGACACCACTCGCGTGCAAGCGTTCGAGGGAACGGTGATCTCGTTTAAAGGTCATGGCGGTTCGCGTACGTTCACGGTTCGCAAAATTTCATTTGGCGTCGGCGTGGAACGTTGCTTCCCGCTCGTTTCGCCGACGTTGGAAAAAATCGAGATCGTTCGTTCGGGCCATGCGCGCCGCGCGAAGCTGTATTACCTGCGTGACCGTATCGGCCGCGCGGCGAAACTCGAAGACAAAGACGCGCTCGGCACGTTGGACGCGAAGAAAAACGTCGGCGCCGCCGTTGATGGAAAAGCCGCGTCGGTCACCGTCCCCACCCAAGAACTCGCCGCTTCAAAAAAATAAAGCTTTAATCCTCTCATGGAGGAGCTCGACGGCTACGAATTTGACTTTCGTATCGGCTCTTCTTTTCATTCCTCTCCAGACGTTTTCTATTTAGCAGGACTCGACGAAGTCGGTCGAGGTCCGTTGGCGGGGCCCGTCGTAGCGGCCGCCGTCATTCTCCCTCCGGAACCGCGCATCGTTGGTTTGCGCGACAGCAAGATCGTCCCTCCCGAACAGCGCGAAGCGCTGTATTGTGAAATTCAAGAAACGGCGTTGGCCGTGGAGGTGGCTGTGATCGAACACACGATTATCGATTCAATTAATATTCTCGAAGCGTCGATGCTGGCGATGCGCCAGTGCGCGCAGGCGCTTCAAATCAAACCGCATCTGGTCGTCGTCGACGGCAATCGTAAACCAGGCTCCGGTTTCATCGAGCAGGCGATCATCAAAGGCGACGGATTGAGCGCGTCGATCATGGCCGCGTCGATCATCGCCAAAGTCACGCGCGACGCGATCATGGAAGAATTGCACGAACGTTACCCCGTGTACGGGTTCGACACGCACAAAGGTTACGGCTGCGAGCAGCATCTCGAAGCGATCCGCCAATTCGGTCCCTGTGAAATCCACCGTCGCAGCTTTGAGCCGATTAAGAGCTTAAAATGAAGCATATATTGCATGCTCGTTGTCATTGCGAGGCTGTCATTGCGAGCACAGCATCCATAGAATTCATAATTATGGCTGGGCGTGGCAATCTCATAAATTCCTATTCGATTGAAAGACGGCATTTATGAGATTGCCACGGCCCATAAGACAAAGACGGGCCTCGCAATGACAACGTTATGAGCGAACTGCGTCAATACATCGGCGAGAAGGGCGAGGCGACCGCGAAAGAGTTTTTGATCGGCAAAGGCTATGTGTGGATCGAGTCGAACTTCCGCACGCGCGGCGGCGAGATCGATCTTATTATGCAGGACGGCCGCACGCTCGTGTTCATCGAGGTGAAGCGTCGCCGTTCTGATGAATTCGGTTTGCCCGAGGAAGCGATCACGCGTAGCAAAATCGCGCACATGACGAAAACCGCATTGCTGTATCTAAAAGCGAAAGGAATCCAGGATAAAATGGTTCGGTTCGACGTGGTCACCATCGACACAAATGGAATTCGCCATCACCCGGACGCGTTCCAAGTGACGGGCAATTACTATTATTAAAAGCTGTCATTGCGAGCGCAGCATCCATAAAATTTCATAAATAGAAGTTGCGCGTGGCAATCTCATAAATTCCTATTCAATTGAAAAAGGCATTTATGAGATTGCCACGCACTACAACCTTATTAATGAAATAAGGATGTAGTGCTCGCAATGACAAATGAGGGAAACATGTTAATCCGAAAACTTTTTAAAGCCGAGATGGCGCACACGACCGTTGGGGCATACACGAAGCGTTGCCATCACCTGCACGGCCACAGCTACAAATTCGAACTGTTCCTGCGCAGCACGAAACCGAACCAGGCGATGATGGTGTCCGATTTCAAAGCGGTGAAGGACATCGGCATCAATGACTTCTTCGACTCGTTCGATCACGCGGTGATGATTTGGGACAAAGACCCGCGCGCGAAAATCATCGACCAGATCAATCCGGACCGCCACATTCTCGCGCCGATCAATCCCACCGCCGAAATGCTCGCGAAATCTTTTTTCTACGTGACGCAGGCGATCTACGAAACGGGCCCGAAACTGTCGGGTGAGCAGGACGCGCGGGTCGCGCAAGTGATCGTGCACGAAACCGACACCGGTTACGCGGTGTTCGGCGAAGACGATGCAAAAAGCGACGGCTTTCCCGACGTTCATTTCGATAAATGGGTGTTTTCCGCCGGCATCCAAGCGGAATGGAAGAACAAGGAATGGCTGAAAAAAATTTTGGCCCACCCCGGCGGACGTGCCGCGCGTTCATGAATATTCAGCAGGTCGCAAAAAAACTAAACGTTTCCGTCGCCACAGTTTCACGCACGTTAAACCCGGCGACCAAATATTTGGTGACCGAGAAAACGCGCAAGCGAATTGAGCGTTTCGTGAAGGAGTCGGGGTACGTGCCTCATCGGGCCGCTCGGGAGCTGTCGTCGGGAAAGACCCGCACCATCGGGCTTGTGCTGCCGAACAGTCTTGAGTCGATTTTCTTCAACGATTACTTGATCAAGGTTTTGGCCGGCGTGTACAGCGTGCTGGAGAAGGAAGGTCAATACAACTGCAAGATCATCATGTTGCCGAGAGGGGAAGTTCTAAGTCATATCGACCAGCACGTGTTGACGGTGGGTATTGATGGGCTGTTGCTGTCGCCCTATTCGGATCCGCTGTTGTATGGGTTGCGATTTCCGAAAAAGATGCTCGCCGCTTGGAGCAAGCCGGTGGTGTTGTTGAATTTAAATCCGGCCCAGCATCAACATTTGAACGGCGTTTACTCGGATCATTTCGAGGCGGCCCGAAAAGCGACGCTGCATTTGGTTCAGAAAGGTCACAAAGAGATCGCGTTCCTTCGAGGCGGAGGATTTTTTCCGGAAATCGCCGTGCGGTACGAGGGTTATATGAAAGTGATGACCGACCACGGGGTAAAGCCACGGCCCTCGATGATTATGCAGACCGAATTGACGATGGCCGGTGGTTATGATGCGACGTTGTCGTTGATGCAAACCAACTCAAAAAAACCGACCGCGATCTTTTGTTCGAACGACGAAATGGCGCTTGGCGCTCTGCGCGCATTGAAAACGCTCAATATTCGTTGCCCGCGCGATATGGCCGTGATGGGATACGATGGAATCGACATCGGCGAGTTCGTGGAGCCGCGGCTAACCACGGTGGCGCAGCCCTTGCATGAAATTGCCGAACGCTCCACGCGCTTGTTATTGGATCTGATAGAGAACAAAGTCTCCACGCCCGTTTTTATCGACGTTCCCAGCCAGTTGTTGCTCCGAGATTCCGTGTAAATTCCATTCTGTCGACGCTCCTTCCATTGGCCCAGGATGTAATCGATTACTTTAAATACATTGATATTTCATGTTTATCCTTATAATAATGCGTATTTATAAATGTAACCGATTACATAATTTACATAAGTGTTACCGTTTCTTAAGGAGATCTTAATCCATGCGCGCTTAAATGCAGACCGGAAACAACGAACGCGAAGCGAGGGGGCTAAGCGCATGAGATCAAAGCGGATCTTGCAGACTGTTTTTGCGGCGATGATGGCCGTTCTGTACGGATGGGTGAACGTGGTTCTTTGTTACGCGCAAGAGACCAATGTATGGCAAGCGCGGAATCGGCAACATTTGGCGTTTGGGAACATCGGTTTTCCGCTGCAACAAATGGCACCCGGTTCCTTTTCCTCGATCTCCAGTCCCCGCTCTCTTCCCCAGGCGTTTTTATCGAAGAACGTTCCGGCATTTTTGAAATCCCTCAACGGCACCCACGGATTGGTCAAATCAATCGTAATGGACGACCGCCCCAAAGCGCCTTTTGTTCTGATCATTCAAGACGTGCATCAAAACGCCGAAGCGCAGACCAATATCGCCGAAATCCTGAATCAAGTGAACGATGGGAAAATTCTCGTCGGCGTGGAAGGCGCGTTTGACGCGTTTGATTTCACGCGATTCCAGGCGTTCGAGAACAAATCGTTGACGCGGCAATTGGCGTCGCATTTTTTGAATCGAAACATGATCGCGGCGCCCAGCTATGTGGGATTGACGCAGCCGCGCGCGCCTACTTTCCGCGGCGTCGACGACGCCCGCTATTACGGCGCCAATGTGGCCGCTTATCGCGCAGCGGTATCCGAAAAAGATTCCGTCGAGGAAATGCTTTCACAGATTAAACGACATCAGCAAGACCAGGCAAGGGCGACATTCACGCCGGCGACTCGGCAATTAAACGAATTGATGCGTTCCTATGAACACGCCGATATCGACTTGCCCGATTATGTACGGAAGCTTGAGCCCTATGCCCATCAACAAGATGGCGAGCGTGAACTGGTTCTCGAACAATTTATGGCGGCGATCGATATTGAAAAACGTCTCGCGTTCGATCGCGTAGAAGCCGAACGTTCGTCGTTGATGCAGCATTTGGTGCGACGGTTGAAAAAAAATGACTTGGATGTGTTGGTTCAGCAAAGCCTGGCCTATCAGGCGGGGCGTTTATCGTACGCCGACTATTTCTCATGGTTCGGAGATTTGTGCCGGCGCACCGACGTGCGTTTATCTTCTTATCCGTTGTTCGAGCGGTATCTTCAATACGTGATGTTGGCCGATCGGATCAACGCCGACAAACTGTTCGCGGCGGTGAAAACGTTGGAGCGTTGCGCCATCAACAACACGGTGAAAAGCGTCGATGAAAAAGATTGGCTGATGAAAATCCGCAAGATGCATTTGATTCAAAAACTCACCGATTTCGCGTTGACGTCCCAAGAGTGGCAGGAATACAAACAAATTCAGGCCATCGAAGTCGGCGTCCGCAATGAAGAAGGAGAATTGCTGGCCGGTACGCATGCGGCGCTCTCCGATAATGAGCGGCGTTTGGAGCGGCGGTTAAGCAATTTCGAACGGTTTTATATCGAAGCCGATTTCCGCAGCCGAAAGATCGTCGATAATCTTTTGTCGAACGCCGACAAACAAGCATGTTTGATCGTCGGTGGTTTTCACACCTCGGCGGTCACGCAATATCTGCGCGGCCGCGGTTGTTCGTACGCGGTCATTCAGCCGCGGCTCACGCATGTGGATCAAGCGGGCGGTTCCCGTTATCTTTCGGTGTTTTCACGGGAGAAGACGCCGCTGGAGAAAATAATCCAAGGAGAAAAGTTATTTTTGGCGCCGATTGCTACGGCCGTCGGCGTTTCGATCGAGAGCGGCAAAAATCCGGAAGCCGTCGATGCGACGGTCCAACTGTTGACGGCGGCGGCGATCGGCAACGAACGAGTTCCGAAAGAGACCGGAGTAAAACGTGAGTCCGTCGGCCCATCGATTTTTCGGCTTACGTTTGATCATGGATTGAAACCGGTCCTCGTGGCGATTGGGAACGCGCCGGCAAAAGGATATCGAGCGTTGCAACGTGTTACGGTTCCGATCGTGGGAACGTTCTCGTACATCGTTGAAAGCGAGTCGAAGGCAAAATCGGTTTTAAAGTTTTTAACGGTGATGCTTAGCGCATGGGTGCTGAACGTGGGGTTCGCAATCGGAAAAGAAAACCCGAAGAAAATCGACGAGCGAACTGCTGCGGTGACCGCTCATGAATTGAAGGACTCCAGGGTTAGCGAAGCTTGGGAAAACCTCCAAAAAGCCGAGCATCTGGCGTTTGCATCGTCATTGCTGATCGACAATCGTTTAAGCCCGTTCGCAATGAAAGAACATAGCTTGATCCCATTGATGGGTTCGAGCGCGCTCGAACGAATTGTTCCTGACAAAGCTTTGCGCGAAAAGTTTTTGACCGGCCATTACAACGTGGTGCTGGTGACGACCGATGGAGAAACAGGTCGAGTCAAACATATATATGCGCAGGAGCGGTTGACGCGGGAACAGTCACGTGGGAAAGACACGATCGTCAATTCGAGGACCGAGGAAATTTATTCCGCGAGCGTCGTGAAAATCGATATTCGTACCGGAACGATTGAGCGCGACCCGTTGTATGAAAAATATGGTTCAGGCTTTCACAGCAGCGTGGTGCCGATGATGGTTCAGAAAGTACGCTTGAATCTCACCGAACCGGTGGACAGTCTCAGCTACTTGAAAATCGTGAAAATCGAAAAGCAAGGCGACGTGTATTACGGATGGATTCCTTACGGATCGGCCGGAAGCGAGCCGGCGATGGAAACGCGTGTGTGGACGCCGACCGGAGATTTGTCGAAAAGCGAGGTGCCGGTGTTGGCGGACAACGGCGCGATCGGACGCATCGTCGGCATGGCCAGCGAGAGATTTTTCCACCGCAATTTCTCGGTCTCACGGATTTTCTTGCGCGAACAAGTGTCAGATGATCCCGCGTATGGGTTGCTCGCGTTGCGCGTGATGCGCGAAATCCGGCCCACGGGCATTCCCGCGGTGATCGCTGCGCGCGAGGTGTTGAAAACGATCGATCGCAGCTCCGCGCGCGGCCGCGCGATCTATGCGCGACTGACGAAATCGTGGGATATTTACGAGCAATGGCTTAAGCAATTCGGATATGGAGAGCGAAGTCCTTTTGTTCTCCGGATTCGAATTTTGTCGCGCGCGCTCGCCGATGATTCCATTGATCTGAAAACGGTCCAGAAACAATTGCTCGAGTATACGACCAGCGCGCTTCCGGAAAAATTCGATTATTTTTATCACGGAGAGGCGCGGCCGCGCGTGACGTACGAAACGGTGCTCGCGCGGACGTTTGGTCCGGAGCCGCGTTTGAACCGTGATAATCCGGCGCCTCCGTTCCACTCAAATCTTCCTCGGAAACCGTTGCCGGCCGGCAGCAAAGTTCCGATTTTCGAGTTGCGCACGCTCGCCGTTCCTCAAGTGCGCATGCCCGGTCGATCTCCATTGTGGTCGGCCGGCGCCGAGAGCTACATCGCCTACCTGAATCAACGAATGAAGGTCCAAGGAGATTTTCCATCGGAACGGGCGATCGGCGAAGGTTTGCTCTACAAGAGTCCGATCACGCATCCGGATTCCGTCGCATTGTCTCTGTATCTTGAGGAAATCCAAAAGGAACGTCCGGATCTGCGAAGACTGCATTTAAAAATACTCGACAAGTTTCGCTACGGAGCCGATCACCCGGCGACGAAGAATGTCGACGAACATCCGTACGCGCGCGCCTACGGAATTGATCATCCGCTGCTCGCCGGTCAAAAAGTTTTCGTCGAAGCGGTTAAAAGCGGAAAAGACGCGCGGCAGGTGCATGCGGCCCTATTGGCGCGAATAACCGGAGAGGACTCGGAGTTGACCCGGTTCGATCGCGCGTTCCTCGACGAGTTTTACGGCGAGCGTCCCGACTGGAAAGCGCTGC
>CAYXDS010000073.1:0-10668 GCA_964463805.1 uncultured Elusimicrobia bacterium | reverse complement strand
TTTCACGTAAATCCGATTCGCCGTCGATCACGCGCGACGTGTCCGGTGAAGGTGTGCAGCAGGCGTTGCTGAAAATTCTCGAAGGAACCGTCGCTTCCGTTCCGCCGCAGGGGGGGCGAAAGCACCCGCAGCAGGAATACATCCAGGTGAACACCACGCACATCCTATTTATTTGCGGCGGTGCGTTTGAGGGCATGGACAACATCATCCGTAGTCGTATGGGCCGTCAAGGGCTTGGGTTCGGTGCGGACGTGCAGACCACGAAGAAAGCGCCGCAGGGCGAGCTCATGAAATTCCTGCAGCCCGAAGATTTGAACTCGTTCGGATTGATTCCCGAATTGATTGGACGTTTGCCGGTCGTGACCACACTCGAACCCCTCGGCCAAGGCGCGCTCGTCGATATTCTCACGCGTCCCAAAAATGCGCTGATCAAGCAATTTGTGAAGATGTTCAAGCTTGAAGGCGTGGAACTCGAATTTACCGAGGCCGCGTTGAAAGAGATCGCATCGATCGCGCTCAAACGCGGTTCCGGCGCGCGCGGTCTTCGCTCGATTATCGAAGACCTCACGCTCGATCTCATGTACGAACTTCCCGAGCAGACGAATTTACGCAAGGTCGTTATCGACGATGCCGTGGTCCGCAAGGAAAAGCTTCCGGTCCGGTTGTACGGCGACGCCGAACGTCAATCCGCCTAACGTTCCGCCGATGACAAAAAACGCGCAATCCCTTTCTCGTATGCCTGTGTTGCCGGTCCGCGACCGCGTGCTGTTTCCGAATTTGCACGTGCCGCTCGTGGTCGGCCGTTCGCGTTCGATTAAGGCGATTGAAACCGCGCTCGCCGGTGATCGGCTTGTGTTTGTCACTGCGCAACGTCATTTGAAAGTCGAAGAGCCGGGCCGCGACGACATTTACGAGCACGGAACCATCGCCGAAGTCTTGCAGACAATCAACATGCCTGACGGCACCGTGCGCATCCGCGTTCTCGGCCGTTCCCGCGCGAAACTCATGGATCTTTCCGTCGAATCCGGCACGCTGTTCGGCGATATTCAGACGATCGAGTCCGTTCCAGAATCAAACCAAGACGCCACGCATTTCGAAGCGATGCGCCGTATGATCGTTCGCAAGTTTGATGACTATGTTCGCAAAGTGGGACGCGTTCCGCTCGACGTTCTGTCGACGACGAGTCAAATGACGTCGCTTGAGAAACTTTCGGATACGGTTGCCGACGCGCTTTTGATCAGCATCGAAGAGAAGCAGGATTTGATTGAGACCACCGATTTATCGAAGCGGCTTTCACGCATCGTCGAAATTCTCGATTCGGAAATCGAAATTCTCAACATCGAGCGAAAGATTCAAACGCGCGTGCATCGTCAAATCGAGAAGAATCAGAAAGAGTACTACCTGAACGAACAGATGCGTGCGATTCAGAAAGAACTGAAGCAGAAAGACGACTCCGGCCGCGAGATCGACGACATGCGCCAGAAAATCAAAGATTTAAAACTTGTCGCGGACACCGAAGAGGCCGCGCTCAAAGAACTTGCGCGGCTTGAGAAGATGGCGCCGTTTTCACCCGAAGCCACCGTCGTCCGCGGTTATCTCGAGTGGATCGTCGGGTTGCCGTGGAACACGGTTACGAGTGACGATACCGACGTGACTCACGCGCGGAAAATTTTGGAAGAAGATCATTTCGGTCTCGAGAAACCGAAAGAACGGCTGCTCGAGTACTTGGCCGTTTTAAAGTTGACGAAGTCGATTAAGGGGCCCGTGTTGTGTTTTGTCGGGCCGCCCGGCGTGGGAAAAACATCGCTCGCGAAGTCGCTTGCGCGTGCTCTTGGACGGCAGTTTGCGCGCATTTCGCTTGGCGGCGTGCACGACGAGTCGGACATCCGCGGGCATCGACGCACGTATATCGGTTCGATGCCGGGCCGCGTGATTCAGGCGCTGCGAAAACTGAAAAGCCGCAATCCCGTGCTTTTATTGGACGAGATCGACAAGATGGGAACGAGTTTTCATGGCGATCCAGCCGCCGCGCTGCTTGAAGTGCTCGATCCCGAGCAGAACAAAGCGTTCGTCGACCATTACCTCGATGTCGGTTTCGATTTATCGCAGATCATTTTCATTTGCACGGCCAACTCGCTCTACAGTATCCCGGCCACGCTGCAGGACCGCATGGAAGTGATCCGGTTCTCTGCTTATACGACCGATGAGAAGGCGCGTATCGCAAACCAATTCCTGATTCCGAAAGCGTTGAAGGAACATGGACTCGATGAAAAAGTTTTAAAGATCGAAGACGAAGCGTTGCGCAAGATCATCCACATGTATACGCAGGAGGCCGGCGTGCGCGACTTGGGCCGCAAGATCGCGCAGATCTGTCGCAAGGTCGCCGTTGAGTGGGTGCAAAACAGCGAAACGAAAAAGAAGACCAAGACCGTTTCAATCGGGCTCAAAGATTTAAATCATTACCTTGGCGCTCCCGAATATTTACGCGAGAAGATCACTGTGAATGCGGTTGGTATTTCAACGGGGCTCGCCTGGACTGATCACGGTGGGGAAACGTTGACGATTGAAGTAACGACGATGCCGGGGCAGGGCAAAGTACTCTTGACCGGCAAGCTTGGCAACGTGATGCAGGAATCGGCGCAGGCCGCGTTGTCGTTGGTCAAGTCGCGCTCCGAAAAATTGCGGATCCGAAACAAAGCGTTTCACAAGACCGACCTTCACATCCATGTGCCGGAAGGCGCCGTGCCGAAAGACGGTCCCTCGGCCGGCATTGCGATGGCCACGGCGATCGTCTCGGCGCTGACCGGTAAAGCGGTGCGCAAAGATTTGGCGATGACTGGCGAGGTGACGTTGCGCGGACGCGTGTTGCCGATCGGAGGACTCAAAGAGAAGGTTCTGGCCGCCTACCGCGAAGGCATCAAAGAGGTGCTTTATCCGGTCGGCAATGAGAAAGATTTGCCTGAAATCCCAGAAAAAATCCGCTCCGAAATCCGCTTGATTCCTGTAGAATCCGTGGACGACGTCTTTGAACGGGCTCTGCAGGGCACCCCACCGAAATCCGTCCTGCCTTCTCGTAAGGCCGCGCATCTGCCCGGCCATAATTAATTCACAGCACTTGAAATAGAAAGGAGAATCGACAAGTCATCATGAAGAAATATTATTTGCTTACCCCTGGTCCTACCCCCGTTCCACCGCGCGTCGCCGCGAAGTCGGCTGAGCCGATCTTGCACCACCGGACCAAGGAGTTTCAAAACGTTTTCGCGACGGTTCAGCAAGGTCTCAAATACGTGTTCCGGACCAAGAACGATATTCTCATGATCAACGGCTCCGGCACGGGCGCGATGGAAGCGGCTGTTCAGAACACGCTCTCGCCCGGCGACGAAGTGATCGTCGCCTCGGTCGGTTCGTTCGGCGAGCGATGGGTTAATATTTGTGAAGCCTTCGGCATTAAAGTTCATGCGATTCGCGAAGAGTGGGGAAAACCGGTCGTTCCCGAAAAAATTGAAGCGGCGTTGAAAGAGAATCCGAAAGTTAAAGCGGTTTTGATTCAACACACCGAAACATCGGCCGGTACCGTCAATGATTTGAAGACGATCGCTCAGATCGTCGCGAAGACGCCCGCCATCTTCATCGTGGACGCGATCTCGGGTCTCGGCGGCGAAGAACTTCACCAGGATGAATGGCAGCTCGACGTGGTTGTGTCGGGTTCGCAGAAGGGGTTGATGACGGCGCCGGGCCTCGCCATGGCGAGCTTGTCCGAGAAGGCGTGGAAGCACGTTGAAGCGTCGAAGTGCCCGAAGTTCTATTCGAATTTCAAAACCATCCGCAAATCGATCAAAGAGAACGAGACGCCTTGGACGCCGGCGGTATCGCTGTTTTCGTCGATGGCCGAAGCGATCAAAATGATTCAAGAAGAAACGATCGAGAAAGTGTGGGAGCGTCATCGCACACTGCAACGCGCTACGCAAGCGGGCATTAAGGCGCTCGGATTCCAATTGTTTTCTAGCCGTCCATGCGCGGTGTTGACCTCGGCCAAACTGCCGGACGGTTTCGACGGCAATCTGTTGATCAAAAAGATGTTGAGCGACCAAGGCGTGTCGATCGCCGGCGGTCAGGATCATCTGAAAGGGAAAATCTTCCGCCTCGCGCACATGGGCTATATGGACAGCTTCGACGTGATTATCGGCCTGACAGCGCTTGAGAAAACGCTGAGAGATATGGGCTACAAGATTCCGCAGCCGGGCAAAGCCGTCGAGGCCGCCGAAGCGGCGTTGGTGTAAGCCATGGTAAAAGTTCTCGTCTCGGATCCGATCGATAAAGAAGGTCTCACTCCGCTTCTTGGAAACTCGAAGTTCGACGTGGTGATCAAACCCGGACTTAAACCCGAAGAATTGTTGCGCGAAGTGAGCACGGCCGACGTGTTGTTGGTGCGCTCGGAAACGCGCGTGACGCCGACGGTGCTTGAGTCGGGCAAGAATTTGAAGCTGGTGGGTCGCGCCGGCGTCGGCGTCGACAATATCGACTTAGCCGCCGCTTCGAAGCAGGGCGTGATCGTGATGAACGTGCCCGGTGGAAACACAGTGTCTGCGGCCGAGCATACCGTGAGTCTCATTATGGCGCTCGCGCACAACATTTCAGCGGCCGATGCGAGTATGAAGCTCGGCAAATGGGATCGTAAAAAATTCATGGGCACCGAGTTGGTGGGCAAGAAACTCGGGCTCATCGGTCTCGGCCGCGTGGGACGCGAAGTCGCCACGCGTGCGATCGGACTTGAAATGCAAGTGATGGCGCACGATCCGATGGCCGACCCGGAATGGTGCCGTTTGGTCGGTATTAAGCTTTGCTCGGTCGATGAAATTATCACCGAATCAGACTTTATTTCCACACACGTGCCGTTGACCGATGCGACCAAGCATATGATCAATGCCGAATCGATTTCGAAGATGAAGCACGGCGTGCGCATCGTTAATTGCGCGCGCGGTGGCGTCATCGATGAAGCGGCTTTGGTGAAAGCGTTGGATTCGGGCCAAGTGAAAGGCGCCGGCATCGACGTTTTTGAATCCGAACCGCCGACCGATTGGGCGCTTGCCAAGCATCCAAGCGTGATCGCGACGCCGCATTTGGGCGCGTCGACCGAAGAAGCGCAAGTGAAAGTGGCCGTTCAATTGGCCGAAGCGGTCGTCGACTATTTTGAAAAGGGCGTTCCACGCAATGCGTTGAACCTGCCGGCCGGTTTGCCGCCGGAGATCAAGCCGTACTCGGTGCTGGCCAGCCGTCTTGGACGTTTCATCGCGCAGATTGTCGATGGTCCGATCAAAAAGGTCACGATCACGGGCGCCGGCACGTTGAGCCGCGTGAATTTGTCGCCGTTGACTGCCGAAGCGGTTGCTGGGATTCTTTCCGCCCGCACCTCCGGAATTTCACCGGTGAATGCGTTGTCCAAAGCCAAGGATTTTAATTTGGCGATTCAAGAAGTGGCCCAGCCGGATTCGAAAGAATACACGGGCCTCCTTACTATCGAAATCGAAACCGCGCGCACGCGTCGCCGCGTGGCCGGATCGATTTTCCGCACCGATCAACCGCATCTCGTTGAGATCGATGATCTTACGCTCGATATCGTGCCCGAAGGCAACATGATCATGCTCACGAACATCGACCGGCCCGGTGTGGTCGGCTTTGTGGGAACGATCCTCGGCGCATCGAATGTGAACATCGCCGGATACGAGGTCGGTCGTCGTTCGGCCGGCGGTGAAGCGGTCAGTATTTTGACCGTGGATGAGCATGTTCCGGACAACGTTCTCGCGGCCATCCGCACGAACGCGTCCATTCTGGACGTTCGGCTTGTGAAAATTTGATCTTTTTGCAACCAAGCGCCGTTCATAACTGTCTAACGGCTTGAGGATAAGATTTTGAGTCATCCTCCAAAGAGGCAGAAAATGAAAGATTTATTAATGAGCGCGATTCAAGAGAACGTGCTGGCGCGGCGCCGCAGCGTTGACCAACTCGACGATAAAGTCGTCGCATTTTCAAAAATTCTCGTCCAAGAGGAACTGCGGAATCATCAATCGTTGATCGACAACGATTACTTCATGAAGATCAGCGGCACCGACTTTGGCACGTTGCCGAAACTCGAACAAATGATGTCGCTTGCGTTTTGGCACTTCGAGCGAAGTTTAAGCAGCCCCCGAAATCATTTTTATTTCGAAAGCCGCAAAAAGATTCAAGGCGTCGAAATTACATTCCTCGTTCATCTAAAATCCGGCGGGCGCACGTTCCGAGTGGCCGTCGAATTCGATGCCGATGAAGAAATAAAGGTCGAGCGTGAGGCCATGGGCCTTCCCGTATTAAGTTTCTCGAAAGAAGACGCGTTACTGAAGCCGCTCACGGTGGCCGACGACGTTTTCTCTTTTCTCTCCGAACTGGCTGAAGCCGGCTAATTTATAACCCGAGCGCAGGGACACGTGTCAAATGCGCTATGGGGATCAAAAATACATGGGTTGTTTCGTTTGCAGTCTTAATTCTGCCTATAAATATTGGATGGGCTGCAACCGGTAGCGAAAGCGCCAGTTTTCTTGATATTCCCGTCGGCGGTCGACCGGCCGCCATGGGCGGCGCCTATGGCGCTCTTGCCGTAGACGCTTACGCCCCCTTGTTCAACCCGGCCGGCCTTGGTTTCCTTCCAAGCACGCAACTCGCGGCCATGCATTTAAATTCTATCGGTTCGGTCGCTTATGAATCGGCGAGTTTCGCGTATCCGATTTCGCAAGGTCATGCGCTCGGACTTTCGGCGCAATATTTACGGCCCGGCGATACTCCCTCGCGCGACATCAATGGAAACGAAATCGGCGATTTCTCGGGCTCGTTTTTAGCGGCATCGGCCGGTTACGGTCGCCGCATCACGCACGATTTTTCATTGGGCTTGGTAGGAAAAACTGTTCAATCGAAGATCGCCGGTTACAGCGCGAGCGCGTACGCCGTTGATTTCGGTGGATTGGTTCAAGCGACGCCGCAGTTAAGTTTATCGGCGGTTGTCGCAAATGTAGGCAATAGCGTGAAGTTTGTTGATCAAGCCGACCCGTTGCCGATGTCGTTTCGTTTGGGCGGCGCGTATGTTTTTATCGAGAACGTTACGGTGGCGTTGCAAGGAGCGTACGCGCGCAGCGGGCTCGCTGGCGCGCAAGCGGGAGTGGAATGGACTGTCGCCAAACTTTTGAGTTTGCGCGCCGGTTATTCGACGGACACCACGCGCGAACTGTCGGGCGATCGTTTGTCCGGAGTGACGGCCGGCGTCGGCATTCACCTGGCCGGTCAAGAATTCGATTATGCGTGGGTGCCGATGGGAGAACTCGGCGATACGCAATATTTCTCTTTGTTGTTCCAATGGGGCAGCGCAAAGCCGAAAGCTTTGGAGACGAAAGTGGCGCCGCCATCGTCGACAAAACAATCGGCTCCGAAAGCGACGGTCAAACCGGCGGTTGATCAACGGCGAAATCCTCACGGCGAAAAACCGAACAAGCGGCGCCCGGATTCCGACGACGATTATTATTTTCTGCCCGGTAAGACCGATTCTGATTTGCGTATGAGAGGGTTGCATCCATGATTCGTCGCTGGGCCGCGCTTTCATTCGCTTTGTTCACGGCGGCCGCGCCGGGTTGGGCGGCCATTCAGATGAGCAGTTGGATGTCGTATCAGGTTCGACATGAAGAAACGCTGAATCAATATGGAAGCAAGTTCACTTCGATCTGCGTGTTCGCGTACGATTTTGACGAGAGCGACAACATTCGTCCGGCGCAGCCGTGGGTGGATTCAACGCTGGCCACGTTAATGGCGACGCCGCATCCGGCACGCCCCGTGTTCATAACGATCGTGAATGATATTGAGAGCAGTCCACCGCAGCAGCACAATGGTGATTTGATTTTGCGCGTCTTGTCGGATCCGATCAAACGCCAGCAACATATTCAGCAAATCGTCGCTTTGAGTCAGCGTGCCGACGGTATCGACATCGATTACGAAGGGTTGCTGCAAGGCACGCGGCCGTATTACACCGCGTTCATTCAAGAATTGCGCGCGGCATTGCCGCCAGGAAAATTGTTATCGGCCGTTTGCCAGCCCAAGACCGATAACGCCGACGGTCCGCGCGGGCAAGCCATCGATTGGGAAGCGATTGCGCCAAGCGTCGATATTCTCAAAGTGATGACCTATTATTATTCGTTCGGCGGAACGACGCCGGGGCCGTCGGCGCCGCTCGACAAAGTTCGCGACGTAACCGCGCTTGCCGTTTCCGAAGTGCCCGCCAGTAAATTGCATGTGGTGCTGACGCAGTTCGGCTGGGATTGGCCGGCCAATGGCCCCGGGCAGTTCCTCGATTATGCCGAAGCGATTGAAATCGCATCGAGTCACGGCGTGATTCCGGTTCGCGATCCCGGCTCGCAGTATTTGCGCATCAACTATTCCGATGGCACCGGTGTCCCGCATGAAATTTGGGTTCCCGACAACACGGCGTTGCAAGCGCAGATGAGCATCATCCAAAGTTTTGGCGTCAACAAAATCGATACGTGGGAGCTTGGCGTCGGTGATCCGGTGTTTTGGGAATGGGTCGCTCAAAATACGGAAAACCCGAACTTGGGGCCGGGGGCGCCCACCCTTGCATCGCTGACACCGAACTCGACGCTGTTCGGTTCTCCCGGTTTTTCATTGATCGTTAACGGTTCGAATTTCACGACCAACGCTCAAGCGCAGTGGAACGGTCAAAACCGGCCGACGACATTTGTGTCGCCGACGCTGGTCACGGTTGCCGTTGCCGATGCCGATCTGGCGACGCCGGACACCGCGTCCGTCACCGTTATAAATCCTGAGAACGGCGGAGGCACATCGAACGCGCTGCCGTTCGTCATTATCGGGCCGAATCCGGTTCCGGTCGCCTCCAGTTTGAATCCTCCGACGGTATTGGTGGGGAGTCCCGGATTCCTGCTCACCGTTTCAGGGTCCAACTTCGTCAACGGGTCGGTCATCCGATGGGGGGGATCGGATCGACCGACCACGTTTGTCGACGAACATACGCTGCGCGCGCAGATTAACGCATCGGACGTGGCCACGTTGTTAAGCGTCGGCGTTACCGTATTTAATCCGGCGCCGGGCGGCGGTTTATCGAACGAGTTGACATTCACCACGACACCGACGAATCCGGCGCCGCAACTGTTCAGTCTCAACCCAAGCACGGTTCCGGCGGGGGGCGCTGCGTTTACGTTGACCGTCACCGGCGCCAATTTTTCGCCGAGTTCGGTTGTGCGTTGGAATGGAGCGGACCGGCTCACTTCGTTCGTTAGCGGAACGACGTTAACCGCGCTGATTTTCGCGGATGACATCACTACCGTGGGCGGCGCGACGGTCCGCGTTTTTACACCGGAGCCGGGCGGTGGCGAATCCGAGCCGCGGGGGATTGCGATCGTTCCGCCTCCGCCGATCGGAGAAAACCCATCTCCGACGAGTGGGCCGGTCGCTTCCAATCTTGATCACGTGCGAGCCTTCCCAAATCCGTGGGCCGCCGATCGTCACAAAGGTTCTTCGATTACATTCGACCAGCTGACGGCCGGAGCAACAGTAAAACTTTTCACAATGTCTTCGCGCTGGGTGAAATCTTTGTCGGCCGACAACGGGCGCGTCGTGTGGGATATGACCAATGATTCAGGGCAATCGGTTGCGTCCGGTTATTACTTCTATTTGATAACGGACCCCGACGGGCACAAATCGCAGGGAAAAGTCGCGATCATCAAGTGAGGTTTTTATGTCCGCTCATTATTTCTTGATTGAAGATTTAAGTTCGTTCGTCGCGAATCTCGACGCGAAAGAATACGTGCGCAACGAATCTGAAAGATGGATCGACTATTCGAAGACGCTGTCGAATTGTGTGACCAAGTATTACGGCTATCCGCAAAACGTCAGCGACGATGCGCCGGTCCGCATCCGCGTCACCTATCGCTTGCTCGACGGCGGCAAGCCTCTTCAGCGGTTGTTGAAAAGTTTGAAACAACTGAACCACCGCTACCGATTGACGCTTCCGGTTTGGCGCACGAAGCGCGAAGCCAGCAAAGCGTCGCGCGACGCGCGTTGGAATGATCTCCAACGGTTTTTACACAAGCACGGCGAATTGATCGGTTGCTTCAAATACGAAGCGGACGACCGCATCACCGAAGGAAACTATTCGTTTAATCTGCAGGTCGCGTCGACGCCGAAGGAGCAACGGCTGTGCATCGAGTTCATCAAAGCGCTGGCCGAAGCGCACACTCCGTACGCGATCATCCGCGGCCGTCGCGAAGCGGATCCGCCGCTGCAGCAGCGCAACGGATGGATTCGTCGTTACGCGCGGATTCATCGCAAGCGCGGGTGGGCGCCGCTCGAAATCGCGCGAGAGATTCAAAAAGAACTGCGCAACGGCACGTGGAACGAACGCACGCGACTCCAGTACAACATCGCGAACAACACGATTTGCAAAATCGCCGGCATCAAAATTTCTCGGCCGCATGTGAATTGAGGTAGACGAAATTGCGTTTCGTTTATTCGGTGGAAAAAGGTCGCTTAGACTATATGCATGAAGAAAAGAAAATCCATAGGGCAATTCATCCCACTTGTGGTTCTGGCTTGTGTTTGTTTCGTTAAAGCTTCCCTATT
>CAYXDS010000072.1:0-10686 GCA_964463805.1 uncultured Elusimicrobia bacterium | reverse complement strand
CACTTTGCGGTTTGCGTATTTGCACGCTTTCTCCAAATTTATATACCGATTCGGCGGTATTTTTGCTTTCAAGATACAGCAACTTAAATGTGAATGGGTGAACATGCAGGTTTTTAATTCCTAGATTGACCGGCTCCGCTTTGATGGAAATATTCGGCGCCGACTGTCCGGAAAAATGTCCGCTTTCCGCTTCGACGAAATCGATCATCCTTTCGTGAAACTCGGTGTCCATTACCTGGGTCGGCCCATCGCCGAAATCGAGTTTGTCGGGACTCAGTTGGAAGAATGTTAACCGTGTTCCTTCCACTGTGACGAAAAATACTTCCCATAAATGCCCATCGGCGTCGAACACTTTGATTAACTGCAATCCATTGGGATCGACATTTATCCAGGCCGAAATCTTTTTCAGTGCCGAATCGATTTCTCCACGTGAGGTGATCTTCAGTGCGTGTTCGAGGAACGGCTTTAAATCTTTGCGGAATTTCTTCCTAAACTCTATCTCGTTGTCGGCGCCGAGCGTGAGCGTCCTTTCTCCATTCCTTCGCGCCCACCGGTTGTATTTGAAATGCGCAAGCACCCCGCGCCACCAACTTTTCTTGGTCGCATCGCGGATGATCGCCGCGCCCCAATCCATCATGTTCGACGGATATTTATGCAGCCGCGCGAAACCTTTGCGATGATGAATCGTCGATTCCCACAGCGCCGCGAAAAAGTCGACGAACATATTTTCGTTGCGCCAGAAGATCCACGAGAGGCCGAGCGAGAAAACGGTGGCCCAAAAGCGCGTGCGTTGTTCCAGGAGCGTGGAGAACGGTTCTTGAATAAATTTTGCGCTGATGATTTTTCCCATCGATACCGAAATCCGGATTGTCCATCGCGCGCCGGTTTTGAGTCCTTTGAATGTTGTTGATGCGGCAGAATGAGTGATTACTCTTAACGAGGTGCTCGGTGTCAGTGCTTTCAATGCGGCCGGGTCGAGCGTCGCGGCCATCAACACGGTCTTGTCCAACGGGTCCGTTTGCCGCGGCGACAGAAAAAGTTTTTCCCCCTCAAATAATTTCGCGAGCGGCGTTTTGCGTTGAGAGAATTCACTTAAGTACGCGGAGCCCTTGTCGGCGTCGACTTTTGAAATTTTCGGAACGAATTGGACGACCGTGTATCCGGCGTCCGTGAGTCGTTGGTCGATGCCGGCCGAATGGAAACCTCCGGTGACGAGAATCGCATTCGCTTTTCCCGAAACGGCCTGAAGCAGATTGTCAGCCATTTTCGTGTCGCGGATTTCAGCGTTCTCATAAAAGTCTTCGAAGGGTTGTAGGGGCGGGCCGCCGTGCCCGCCCGCCAGCACGGTTCCTGCGGTGGACGTGTCCTCGGGCCGGCGCGGAGGCCGGCCCCTACGAAATGCGATCCACTCGTCGTGCGTAAGCGCAAAGTTAAGCAGCTTGCCGGTTAATTGCAGTTGTTTTGACTCCGCGATCAATCGTTTTTCTTCGTCTAAGTTCGCGAGCGCTGCATAGGCAGCCGTTTCCATCTGGTCGACATCGGCGAGAATCTTTTCGACGTCGAGTTTTTCTGCGCGGCGCATATAATCGATATAAGCGCGCACCATCGGGAATTTGTCGATCGAACCGGATCCGTTTCGTAAGAACGCTTGGCGCTCCTGTTCGAGTTTCGCGAAGTCGATGCGCGCTTCGTCATCAAGCGTTTGCAAAAACAGTTTTACGTTCGGCGTGGCGTTCGCGTGCGCGGACGCGAGTCGCGCGCGATCGGCGAGCGTTGCGCGTGGCGCGCGATCAAATGCGAGCAGCGCCGCGTTGAAAACTTTTTCTTTGGCTAGTTCAAGTTGATTCTTTCGCTCACGTATCGATTGTCTAACGGACGAAATCTGCGGCGCCGCAGTACGATACGCCTCAACGTTCGCTTTGTAGTGGGTTTCATCATCAACCCCGATCGTCCGCACGCGGTTTGTGAGCGCCGCATGCATAGGACCCGACAGTTCGTTCGTGCGCAGTAAATAATCGGCGACCATCCGCAGATCGGCCGGGTTTGAATAATTTTGAAAACGTGAAAGATCGATCTCGCCGAACGCGGCTTCCATTGCGATCACATCGTAGTTTCCAGCGTTGATCAATGAACGGATCGCGTGCGCGATGTTCGTTTGCGCTTCGACGTTGCGGTGAACGTCTTGGATGTGGAATACGATTCCTTTCGAAACGCCGGTAGGATTCAGAGTCTTGCGAATGGATCCAAATTGGATGAGGTTGCCAGTGTCGTCGCCCCGGAATTCTTTTATCCGGGGCCGCGTCTGAAGAACGGAAGCTTCCGCTAAACTACCGGGGTCCCGGATAACAGAATTCCGGGACGACAGTCGCCGTTCTTCCCAGAAATTTTTCTCAGGCAAATACCCGAAAACGGACTGGGTTGAAACGACCACCATAATAAGGATGGAAAGCACGGAACGCGCGCGGGAAATCACGTTCGTATTGTATTTTCCGCGCATTAAAACCGGATGAAGGCGTTGCAAATTAGTTGTAACGAACCGGACGGCGCTGGAACGTATCGATATCTCGGCGTAATTTGATATCTTCGCACCGTGAAATCCGTCCCTAATTATGCTCGGCTGCCGACCGAGGCGAACAACCCTCGTTCGCGGTCGATCGACCGCGCGTCCGTCGGTAAAGCGCTGCGGATCATCAATAATGAAGATACGAAGATCGCGCGCGCGGTTCGCGCTCAAATTCCGGCCATCGAACGCGCGGTGCGGTCGATTGTTTTTTCATTAAGAGCGGGCGGACGAATTTTCTTTATCGGCGCCGGCACGAGCGGCCGTCTCGGCGTGCTGGAAGCGGCCGAATGTCCGCCCACATTTAACACCCCGCCCTCTTTAGTCCAATCCATTATGGCCGGCGGCAAGTCGTCTGTGTTCCGTTCGAAAGAAGGCGCCGAAGATCAAGGCAATGAAGGCGCGCGCATCATCAAAAGAAAAGTTCGTTCGAACGACGTTGTGATTGGCATTGCCGCGAGCGGCGTGACGCCCTTTGTGGGCGATGCTCTCCGCGCCGCAAAAAAAATCGGCGCCAGCACAATTCTCGTCACCTGCCATTCCGGAAAATTCGAAAGCCCGGCCGTTCACACGATAGCGGTTGCAACAGGTCCCGAAGTGATCGCTGGTTCCACACGGCTGAAAGCGGGCACCGCGACGAAACTTGTTTTGAACTCGCTGACGGTCGCCTCGATGGTCCAAATGGGCAAAGTCTATGGCAACCGCATGGTCGATTTGCAACCGCGCTCGAAAAAGCTGGAGGCGCGAGCGACAAACCTTATCGTGCAGCTTGGCGGCGTTTCACGGGCGCGTGCCGGACAACTGTTGCGGCGGTCGGGCGGCAACGCGAAAACTGCGATCGTAATGGCGCGGAAGAAATTGTCACGCGACCATGCGGCCAAACTTTTACAAGACAGCAACGGACATCTGCACCTCGCCCTTCAATGACGCATTCCTCACTCGCTCTCGGACTCATGTCGGGCACCTCGGCCGACGGCGTTTCGGCGGCTCTCGGAAAATTCCACGCGCATGAGTTTGAATTCGTCGCTGATCTCACCATCGATTATCCCGAACCAGTGCTCGCGAAAATCCGCAAGCGCGGTTCGCTTCCGGCCTCCGAGGTTTCATTGCTGCATCGCGAACTCGGCGAGTTGTTTGCACAGGCAGCACTGAAGCTTTTAAAGAAGACGCACACGAAACCGGAAAATGTCGTTTGCATCGGTTCGCACGGCCAAACGATTTATCACGGCCCGGATGACGCTCTAAAAAACACGCTGCAACTTGCCGATCCGGCCGTGATCGCCGAGCGTACGGGCATTACCGTCGTTTCGAATTTCCGCCAGCGTGATATCGCAGTCGGCGGCGAAGGTGCGCCGCTGATCCCGTTCTTCGACCAATTTTTTTACGGCAAGGGTCCCCTGCGCGCGTTGTTGAATATTGGCGGCATCGCGAATGTGACCATTGTCGGCAAAGGTGTGGAGTCACCCGTCGCTTTCGACACGGGGCCCGGCAATTGTCTGATGGATATGGCCGTCCAAGAAATTTCACACGGTCGCGAATCATTCGATCACCATGGCACGCGCGCGAAGCACGGTACAATCGATATGATCGCGGTCGCGAAAATGGTCGAGCATCCGTATTTCAAAAAGCCGCCACCGAAATCGACGGGGCCGGAAATGTTCGATCGCGCGTTCCTCCTGGAACATCTCGGTGAAAAATTAAAAACAAAACCGGACGATGCGCTGGCCACGCTGAATTATTTCACGTGCCTAACGATCCAAGAGAGTTTCCGTAACCACGTATTCGGAAAATATCCGGTGGAGGATTTGATCGTCTCTGGAGGCGGTGTTCACAACAAAACGCTGATGAAAAAACTTGAATGCCTGTTCGCGCCGATTCCGGTCGTTTCGATTGAGTCGACCGGCGTGCCGGCGCAAGCGAAAGAACCGCTGGCATTCGCGTTTTTCGGTTTGCGCTGTATCCAAGGAAAGATCAATCATTCCCCCAGTGGAACAGGGGCTAAGGAGGCGCGCGTGCTGGGCTCGATCACGCGTCCGTAATGCACTGGTTTAGCGGAGCATCCAATCTAACCGCGCTCGATTACGCTGTCGTTTGCGTGTCGATCGCCGTGTTGTTTGCGATCGGTTTTTGGATGGGCCGCGAAGAAAATTCGACCCAGGCCTTTTTCCTCGGCAACCGAAAGATCCCGATGTGGGCCGCGTGTTTGTCGTTCGTAGCAACCGAAGTCAGCGCGGTCACGATCATTTCGGTGCCGGCCACCGCGTACAAAGAGAATTGGCAGTACCTGCAATTTTTCGTCGGATCATTCGCGGCGCGCGGCATGCTCGCGTTCTTTTTTATTCCGGCGTTCTATAAGTTCAACTGCACGACGATTTACGAATTCCTCAAACACCGTTTCGGTCCCGAAACGCAGTACGCAGGCACCGCGTTTTTCTTCGTCACGCGCTTGCTGGGCTCCGGCGTTCGACTCACCGTCGCCTCAAAGGCGGTCGCCGTGCTCGTCGGATGGGATCTGGTTCCAACCATCGTTTTGTTTTCGGTCATTTCGATGCTGTACATCAGCTGGGGCGGCGTGAAAGCGGTGATTTGGACCGGCGTGTGGCAATCGATTTCGTTTTTAGCGGGCGGTCTGGCCGCCATTTGGTTTTTATGTTCGGCGATCGACGGCGGTTTTTTCGGTCTTTTCCATGCGGCGAACGCGGCCGGTAAATTAAACATCATGAACTGGGGGCCAAAACTTTCGGATCCGGGTTTCTTCAAAACGATTTTGACCGATCCAAATATTTGGTGGCTTGCCACGTTAAACGGTTTTTTCGGTTCGATGGCCGCCTATGGCACCGATCACGAATTGATGCAACGGCTGCTCACGCTGGAAACACGTCAGCAAAGCCAAAAGACCACGCTGATGACGCCTCTGGCCGGTCTGCTTGTGCTGATGGTGCACATGATCATAGGCGCCGGTTTGTTTGTGTTCTATCAACAACATCCGGCCTCGCCGTTGCCGGCGAAGCTCGACGACATTTTCCCCCACTTCGCGAATTTCGAAATGCCGGCGTTGTTGCGCGGTCTTGTGCTCGGCTCGGTCGTGATGGCCAGCATCGATTCGCCGCTTGGATCGCTGACCGCATCGTTTGTCACCGATATTTATAAACCTTTGGTGCGCAAAGACGAGTCCGATCAACACTATCTTTGGGTCGCGCGCGTGATGGTAATCGTTTTCGGAGTTTTGCTCGGCGCGCTCGCCTATTCGTTTAGCTTCTTGAGCGGTTTTCTTTGGCTCGCGTTTAAGATCGGTGGCGTGACGTTCGGATCGTTGCTCGGCGTATTCTTGCTCGGGATTTTCACGAAAGTAAAAAGCAATCGGGCCAACATCGTGGCGATGATCGCGATGGCGATCGTGAATTTCGGTTTGTTGATCAGCGCCGAGAAAGGTTGGTTCGTGGTCGGCTGGACATGGCTGGTCATCCTCGGCACGTTCGGCACGATGGCGCTCGCTCGAATGCTTGCTCCATTAATGGACCGCAATGAAAGCGTTTAATGCCGTCGCCCCGGAATGTTCCTATCCGGGGCCCCGTCAGTTTAACGGAAGCTTCCGTTTATCTGACGCGGTCCCGGATAAAAGATTTCCGGGACGACGGATAGCTAGCTTCTTGATCATGTTGGCTTTGTCCCTGCTCAACTCTTCAATTTCCATTGCTCAAGTGACGCTGGGCATCGACGCGCTTGAAGAAGGAAATTATGCGGAGTTGCAAGGGCGCCGCGTCGCTTTGATCACGAATCAAACGGGGCAGGACCGCGACGGCGATATGACCGTCGATTTGTTGTCGCACGCGCCGCGCGTAAAACTCATGTGCATTTTATCGCCGGAACACGGATTCCGCGGCGTCGCCGAACACGGACAAACCGTGGAAGACGAAATCGACCCGCAAACGGGTGTGAAAATTTACAGCTTGTACGGCGCCACCTCGCGCCCGACGGATAAAATGCTGAAGGGCGTCGACACAATCGTGTTCGACATCCAGGACATCGGTACGCGGTTCTATACGTACATCACGACGATGGGGATGGCCATTGAAGAGGCCGGCAAACGACACATCCGCTTTATCGTGCTGGACCGACCGAATCCGATTCGCGGTGACATGATTGAAGGCGACGTTCTCGATTCCGACATCAAACGAATGACCGGCTATTATGAAATTCCGACGCGTCACGGATTGACCGTCGGTGAAATTGCGTTGTGGATGAACGATACGCGCAAACTCGGCGCCAATGTTCGAGTCATCAAAATGAAAAAGTGGACGCGGTCGCAGTGGTACGATCAGACGGGGCTCAAGTTTATTCCGCCGTCGCCGAATATTCCCTCGCTGGCGGCTGCGCTTTTGTATTCGGGCGTCGGTTGCTTTGAAGCGACGAACGTTGCCGTGGGCCGCGGCACCGACACGCCGTTCGAAGTGCTCGGCGCGCCGTGGATGAACGGCAATGCGCTCAGCGCATATTTGCGCGGGCTGGATTTCCCCGGTTTGTTGTTCGAACCGGTGGAGTTCACGCCCGAGAAAGACATTTATAAAGGCGAGCGCTGTGAGGGCGTACGAATGATTCTGACCGACCGCAATAAAGTTCAACCCTACAAATTGTTCGTACGCGTGTTTCTTTACTTGCACGTAAACTATCCGAAAGATTTCAAACCGGAATGGGAAGAGGTTCGTGTGGTGTCCGGTTCGAACAAATTGCGCGAGGCGGCCGAAGGACGCATCAGCGCCGAAGAGTTCTTCGCGTATATCGAGCAAACGCTGGCGCGCTTCCGCGAGCAAATCAGCCGTTATTATCTTTACTAGAATCCGCAATAGAATATTTATCAGGAGGAAGGATATGTTCATGTCTCATCGGAAAATAAAATTTGTCGCCGCCGCGGCGGTCGGCGCGGTCTTGTTGACGCCGGTGTCCGCGTTTTCGCCGCAATCGATCGTCATTACGCCGACCACGTTTGATTTCGGCTGGGCGCCGGACAATTCGAAGATCAACGCCGAATTTACGCTGAAGAACACCGGCAGCGACCTCGTTCCGCTCACGAGCGTGCAACCGACGTGCGGCTGTACCGTTCCCCAATTCACGCCGAGTTCACTGGGCGCGAACGATCAAACGAAGGTCATTCTCACGTTTAACACGCGCGGTTATGCGGGTACCGGTTTCTCCAAAAACGCGAAAGTAAAGACCGACGACAGCAGCATCGAATACACGGTGATGATGACCGGTTTCGTCACGGACCCAAACGCGAAAGTGATTCCGGATCAAGGAGGTGTCGCCGGTTTCCCGAAAGATGCTAAAGAGAGATCGAAAAAGATCAAAATTGAAAATAAGAGCGATAAAGACGTAACGCTTGAAATCGTACAGGCTCCGGCGGCATGGGCGAAAGTAAAACTCGATGCGACATCCATAAAAGCAGGCGGAGCCGCCGTACTTGAAGTCTCTATTGATGGCGAGACCGATCAGGACAAACAGACGTCCGTCACATTATCGGCAAAAGACGATGTGAAAACGTCGCGCTTGACAGTGGCCATTTGGACCGGACAAGGCCCGACGCCGATGCGTCGCCCGGAAGTCGTTCCTCCTCCGGCGCCGGCGACAGAGAACAAGTCCCCCGCAAAACCGGCCACAAAGCCAGCGACCAAGTCGACGAATAAGAAAAAATAGGACGCTTCAATTAAAAGTATTTTTCTGCAAGCGCTGGTGTTGATCGGTCTCGCGTTGCCGGCCGGTTTTCTCCGCCAGCTTGCGCCGCACGGCATCGCGTGGAACGGCCGCTGGCCCACGTCGTCGACGTCCGCTGAAGATGCGTACAAGATGATGGCGAAACCCGGCGATCCGGCGTTCGTGTCGCTGGCCGATATGATCGAAATCCAAGAAAAGAAATCGGCGGTTGTGCTCGACGCGAGGTCCAAAGAAGAGTTTTCAGCCGGCCGCATTCCCATGTCGAGGAACCTTGCGTATTACGAGATGGAAGCGATGCAAGCGGCTGCGTTAAAAGACGTATTGAAGGACGCGCCTCTCGTGATCTACTGCGAGGGCGTCGGTTGCGAATTGAGTTTCTTCCTTGGGCGCGAACTCCAAGCGCAGGGGTATTCGAGCATCCGTATTTTTTATGGCGGTTATCCGGAATGGAAACAGGCGGGCCTACCCATTGAAAAATAACTTTTGCTGTCATTGCGAGGAGCGTTTTTTCGCGACGTGGCAATCTCATGAATTCCCATTTGAAAGGAGATATTCATGAGATTGCCACGGCCAAAAGACGGCCTCGCAATGACAGTGCTTCGGATTGGGCTCGGTGCGCTGTTCATAGGCGCCAGTTATTACAAGATCATGTCCCCCGGCGCGTTTGCACATCAGATTTACAACTACAAGGTATTACCGCCGTGGGCGATCAATCCGCTCGCGATCACATTGCCCTGGATACAACTGTTCTGCGGCATCGCGTTGGTGATCAACCGCGGCGTTCGCGGCGCGAGTTTATTGATCTTACTGATGATGGCCGTGTTTCAAATCGCGCTCGCTTCGGCGTTGTTGCGGGGACTCAACATTTCGTGCGGCTGCTTCAAAAGCGGCGGCGAAGCCGCTACTTGGAAAACCTTTGCGCGCGATTTCTCGTTATTTATTTTGGCGTTATTCAATTTTATCCGTCATTCCCGCGAAGGCGGGAATCCAGACAACCCGGAAGTGACTGGACCCCCGCCTTCGCGGGGGTGACGAATTGGCATGCAACTAAACGACCTGCCTAAGAACATCCAGCGGCTTTTGCTCTCGCATTGGACCGAATTGGAAGTGAACGATCGGCTGCAGGATCCCGATTATTTTTTCGATCAGATCGTGAACCCGCGTTTCGATTATTTGCGGCGCAATGGAGAGGACGTCCCGCGCATTCGTTTCACGCGCACGCCGAGCGGGCTGCCGCAGATCTCAATGAAGTGATTTTTCGAGGACCGCGCCGAGCCGTTTGATGCCGGAACGGATCGCGTCGTCGGTGGTCGCGGTAAAGTTAAGCCGCATCGTGTTTTCACCGCCGCCGTTCGCAAAGAACACGCTGCCATCCACAAACGCCACGCCTTGCGCGATCGCTTTCTTGAACACATCTCTCGCTTTTACGTGCTTCGGTAACGTGCACCAAAAGAACATTCCGCCGTCCGGTTCCACATATTCGATTTCGGGTGGAAAACACGTTTGAATGGCCTCCAGCATCACTTGCGCGCGCCGCGCGTAGTCCTTGATGATGAGCGGGATATGTTTATCAAGATACCCATGCTTGCAGTAGTGATACACCGCGTATTGAATCAGCGTATTCGTCTGCAAATCGGTCGGCTGTTTCGCGAGCACCAGTTGCTGGATGATGCTCTCTTCGCCAAGCACGTATCCAAGGCGGATGCCCGGCGATAACAGTTTGGAGAACGTGGACATATAGACCACGCCTTTGCCCTTGGCGAGCGAATAAAGCGACGGCACAGCCTTCCCTTTAAAACGCAACAGCCCGTAGGGATCGTCTTCGAGGATCGGCACGTGATACTTGGCGGCGATCTTGATCAATTGCAACCGGCGCTGCAACGTCATTGTGATGCCGGTCGGGTTTTGGAACGTCGGCACCACGTAGATGAACCGCACGTGCGGATGACGTTTCAACGTGGCCTCGAGTTCTTCAGGTCTCATTCCCTGCGTGTCGATCGGCACGGTCACATATTTGCACTCGAATGTGTTGAACGACTGGATCGCGCCAAGATAGGTCGGATTCTCAACGAGGATCGAGTCGTTGCGATTGATGAAAATCTTCCCGAGCAATTCCAGCGCCTGCTGCGAACCGTGCGTGAGCAACATCTGTTCAGGTGTTCCATAAATTTTTTGTTTCTCAAGCCATTTGCACAGCAACTCTTTCAACGGCCGGAGGCCTTCGGTGACCGTGTACTGAAGCGCTTTGGTCCCGTCTTTGCGCAGCGCTTCGGTCATCGCCTGCTCGAATTTCTTCAGAGGAAACGTTTCGGGCGCCGGCAGTCCCCCGGCGAAGGAGGTGATGCCCGGTTTCGAAGAAATCTTAAGTATTTCGCGGATGATAGACGCACGCATGCGTTTCGTACGCCGTGCAAAGG
>CAYXDS010000071.1:0-10915 GCA_964463805.1 uncultured Elusimicrobia bacterium | reverse complement strand
TGACCGAAGTGGCCACCCGAATCACCCCCGATATTTTCGGCCGCGTGCTGTTCGAGTTCCAAGGCGACTATGCGGACCGTTATTGGCGTCCGAATAACATCGATCATCACCTCGACAATCAAGACCGCTACGGATTGTTCCGACAAGGCGAAGCGCGCATTGATAAAGACGATTGGTTCTTGCACGCGTTTAAAGGCGTCGGGCACGGGGATTGGTACGCACAAGGCGATTTCTTTCATATGTATCCGGCTTCTTATCCGGACGATGACTATCTGGGTATGAGCGGTGCGTTCGGACTTTATCCGGACAATTTCAAGCAAGATATTTTCCTTAATATTTCGAAGCGCCATGCGCCGCGCGGATTTGAAGGCGGGTTCAATATTTTGGGGCTCGACTTCGGCGCGGCGGTTGGTAACGAACTTGCTTGGGGATACGATAAAGCCGGTTACGGCCGAGTGTCAGCTCCCATCGGCTCCACGAAACTTACGTTCGTTTATAAGAATGAAAATGTGCCATATATGCAGGCGATCGACCCGAGCCTCAATGAGCGCGATCGAGCCTATGCGTTGTCATGGCAAGCGCCGTTCGAATCCGGCGATGTGTTTGAGGCCGGTGTGAAATATCAACCGTTCCGGCTCGGCCGAACGTATCAAGTGGCCGAAGAGGTTTCTCCGGGGGACGGCATCCAAGGATCTTCGACAAAACTTTCCGAGAAAGAGACGTCTCGCAAAGACGCGTTTCAAGAACGCTTGCGCTACGAATATCATGCGATGGTCGCCAGCCGGGAATTGATTTTGTCGGCCGACGTCACGCACGCGGGTGTCGTGGCCGGAAACAAGAATCAACTTGATTTGCGCGCCGCGTCGGATATCACCACGTCGTTCCACGGCAGCATTCAATTTACGCGCCGCAAACCGCTCGAAGGCCCGGTTCCGCTGCTTTATGAGGGAACCGAATCCAACATGGGTGCGATCATCGCCAATCCGCGCGGACCAGAGTCGCCTTTCACGGTTAATTGGGATAATCGCGAAGCGACTTTTGTCACGACCACGTTCGTTTTCGATCCGACGCCCGGGACGCCGCTGTTTCTTTATGATCCGGACGTGCTGCAATCATGGAATGTGAGTCAGCGGGAGAACTCGCCGCTGGCGGTCGCGTTTCAACATCGTATGCGGGATTATCAAACCGCGACGGACCGTCTTTATTACATTGACCAAAACGGCAATTATCAGTTTGAACCGGCCGGTCATTCCGGCGCATGGCCGACCGATCATCCGTTGCAGGAGTTTCGAATATTGTTCATCGGGCATCCGCACAATTGGAAATGGCAGTTCGGCGTTGCCGGCGGCCAAGCGCTCGCGTATCAGAGTTTGGCGTACAACACGAATACGAACGTGAACAAACCTATCACCGAGTATTATTCGTTGGAAGCGCGATGGGAATATTGGCCGTACACCATTTGGGGACATTACGGTTCGGGCGTGTGGGGACCGGAAATTTACCAGGCGGGTTTCGGCGAGTCGTTTGATCGATTGTGGGGGGTGGGTCTAAGTTATAAGATCACGACCAACACGACGGTCGATGTCAGTTATTTGGCCGCTCGCCAAGACGACAATATGTTTGTCGCCCCCGACCTTGGCGCATATGATGAAATCCGGACGTTGTTTTCCCATCGGTTCGGTTTCTTGTTCCAATTTGATGAAGCCGCCCGTGGCGGTTATCACGCGCGTTGATACGTAATGAATTTGATGAATAGTCTGATCACGGAGGAGTCGAAACATGAATAAGAAAAAGACAGTGTTGTCGTTGCTCGCCGGAACGGTGGTGTTTGTCGCCGGTTCACTGGCGGTCTCGGCGGCTGATAAACCGAAGAAAGCGGCCCCAGGAGCGGCGGCAACTGAAGATGTGTTCTATATCTACACTGAGCGCGGTTCGCGGTTGAACCATTACGTACCGTCCGGATGGATGGGCGATTACGGCGATCTCAAGATGAACCAAGGTTGGCCGAAGAACGCATCATCGAAAGATCCGAAGAAAGCCGCGAAAGCCGAAGAAGCAAAACCCGGAGAAGATACTTGCATTCAGGTTCGTTATACCGCGGAGCGCAAGCAAGGCGCAGGCTGGGCCGGCATTTATTGGCAGCATCCGGCCAACAACTGGGGTGACAAGCGCGGCGGTTTTGATTTGGCCGCTTATTCGAAGTTGACGTTCATGGCCAAGGGCGAGCAAGGCGGAGAAGTCGTCGATAAATTCTTTATCGGCGGCATCACCGGCCAGACCGAAGAAGGCGATTCCGACGAAGCGTCGTTGAGCCCGGTCACATTGACCAAAGACTGGAAGAAATACGAGATTCCGTTGAAAGGTCTCGACATGAGCCACATCATCGGCGGCTTCGGTTTCGCCGCGAATGCCGATGCGAATCCGAACGGATTCATCGCCTACATCGACGATATCCGGTTGGAAAAATAAGGAAACGATCTTGGCCCTCGCTTATTGGGTCACTGATTCACACAGCTCCCTCTCTCTCGCTCCATTTCGATGGCGGCGGGAGAGAGGGGCTTTTTTTTCGCTCGCACTTCTTACTTGTTTGATCGGGTGTGCGAGCGTTCAAGCGATGGCGCGAAAGCCGGCGCCTGGAAATGTGGACGAAGTTTACTCTCTCACGAAAGCGGAACCGGTGCCCATTGCCGCGAAGAAAACCAGATTTCCTTTAATCGTTTACGGAGACTCGACCGGTTTGCAAAGCACGTTCGTCCCGAGCGGAATGATGGGCGATGCCGAATCTCTGCGCATGACCGGCGGCGATTTTTCGGCGCCGACGAACAATGGAAAACCCGGTGAGACGTGTTTGAAAATCGAAACGCTGCCGAAAGGCCGCGAGGGGTGGCTCGGCGTTTATTGGCAAACACCGGCGAACAATTGGGGAAAGATAAAAGGGGCCGGTTACGATCTGCGCGGCGCCGAGAAGTTGACGTTTTGGGCGCGCGGTGAAAAAGGCGGCGAACGTATCGTCGCTTTCAAAATGGGCGGTTTGGTGGGGCCTTATCCGGACACCGATTCCGCGATGATCGGTCCGATTCGACTCACCAAAGAATGGACAAAATATTCGATTGATTTAAAGGACAAGGACTTGCGCCATATCGTCGGCGGGTTCGCGTTCAATGTGCGGCGTTCCGATAATCCTCGCGGCGCCCTTTTCTATTTGGATGAAATCGCCTATGAAGGGCCCGCGGTCGCCGGTTCTTCCTCGACGGTGATCGCAGCGGCCGAACCCGTGCCTTCGCCGGAGGCGCCGAAGCTTCAGAAGTCGATTAAAGTCGTGATTCCTTTCCCGAATGCGAAAGCCGTTTTTGTCGTCGACGGCCGCGACATTATGGATGAGATCACAGCTGTGGCTATGAAATATCCGGATGCGAAAGTCGTCATCGAAGGGCACACCGATAACGTCGGTTCGGTCGATCTCAATAAAAAACTTTCTTATCAACGCGCGAAATCGGTCGCCGATTACATGGCTTCGAAGGGTGTCAGCGTCGATAGAATGACCGTCACCGGCTTGGGGGGCGAGGTTCCGTTGCATGAAGGGTCGAACAATACCGCCGAGGGGCGCATGGAGAACCGTCGCGTCGAAGTCACGTTAAAACCATGAGCACAAAAAATATTTTTTTGACACTGTTGCTGTTGTCGCCGCTTGGTTCGTGCAAAAAGAATCCGGTGGACCGGTTAACGAATCCGAACCCGGACGGCGCGGTGCCGCAGAACAGCGGCATCTACATCATTTACGATGATGAATTGAAAACGGGCGGCGGGCTTGGTTTGATTCCCGGCGGGGAAAATCAAACCATCGATCTTTCGGATATCAGCGAGCCGCGTCGTTCGTCGCTGCAGATACGGTATCAGTGGAACGGCGGCGACACGCCTGCGCAACATTTGTTCGCCGGTTATAGTTTTTCAGTCACACCGGATTTAAGCACGTTATCGTCGGCCACCGGAAAAGATCTCTCGGCGTCCGGCTATACGAAAATGACGTTCTTTCTGCGGGGCGAATTGTCCGAAGGAAACACGTTGCGCATCGAAGGTCCCAGCGATGGAAATTCGACCACGGTGCCGGCGCGGATGGAATTGGGACCTTCCGGCGTGACGTCGGATTGGCATGCGTATACGTTGTCCGTTCCGGCTTCCTTTTTTTCAAATGTGAAAGTCTTCGCAACAATTAGCATTCAGTACGCACAAGCGCCGCGCACGACCAATCCAGGGCAGGGCGGCACGATTTATATCGACAACATCATGTATGAACGTTAAAAAATTATTTTCAATCTTATTGATCGGTGCGTTTGTGACTCCTTTGATCGCCTCCGATCAGCCTTTGAATACCACCACGTCGCGTAAATCTATTGTCGGGGAAGCCACGGAAGCGGTGGTGGGGCGCGTGTTCGGTGTCGAAGGGGACGCAAGCGACATTAAATATCATGTTGTTGAATTAACCGCGCATTCTCCGTCCAACGCTGCCGTACGATCGGCTTTTGTTCCTGGATGGGGACAAGGTTTCAACAACGAACGTGTAAAAGGGTCCATTTTTTTCTTAGGGACACTCGGGGCTGTTTTCGGCAGTTTCAAACTCTATGAAAAGGCCGGTGATGCCTATGACGACTACAAGGCGTCCGGCTTAAAAAACAGCAATAAATACGACGATTACGAGCAATATCGCCAGCAATCACTGATTCTTGGTGGGGCGGCGGCCGTGCTTTGGATCGTTGGTATTTTTGACGCTTACCGACACGCCTATCAGCCGCTTTATTCATCGGCCCGCACCGTGGATGTGGCTTTCAATGACGACGGCGCCTCGTTCCGCCTGCGCAAAACCTTCTAAAATTTTTTCCTTGTCGCATTAAACTCGATTTAATATTTTGCGGTCCGTGGGAAATTCGATTTCACATATTTCATTCAAACGGTTGAATAAAAGGCGGGTTCGCTTGGCCGGAGCTTTTTCGGCGATGGCCGTCATTTTATTTTGCTGCCACAAAAAAGATCGACTCTCGAGTTCGACGTTCAACTTCACGGTCACGCCCGCGTCTTCGCAAGTGTTGAAAACCGATTCGGTCACGTTGGTCGCGCAAGGCGATTCTCCTAATGGCACGGTGGACGTGAGTCCAACGTGGACAGTCTCTCCTGAAAGTCGTGGCACGCTGAACACCTCCGTCGGAAAAACCGTTGTTTTTCAACCCGCTGAATTGGGCGACGTCGTCATCTCGGCCACCTATGATGGCGTGGTTGCCACTTCTCAAATCGCCATTGTTACCTACGTGCCTTCCGGCAATACTTTTGATGTTTATAACGATGCGGGGTTGCCCTCCGGAAGCGGCATCAACAGTGAAATCTTTACGTCTCGCTCCTTCTTAGCCGAGCAGTCGTCAGGGTATACGCCGGAGGGATTAAAGTATCAGCGCGCCAGCGAGACATCCACGAATGACTTTTGGGGCGTCACCGTCGATAAAGCGAACGTGGGGCTGCGAAAAAATTTATCAGCGTTCAGTAGCGGTTCGTTGAAATTTGCGTTACGTTTGAATCGGGTCATGGACATCGGCGAATCGCTGCAGATCGATTTGACGGGACCCGGCGCCGCGGTCAGTAAAACATTGGTTAGCGGTTCAGATGGGTTTAATCGACTTAATACGGATTGGCAAGAAATTTCACTTTCAATTCCTACTTATTTTCCAGGATTGGATACTTCACAAATGAAGAACCTTTTTGCCATTAAGACCACGGGCGCGAACACGCCATTGACGTACGATGTCGATGCGATCCGCTGGGAAAAGTAAGTTTTCGTTTAGTTAATAAATTAAAACGTTTGAATGTCGGAGGATCGATGGGAAACGGACGGAGACATAACAAAGTTGACCTCAACTTTTGGGTTATGCCCAATGCCGGTATCGCCACACACGAGATTTTAAACGGCATCATTCGGGAGTTTGAAGAGTCTCGTCCCGACGTGCATGTGAAATTAACCGTTCAGCCGTGGTCGTTGGCGTGGAGTCGCGTCATGGATGTGGTTAAAGGGCGGGAGAAACGCTCGATTCCCGATGTTTTGCAGGTCGGAACGACCTGGGTGACCACATTGAGTTATCTCGGTGCGCTTGAGCAAGTGCCCGATCATCCGTTCGGCCCGCGCGAACAAAGACTTGCCACTTCGATCGGAGACTCCAGCCCTTTCTGCATTCCTTGGTTCATCGACATTCGCGTGCTCTATTATCGCCGCGATATTTTCGAAGCGTTCCATATCGACCCGCAAATGCTGAACGACTGGAAAGGATTTCAACGCGCGTGCGCCGAATTGAAACGGAATCTCGTGAAGTCCGACCGATTCAAAAATATCATTGCACCGCTCGGCATTCCCGGCCAGAAGCCGGGCGTTCTCATGCATGATTTGGCGCCGTGGGTGTGGGAGTCCGGTGGAGATTTTTGCTCGGATGATTTGCGTGAGACGAATTTAAATCAAACGCCTTTGATCCAAGGATGCGAGTTTTATTTCGATTTGATCGAACAAGGTTTCATGCCGATTCCGAACAATGCGTTGCCGCAAGGCAATTTTTTCACCGGGCATTATGCGATGCAATTCTCTGGCAGTTGGCCCGTCGATACCTATCTGAATCCTGCGTGGCCGTACGCCCAGCCGGATGTCGCCGCGAAGAGCGGCGTGATGCCGTTGCCTGAAGGCCCGCAGGGCCGTTACACGTTTCTCGGCGGCAGCAATCTCGGCGTGTCGTCGATGAGTCGCAACAAAGAACTCGCCTGGGAATTCATTCAATTTCTCATGGATCCTGCCCGTGTGGTGAAGCATGCGCGCGCGATCGGCGCGTTGCCGGCGCGATTGTCGGGAATGGACGAGTTGTTCGACCGCATTCCGTCGGCAAAAGAGGTTTTTTTCAGTTCGTTCGGCTATGCGCGTCGCTTGCCGCGGCTCGTCGAGTTGGGCTCCGTCGAACAAATCGTCTACAAGATGGGCACGCGTATTCTTACCTCGATTCGCGAACAGAATTACAGTCACAAACGGCTGCAGCAGGAAATCAATACCGCGAACAATGAGATCAAGGCGTTGTTGTCGATTCACCGTTACGGCATGCGCATCGCGCAGGTGGCCGCATGACAGCGGTTCGCGCGCTGCTCGCTTACGAAGAGTTGTTGCGTCGATTTCAGAATCAATTGACGTCGACGAATCTTGGTTTGGAAGGCGCGTTCGAAGCGGGATTCGGTTATCTGGCTTCGCGTTTGCGGCTCGATCATGCCGGATTGTTCTGGTGGGATCCGCAGCGCCACAGCATGACCATGCAATATTTATTGAGCCAAGGTTCGCTGATGGAAGGCGAGGAAGAAATTATCGTCGATGAAATGAGTCCGTTGCGGACATTGGTCGAAGAGCGCCGGCCGATCGTCGTGTCGCAAAATAAGCCCTGGGCCGCTTATATTCCGCTGCAGGTAGGCGCCGATCTCATGGGCGCCGTGCGTCTGCAGCGTTCCCATCCGTTGCCGAAGGGGAAAGTGTTAATGCCTCTTTCTCCGATTGTCGCGCCGAGCGTCTCCAGTCAGCGTCGCTATCCTTTGCTGGAAGACATCGCCGATATCGTATCGGTGCGCTTTTTCCAATTGACGCGCGATGAAAAACACCGCAAGCGCACGCAGGTGTTGCAGGCGGGGTCTGAAGTGGCGACCGCCGTTTTCGAGCGGCCGCGTTTGCGCGATATGTTGGAAGCGGTTTCGCGCAGCATCGTACGGAACCTCGGATTCGACCGGATCCGCGTTTTTCTCGTCGATAACGACGCTCTCCGGCTCAATGGAATCCTCGGACTTCAAATTCCCGAAATGCTGCTCGATTTGACCGGAGAAAACTACCCTTTAAAACCAGGTGTGAACTCTCTCGTGGACGTCGTGTTGTCGGCCGGAGGAAACGGCCATGCGCATATGGTTGGCGGTCGCGTGTTGTATGTGCCCATCGTCGTCAACAGCCAGGTGATCGGTTGTTTGGCCGCCGACAATTTGTTGAGCCAGCAATTGATCGATGAGGAACAAATGGAAGCTTTGCGCGTGTTGACCGGTCAAATCGGCATGGCGATTTTAAACGCGCGGCTGTTTGAAGATATCGAACAACAGGCGATTACCGACGGACTCACGAAACTTTACGTGCATCGTTACTTTCAACAGCGGCTCAAAGAGGAAATCGATCGGGCCGATCGTTACTCCTATAACGTGGCGCTGGTCATGATGGATTTGGATCATTTTAAAATGCTGAACGATACACACGGCCATTTAATGGGGGATAAGGCGCTCGAACATTTGGCGCAGATTACGCGCGCGAATATACGCCGAATCGATTTGGCCGCCCGCTATGGCGGTGATGAAGTGGTGCTTGTATTGCCTGAAATCACCGAACAAGAAGCATGGCTCATGGCGGAACGGTTGTTGAACGCGGTGAAGAAAAGCGTATTGATCGCCCCCGACGGCAGTAAGGTGAATATCTCGGTGACGATGGGGGCCGCTCTTTATTCATCCGATGCGCACAACAGTCGCGACCTTATTGAAGTCGCCGATAAAGCCCTTTATTGGGCGAAAAAGAACAGCCGCGGCGGAATTTGCTTTTATCGAACGATTGCTTCCCACGTCGAAAAAACCGCTTGAACTTTTGAATTAAAGCGCATTGCCTCGCCCCTCCCAAAATTGGTATATAAACATACCGTTTTCTTAAGACGAAAATAATCTCTTAACAACCCCTCCTCATCGACGGAAAAACGCTGAAAAGACAACGCGTTTTTTGCCGTCCAAAATGTTACAGATTATTAACGGTTCCTTAAGGAGATCTTAATAGCCGTTTGTTTAGAATTGAGCATCGAATAAACGTCGTTTTGCAGCGCGCCTTTCAATGGAGAATTGGGCATGAAATTCGCAACTCTAACGGTAGTCAAGTGCTCTCTCATCGCGGCCCTCGCGTGGACCGGATTTTCGTCGGTTGCCTCGGCCGCTTTCCAAGAAGCGTTGTGGGGCGCCCGTCCCGCCGCGCTGGTCGGCGCCTACTCTGCCTTGGCCGATGACGCAAACGCTCCCGCCTACAATCCCGCCGGTATCAGCATGGTCGAAAAGAATGAATTGACGTTTATGTACGCGCGGCTTTTTTCCGGAGTGAATTTTTACGCGGGCCAGGACACATCCCGTTTAGGTCTCGGCTACTTCAGCTATGTGCCGACGATTAAAGACAAAAAATACGGCAGCTATGCGATCAGTTGGACGAATTTCGCGGCCACGAATTTGTATCGCGAAGACAGCTTCTCTTTAAGCGTCGCCGACTCTTACCAATTCGAATCTCTTCCCAGCAAATCCATCCTTTCCTACGGAACCAACCTGAAATTTTTGAAGCGCTCTTTTTCTCCCGATCAACGCACCGATCAGGACCCGGTGTTTCGCGACGGTCCTGACTCCAGCGCAATGACCGTTGATCTCGGTTTGCAGTTCCGTCCGAACGTCGCTTCTTTTCCGGGACTTCGTTTCGGCATGACCGGTCAAAACCTGACCGAGCCGAACATCGGATTGTCCGCGACCGATCGCGTGCCGATGCGTTTAAGTGTCGGCGTCGCCTACAAAGACGCGGCGTTGCCGTTGATCGGCCCCGCATTTGAATTGTCGCGCCGCAACGGCCGCACGCTTGTGACCGGTGCGTGGGAATCACTGATGGCGCACGAAACGCTCGCGTTTCGCTTCGGCGCGAATGCCGACGAAGTCGGCGGCGGCGTCGGTTACCAATTTCGTCTCCTGAGCAAAATGATGATGCGCTTTGATTACGCCATCATCTGGCCCCTCAATGTTGATGGCACGAACGGAAGTCACCGAGTGTCCATTTCATCGTCGTTTTAGTTCGAGAGCGAAAGTCGTAGGTCTCAGAGTTTGTCAGGAAAATACAGTCGAAAAAGAAGTTCTCATGGTACCGTGGGGACTTTTAAAAGGAGTAACAAATGAAGAAGAAACTAGCAGTATTAGCGTTCGTCGCTGCAGCGTTGGGCGCATCGGCGCCTTCTTGGGCGTTCCAGTCGGTGGGTCGTTCGACCTTTACGGCCGGATTGCTCACAGGTGGTGTCAATACCGCCACGGCAACCGTCGTGATCAAAGATGCTATTGATCCGATTGGTTCGCCAAACCGTTCCACGGTCACGTGGTCCGGCGTCACTCCTCCCAGCACCGTATGGAAACTTGCTGACCGTTGCTTGGTCATCACGGCGACCGTTACGGACGTTGGCGGAGGTATCCAAATCTATACGCGTAACACCGATCCGGATGCGGTTCCGAAGTTCGTGGACCCGACTCCGCTCGATACCACTAACGCGGACTCCAACCCGGCCGGTTTGCTGAAAGGCAACGTCGCCGGCAACACGGGAATCGTTCTGCCGATGGCGTGGGCGATCAAATCCAGCTCGCGTACGATCGAAGGTGGAACCGATGCCACCGGCGTCGGCGCCGCGGACCCGAACACGGGTTCCAGTGGAGCGGTGTACAACAACAAGTTCCAGTGGAAATTCTTCAAAGACCGTGCGACGCCGACCATTCCGTCCACGGGCGCGACCGCGTTTGTTGATGGTGAGCCGTACGTCACCATGATCAACGTCGTCGGTATCCACTACGGACAGGCGGACACGGAATTCGCGACCGCCGCTGCCGACAAACGTTCGTTCGTCTACGTCGAAGCGAACTTCGCCGGCGCTGCCGCTCAACAGGCGTATCAAACGTCGACGATGACGGTGGAGTCGTTCATTCAGTAATTGATCAAATCTTGGAAACAAGACGGCCGGTGGCCGAGGCGGACCGCCCGCTGTTTCAGGGTTTTATTGAAAAAAATAAAATTAAACGTTAAACCAAAAAAAGGGGTTTGTTTTGATTGGCC
>CAYXDS010000070.1:0-11120 GCA_964463805.1 uncultured Elusimicrobia bacterium | reverse complement strand
CAACAACGGTTCGTCGCCTTGAATATTCACGTAAAAATCGGCGCGCATTTTCTTTGCGACGTAGGCCATGCGCTCAGTGCCGCTTTCGCACGAGGCGGGCGTCATCACCGCGCGTCCGCCGAACGCTTCGACGGCCGAAAAAATTCGTTTGTCATCGGTCGCCACGACCACACGATCGAGCGCGCGCTCGGCGGCACGCACAACCCATTGAATCATCGGCTTGCCCAAAATCGATGCGAGCGGTTTCCCCGGGAAACGCATTGACGCGTACCGCGCCGGCACCACGCCAAGCACCGACGTCATACGGTCGCTTTGATTCTGTCCGCCAATTCGTCGCGCGACACGACCGCGGTGCCGACTTTGGCCACGACCACGCTCGCCGCGATGTTCGCGATTTGCGCCGCTTCAAAATAGGGAGCGCCGACCGCGCGCGCGATGGCGAACGTGGAGACGACCGTGTCACCGGCGCCGGTCACATCGTACACTTCTTGCGCGAGCGCCGGGATCGTGCGCGGCTGCTTATTACGCTCAAACAGCGTCATTCCTTTTTCGCCGCGCGTGATTAAAAGCGATTTACTTTTCAATCGGTTCAAAATTCTATTGCCGAGCGCTAGCAGTTCGAGCTCGGATTTCGGCGCAAACGCGCGCATGCCTTCCACCGCTTCTTTTGTATTGGGGGTGATGCAATCGACGTGCTTGTATTGCATGAAGTGTTCGATCTTCGGATCAACGATCACCGGAATGCCGCTGCGCTGCGCGACGTTCAAGCACGCGTTGATGATAGCGGGCGTCACGATGCCTTTCCCATAATCGGAAATGACAATCGCTTTTTGTTTCGGCACCAGCGTCGTGATGCAGGCCAGCAACTGTTTATAAATCGGTTCGGGAATGCCGCCGCGCTTCTCAAAATCGAACCGCGCCACTTGCTGATGTCCGGCAAACACGCGGTTCTTCGTAATGGTGGGACGATGCGGATCAACGTAAATGGAGGTGACATCGACGCCGCGCTGATGCAGATCAGCGATAATTTGCTGGCCTTGATCGTCGTCGCCGCGAACCGACGCGAGCGTCGGCCGCGCGCCGAGCACCGACAAATTGTTCACCACGTTGCCGGCGCCCCCCGGCGTAAAACTGTTCTCTTGCACGTGAATCACCGGCACAGGCGCTTCAGGAGAGATGCGCTCGGCCGGACCGCGGAAGCACCAGTCGACCATGAGGTCGCCAATCACGAGCACGGGCACGTCGCGGAAGCGATCAACCCATTTCAACAAACGATCGCGCTGTGATTTACCGGATCTGGGTTTCATTTTTTTCACTTATCATTTCGTCGATGGGGTGTCAAAATGGATCTCGGAGGTCGGCGTGTACGTGACCAACTCCGCATCGAACGCGCCGATGAACACCTTCGATCGAATCTGCACGGGTATTTTGCGCTCGTCGTTCGTAAGCCAAATCAACATGCGGCCATCATCGCCTTTGAAGATCCCATCGCCGAGCACGACCGGCTCAAGCCTCAAACATTCGAACTTGCCGGCCGGCACGCTGACTTTCTGAGTCTTCTTATAAACGTTCACCACCAACGAATAAACGTCTTCATCGGAAAAAACCTTGATCGAGTATTTCCCGCCCGGCTTCAAATCAAGCGTGCGCGTATAGAAAAAGGCCGAGAGGATATCGTGAATGGGCTGGTCAATTTTTCCGGACCGCTCGGTCAAATTGCCGCGGCGCACGCGCGAGAATTTGTACGACCGGCGCGCGTAATCGAACGCGGTGTTGCGGATCACGGAATAACCGCCTTCTTTAAGATTCTGGTGGAAGTTGAGAGACATCAACGACCGCGCATCGACCGTCGACGAATTAAAGTCGCGCACTTTAAAAAATTTATCGATCACGCTGTTCGACTCGGCCTTCGTTTCGATGAGCATCGTGGGCCGTCCGTTGACAATGGCGCCGCTCGATACTTCCATCATTGCGATGCCGGCGCTGACGAATTGATATTTGATCACGAACGTGAGTTTCTCACCAACCCCGAACGCGTTGTTCGGCACATCGGTAAACGTGATCGGCGCGGCCGGCTCGGTGGACGCGACGACGGTATCGGCAATGGCCGTTGATGAAGATGCGTTCACGGGGCCGATCATGGGCCCGGCGGGCGCGATATCGGCGACCGCAGGCAAAACGGCCATCAGCAGCAATCCGAAAAGCCAGGCGCGCCGCATCATTTCCCCACCCGCAGAATCGTACCGGTCCCTTGGATCTTTCCAATGTTCAAGTCATAGGACCAATCGTCGTTCCGCTTCAACGAAACGGTTTGATCGGCAACCGCGCGCACGAGCACGAGCGGCACCGGCATGCCGCCGATGCGCACCTGCTGCAACCGCGTGGTCAAAATATCATTGTCGACATTCACTTCGGCTTCGACCGACAACGGCACGCCGAACGCGGAACCGCCGATTCGAATCATCGGCCCTTCGAATACGACACGCGGATTCTTAAGCCATTTGGCCTTCTCGGCGGCCAACGACAGCAGCACATCGGCCGAAGCGCTTGCTTGCGGCTCGAGCGCTTTCAAATGCAACAATTGAATTTGCTGGGTTTCGAGGAACAACGGAATATTGATCTGCGGCTCGAAGAGACGAACCGAAACGTCGCTGAACTCGATCCCTTTGTAGACCACTTTTTTGCAGCGAATCAACAAATCTTTGAAACGGCCGATCTTCGTATCAGCCGGCGGAAACGGCGTCGCTTTCAATTCCACGCCGAGCGCGCGCACGTTCGGCAAATCCAATTGATCGAGCGACAAATTAAACAGCCCCACATCGCTCATATTTTCGGGATCGGGCTTGCATTGATACAAAACGGCCACGCTCGCGTCGGGCAAATCCCATTGCGCGACTGGTTTGAAAACTTTCGGAAACCACGGTTCGGGCTTATTGATGACGGCAGCGACCTTGTTGATCGTGCCCAAAGTGAACTCGGGGCCGAGATCGCCGGTTTTTGTGAGAATGAAGTCCGCGAATTCAAACCAACGTTGACGGCTCGGTCCGTGGAACATCACGTCGCGATCCAAATTCGCGGCGCGCGCGGTCATATTGATTGAAGTGCTGTGGAAATACGGCGTGTTAGAAACGACGAGCACATTGGCCGGCGACGCGTCCGGCGATTTCAATTCGCGAACTTTATCGATAATCAATCGGTGCGGCCAATTCTCAAACGCGAACGTGCGACTGTTCAACACCCACATGCGCTGGCGTCCGATGTCGAAACCGGTACTGTATTGCGGATAAAAATTAAACGCGACCAAATAACCGATCGAAAACAAAGCGACGCCCAACTGCGGCAACTTGCGCGTGAGCGGCAACCAAGCGGTCGACAACACGGCGAGCGCCGGCAACGCGGGCGCAATATAACGCACGTTGCGGTTCGTAATCAAACTAAACAACACGACCGACCCAACGAACCACAAGGTGACCGGCCAAAGTTTCGGCCGCCAAAAAACCGCGACGACTCCCGGCAAAGCGAGAAGCAGAAAGGGCAACGACACGCCGTCGAACAAGCTCAGCGGATACCAAAACACGTTCGCGATTCCCGAGAGATTTTCACCGCTGGCCGGAGGCAGCTTGGACAACTTCGGAATCCGCGCAAGCATCGGCAACGTATTCTGAATGTACCAGGGCCACATGATCGCCAAGCAAACGACGCCGACCACGAACAACGCGCCCCATCGACGTTCGCGAACCGCCACAACAACCGACACAATCAACGGCACGCTTATGTAGGCGAACGCGGTCCATTTCGTGAGCATCGCAAGCGCCAACGAAACGCCGAACCCGAGCGACCACAATGGGCGTGAGAAATTTTCAGAACGCAACAAACAGAGAAAAGCGACGGCGACACCCGTTGTCAGCGATAAATCGATGAGCGTGGTGCGACTTAAATCGATGAGCGCCGGATAACAGCTGACGACCGTGGCGGCCGCAAACCCGGCCCAGGGGCCGGTCAACGTGGATCCGATCAGAAAAACCGCGAAAATTAAAATGAACAAACAAATGGCATTAACGGCGACGCCGACATCGGCGACATCCGGCACTTGATTGAGGAAGGGCACCATCGCCAAGTGATACAGCGGAGGATAATTCATGTCGACCGGTTTCATCGCCTGCCAAACAGACTCGGTGGCAAGCCGATCACGATATTCGAATGCGATCTTCATATGGATCGCTTGATCCCAAGCGAGCGGTCGAGTGTCCCGCTTGGTCCAAGTAAAAAGTGTGAACGCGTTGAGCGCGAACAACAATAACAACGCAACGGTCCAACGAACGGAAGAGAAGAAAGTCATGGCGGACTAATTTATTAAATTACGGATGAGAAAGTATCCAGTTAACGGCAGTGGCCAAATTGCGCGTGACTTTGGACGCGTGGGGAGCAAGTTTGGGACGCAACGAACGCCCGGCGCCGGTGAGCACCAACACACCGCGCGCACCGATATTACGCGCGAGATGAATATCTCCCGCTTGATCTCCCACCACAAACGATCCCTTAAGATCGAGACCGAACCGCCGCGCGGCGGTCAACGCGAGGCGCGTGTTCGGTTTGCGGCAGGAACAACCGGCCGTCGGGTGGTGCGGACAAAAATAAACGGCATCGATGCGGACGCCTTTGGCGGCCAACGTTTTCAAAAACGCGCGATTCACGCGCTGGAATGCGGCAAGATCGAAGTATCCTCGGCCGATACCCGATTGATTCGTGACCACGATCAACCGATAACCGGCCGCTTTAAGCCGGCGCAACGCTTTGAATGCGCTCGGATAAAAAAACATCTTGGCAGGATCGGCCAGATAACCGCGCTCGTTCAATATCGTGCCGTCGCGGTCGAGAAAAACGGCGCGGTTACGCTTGTTCATTTTGTTTGAGCAGCGTCGCAAAACCGATGAACGTCCAGAAAATCATCGCGATTTCTTTGTCGTGCGTCCACGCCTCGGTAATTCCCGCGATCAAAAACGCGACCAACATTCCGCTGTACAAAGGCCGCCACCGGTCCGATAAACGGTTAATGACGCTCGCGCACGCGGCCAACGTCCACAGGAAAAATCCGAATCCGACGAACCCGAGTTCGAGCGCGTGCTGCAGATACATGTTGTGGGTTTCGGTCCACTCACGCGGTTGGCCTGAAACCGGATCGATCGACGTAAGGTGCACGCCGCGGAAACCGACGCCGGCGATCGGATGCTGTTTGATTTGTTCGAGCGCCTGGGTCCAAAGTGTGTAACGCGTCATTTTGCTTTGTTGATCGCCTTCCGAACCCGAGTTCGACGACACAATGCTGAACAGTCGGCCACGAAACCCAGCGGGACCAAAAGCTACAAGCGGCCCCGCGACAATCAAACCGACAAACAAGGTGCGCAAGAAAAACAAGCGATTCAATCTCCATGCAAACACAAGCGCGCCAACGAGCAGCGCGAGCCAAACGGCACGGCCGGAACCGAATATAACGCCGCCGGCAACCATTCCAAACGCGACGGCGACGCTGAAAAACCCGGCGTTCCATTCGCGTGCGCGAAACTTGCGGGCGAGAACGTCAAGCAACAGAAAGAATGCGGGAATAAAGCTTTCGCAATAGGTAAGCGGATGACTGCGGGGTCCGACCGCGCGATCGTTGCGTACGGCGAGATATTTTATGATCGACGGCGGCAACGACTTCCAGGCGTCGGGAATCTCATAGATGCGTTCGGTCGGCCGATAATTTATGCCGCTGAAATGCTGCAGCACTCCCAGCAATCCCATCGCCACCGCGCCGATGCAAAACCAGCGAAAAAAGATAAGCGCGCGTTTTTCATCAAGCGAGTGAGCGGCCCAAAGAAACAGCAGCAACGCGGATTGGCCGCCCACCGCATCGATGGCACCTGTCGAACCAACCAGAGTTGCCGCGATGGCCGTCCAAACGAACATGACGAGCAACGGGAGGTCAATCGCAGACGCACGCCAGGGAGGAGTTTCCCCACGCTTCCATCGAACGCCCCATTCCACCAACAACAGGCCGGCCACGATCAACGTGGCCGAAATCGAAACGCTCATCGCGATCGCCAATAAAACGATCAAAACAATTTTCATGACCGGGTCGTTTTTTGGCCGCGCGATAAAATCTCGTTGAAACTCGTTAACACGTCCTCAACGGGCAAATCCGCAAGCGGTTCTTTCTGAAGCACGCGAACGGCAGCGTAGCCGAGCGGGCGGCAACGTTCGGGAGGCGTGGGACCGAACAATGAAACGACCGGCGTCCCCAGCGCGGCGGCCACATGGCCGGGGCCCGAATCGCCGCCCACAAAAATTTTCGCCGATTTCAAAACGGCTTTCAGCTGACCGAGTTCCGGCGCCGGCATTGGAATGACTGAGGACCGGTCGAACCCGGACATAAACGCTTCGAGCCTATGTTGCTCACCGGGTCCGCACACGAGAACGAACTTTTCGTTCGGATGCGTGGCGAGCCGTTGTTGGATCAGCTTGGCCCAACTGGCGAGCGGCCAATTTTTTCGTTCGTCTCCCGAATAAAGATGCGCGACATTGAAAGGACGCGCGCTCAGACCGGTGCCGGCCGACCATTTGAGCCACCACTCGCGTTCGGCCTCGGACACTTCCAGCCGGGGAACGCAATCGTCGAGCGCGACGCCGTGCTTGGCCCACATCTCGAGGAGCTGCCGGTGATCGTCCACGAAATGTTGACCGACCGGAGGCGGCGGAAACGCGTGAGTGAGAAACGACGCGCTCTCGCGACGATTGGTGCCGATACGCTGCGGAATCCGTGCAAACATGCAAGCGGACGCGCGCCGCCATTCGGCGTTCAACACGATCGCCGCATCGTAACGCGCGCGGCGGACTTCGAACACGACGCGCATGAAATCGGAAAACGAGCCTCGGCCGGCGCCCGGCGATTTATCCCAAAACGGATCCGACGCATGGACTGCGTCGATCAATGAATGGTCGACGAACAACCCTTTCGCGTATTTCTTGACCCATACGCCGAGCGACGCGAGCGGGAACAATCGTTTGAGCGGCCGGAAAATCGCGGCGGCCATCACCGTATCGCCGAGATTATCGAGCACGACCACCAATATTCTTTTCGGAAGCTTTTTCATTCGGGTTTCCGTTTCCAACGATTGTGAATCCAAAACCAATTCTCAGGATACTTGCGAATCACCGACTCCATGACGTTTGAAATGATTTGCGTATAAACGCGCGCGCGATCGGCCTCGTCGGCCACCGGCGGAAATTGGATGGGTGGACTGATCACCGCTCTAAATTTGTCCCCCTCCCGCAACACATAAGAAAACATCACCGGCGTACCGGTGCGCATATGCAGCAACGCGGGCAACGTGGTGGTCGCCGCCGGTCGGCCGAAGAAATCGACGAACACGCCGCCCGTATACAAATTCTGATCGATAAGGATGCCGATGATGTTTCCCTGTTTCACCCACTTCAACGATGCTTTCACCGCTTCGCGGTGCAAAATGATTTTCATGCCGCCGCGCGTGCGCTTCGATTGAACCCATTTTTCGACATACGGATTCTTCATCGGGCGCGCGATCGCCATGAAACGGCCGAATTTCGCTTGAAAGATCATGCCGAGCGCTTCCCAATTGCCGAAATGCGCGGCCAACAAAATCACACCGGTATTTTCGCGCAGCGCGCGATCCAAATGTTCGGCGCCTTCACACCGCGACTCACGCGCCAGTTGTTCAGAACCAAGTTGTCCCATCCGCAAAAACTCAACCGCCGTTCGCCCGATGTTGCGCCATACGGCCCGCGCGATGCGTTCGCGCTCGGCGGCGCTTTTTTCCGGAAGCGCGTGAGCGAGATTGTCGATAATCAGCCGATGCCGTTTGCGAATAATCATCGACATCAAATCGCCGAGCGATTCGCCGACTCGAATCGCCGCCGCGCGCGGCAACGAACAAAGAAACGTATCCAAAATCCATACGAGCGCAAATTCGAAACGATGCTTTAAATTTTTCATGAGACCGCTTTTTTAATCGTATCGAGCCACTTTTTCTCATCGTCGGCCGAGAACGACACGTACAGCCGCGCGATCAGCACCGGATCGGCCGGTTTCGCAAACGCTTTGAGTTTGACCCAGTCTTTCTCAGTGGTCACAATGACCGAGCCGTATTCTTTCGCGGCGTCCAAAATCTCCATCCAATCGGCCGCCGTGTACGCGTGATGATCCGAGAACCGATACGACATCAATTCAGCGCCCGCTTTTTCGAGCCCCACCTCGAACGCGTCGGGATTGCCGATTCCAGATACCGCCAGCACGCTCTTTTTATCAAGCGATGACAGCGCGCGACGTTCGATCGCGTTGGGAGGCGATAAAAATGAATCGAACCGCGCGGCAATGATTTTCGAACCACGAACCTGCGGGCGCGCGGCCAATTCGCTGCGCGTGATCACCACCAGCCCTGCGCGGTCCAATGCGGATTCGGGCTCGCGCAATTTTCCGGCCGGCAACAACGCATCGGCCGACGGCGGACGCGTCGCATCCACGCAAACGACGTCCAGCGTGCGCGAGATCGGCCAATGTTGAAAACCATCATCGAGCAAGAAAACGTCAATCGAGTGCTTCTCGAGCAATGCGCGCGCTTGCGCGATCCGATCGGGTCCGACGCCGACCGGAATGTTCGGCATTCGCTCGATCATTAAAAGCGTTTCATCGTTGGGACCGCCGTTGCCGCGATAGCCGCGAGTGAGCACGGCCGCTTTTTTCCCCAGTTTGTGCAGATCGTCAGCCAATCGCATAAGCAATGGCGTCTTGCCGGTCCCACCAACGCTGATGTTTCCAATTGAAACAACGGGCCGGCCGAGATCCACAGCGCCGCGCGAACGGAACCACCGGTCGAATAGCAAACCGCAATAATAAATCCACGAGAACGGAGTGAGCAGCAGTCGAAGGATGGGCAAGAAAGGCCTAGAAGCGCGAGCGTCCGCGCGTGAGTTGCAAATGAAAGTCGAACATGTTCTCGCCGCCGCGGATGAATAAACGCGGCACATAGAACGGCGAAGATTTAAACGCATCGACGGTCCACTTGCCGGTATGAACGGTTACGGCCGTTCGGTAACCGGCATCCTTCGCCTTATCGCGAATCACCGGCACATCGGCTCCGGAGCCGTACGGATACGCGAAAGAATCGGGCGTTTCGCCGAGAAATTCACCGATGATTTGCCGGCTCTTCTGCATTTCGACGGCGACATCCTTCAATTCGATTTTTTGCAGATTCGCGTGGTTCATCGTGTGCGAACCTATTTCCCAACCGGCTGCACGCAACTCCTTAAGCTGCTGCCACGATACCATCGGGATACGGATCTCGGATTTCGGATCGTGCCATTTGTTGTCCCATCCGACCGTTTGCACGACCACATAAAGCACCGCCGGGAAATTGAACTCAGTGAGAATCGGAAACGCGAGTTCATAATTGTTCGCGTAACCGTCGTCGAACGTAATCACCACCGGTTTCGGGGGCAACGGCGCGTTCTTGTCCCAATGCGCGTACACTTCGCGAAACGTGATCGGCGTGTAACCGTTACGCTTCAAATAGTCCATCTGCTTTCGGAACATCGCGGTCGACACCCATAATTTCTTCAATTGCGAATCGGCCGGCGGATCACCGACCTTGTGATACATAAGCACTGGAATCCCGGACAGCGGACGGCGCCACCAATTCCAACGCGCGCTCGCGCCCGCGGCGGCGATTATGGCCAAAATAAAAAATGGAATCATTCGTTTCCCTCGAAATCGCGTAATTTCATGAATTTGAGCCACACATAATAAGAGGAGAGCAACGCATAGGTCAAACCAGGCTCTCCATCGAGAAAACCGAGTCGCAGAAAATAACGGACCACGAATTCGTATGGCAGTCTCAAATGATGCCACCAATGAAACCGCAGGCCCGCGCGGAATTTCTTTTCGGCGATCAGCGATGTGTACTTGTTGCATTTTTGCAAATAATCCGGAAGATCGCGGTAACTGAAATGGTCGATCGCGCCGCTTAACCGCGCCAACCGACCACTCACTTTGATTCCCTCGTGCACGCTTTCGGCGCCGTAAGCGGCATGCGCCTTCAAGAACAGCCGCACGTGATGTTCGCCCTGCGCGCCGACGAACCCCAATCGCGTGCCGAGAAAATAATGATGGAACGGAATTTCATACGCGCGCAAGTTCGTTTCGCGCGTCGAAGCGAGCACATTTCCGATAGCGCGCGCGAGTTCGACACTCACACGCTCATCGGCGTCGATATTCAACACCCAGGGACCTTTGGCCTGATCCATCGCATATTGTTTCTGAGCGCTGTACCCGGTCCATTCGTGTTTGAAAATGCGGGCGTTAAACCGAGCCGCAATCTCCAACGTGCGGTCCTTCGACCCTGAGTCGACCACCACAATTTCTTCCGCAATTTCAGCCACCGACGCCAAACAAGCCTCAATATCACGTTCTTCATCAAGAACGATAATGGTTACAGACAGACCGGGGATCTTCTTCATGACCACGATGCTACCAATTCAAATTTTCGATGTTCGTCCATAGAATAAATAAAACCTCTTAAAGTAGTCCCCAATTGTGGGTTATGTGGATAAACCTGTGGATAATTCGGAATAAATCGCTTCCATTCGAGCTACCGTGCTAGAAACCGCAAAATTTTGGGCTTTTTTGGAGGCGTTTTCCAGGATTTGAGGGGTCTCAGGGGTGGATAACATCGCTTTTTTCAACACAAAAGCCAGCGATTTGGGGTCCTGGGAGGGGGTTAAAAAGCCGGTTTTTTGGTCCTCCACCAGGTCCGGAATCCCCCCCACATTGGTGGCCACCACCGGAATTCGAAGCGCCATTGCATCAATAATCGATGTTCCCAGCCCTTCTTCTTTTGAAGAAAGGCAAAACACATCAAAACCGGCCAAATAGTCGAGCGGATTGGGCACAAAACCGGCCAATCGAACGATATCGGTAAGCCCCAACGTGCGGATTTTGGATTCCAAAGAACCGCGCAACTCCCCTTCTCCCACAAGAACGAAACGGACATGGGGCATTTCACGATGAAGCAACGTGAAATGATCTGACCCCGCCTTTGCTCGATGAG
>CAYXDS010000069.1:0-11146 GCA_964463805.1 uncultured Elusimicrobia bacterium | reverse complement strand
GCGCAGCATGCTGTGGATCTTTTCGAATGAGATATTTAAAAAGCCGGCCGCGTTCGAGCCCGGCGCGTGGTGCACGTTTCACTGCCGCTCGAAAATCATCGGTACCGGTTATGCGAATCCGCATTCTTTGATTTTCGGTCGCATGGTCGCGCTTGGCGCCCACGATGATATCGCCGTATTGCTGCGCGCGCGTCTGAAAGAAGCGTTTGCTCGCCGGCCGAATCTCGAGCCGGACGCCGCCGCGCGGCTCGTCTATTCGGAAGCCGATTTTTTGCCCGGTTTGATCGTCGATGTATACGCGGACTGCGCGGTGTTGCAAAGCAATACGGCCGGCATTGATAAAGCGTTGCCGGATCTCGAGACGCTGATTCCGGAAGTGTTTGAACAAACCTATAAACGGAAGTTAAAGGCGCTCGTCGTGAAAGCCGATTCCGGGATTCGCCAGCTTGAGCACGTGAAGGATTTTGCGCATGTCGTGTTCGGCGACGAATCTGAAATGAAAGAACATTGGTTTCGGGAAGGAGAAACGAAGTTCGCCGCCAACTTGCTGGAAGGACAAAAGACCGGGTTCTTTTTGGATCAGCGCGACAATCGCACCACTCTCGCTTCGTTGATTCACGGAAAACCGAAACGTGTGCTTGATTTGTGCTCGTATTCGGGCGGATGGGGATTGCGAGCGTTAAGCGCCGGCGCGTCTCATGTTACATTCGTTGATGAAAGCAAGGACGCAGGAAAATTGATTGAGCGCGGTCTTGCGTTGAACGGGTTCGAGCGATCGAAAGCGAAGTTCGTGGCATCCGACGTGTTTGAATTTTTGGAGAAGGATGCGATCGCTTACGACGTGATCGTCGCCGATCCTCCCGCGTTTGTGAAGTCGAAGAAAAATATTCCGCAGGCTGTGAACGCTTATGAAAAATTAAACCGGCTTGCGTGGCGCCGGCTCGCGCCGAACGGCGTGCTGATGACCTGTAGTTGCAGTTACCATTTGTCCGAACCCGATTTCGTCGATCTGCTTCGCAACGCGGTCGGTAAAGAAAAAGGCCAAGCGTTGATGATTTATCGCGGCGGCCAAGCCTCGGATCATCCCGTGCTTTTGTCGATGCCCGAAACCCGATATCTGAAATGTATCGGACTTCAGAAAATAAATTAATTTGGATTTGGTGCTTGGTTATTGGTGATTTGTCATTAATTTCGAAATTAAAAATTAAGTACAAATGACAAATCACAAAATTCCAAATCCAAATGAATGTTTCAATGTTTAAGATCGATCCCGCGACGCTCGACTTCGAACTCCCCGAACATTTGATCGCGCAAACCCCGCCGGCCGAACGAGATCAGGCGCGGTTGCTCGTGTTGCATCGGAAGACCGGACAGATCGAGCACCGACTGTTTTCCGATTTGCGCTCGTATCTCGTTCCCGGCGATGTGCTTGTTTTGAACAACGCGAAAGTGAGTCGCGCGAAATTGATGGGCCGAAAACCGTCGGGGGGAAAGGTTGAAGCGATTTTCGTCGAAAAAACGGGCGACGACGAATGGCGCGCGCTTGTTCGGCCGTTATTGAAAGAAGGAACCGTGTTTCACGTCGGCTCCGGCGCGCCGGTGACCGTGGCCGGACGTTTTCCGTCCGGAGAATATCGCCTCGCCACGAACGGCGCGAACATCGAATTGATTTTGGAGAAGGAAGGGAAATTGCCTTTGCCGCCGTACATCAAACGTGAAGAAAACGATCCGCGACATTTCGCGGATCAATCGACCTATCAAACCGTTTACGCTTCGGCGACCGGTTCAGTGGCTGCGCCCACCGCCGGTCTTCATTTCTCGGATCGGTTGCTTGCCGCGTTGAAATCAAACGGCATTCTCATCGCCGAAGTTTTGTTGCATGTCGGGTGGGGAACGTTTCGTCCGATCGCCGATACGGTCGATCAACATGAAATGCTGGCCGAAAAGTTTGAGATTCCGGCGGCCTCCCTTGCGGCGATCGAGGCGGCCAAGCGCGAGAAGCGCCGTATCATTTCGGTCGGTACCACATCGACACGATCACTTGAATCACTACCGCTCACAAGCGGCGAAACAAAACTGTTCATCAAACCCGGATTTCAATTTAAGCAGGTCGACGCATTGATCACGAATCTGCATGTGCCGCGCTCGACGCCGGTCTCGCTGACCGCCGCGTTCGCCGGTTTCGAAAATCTCGAGCGCTGTTACGCCGAAGCGATCGAGCAGAATTACAATTTTTATTCCTATGGTGATGCGATGTTGATTTTATGAACGCATTTAAACTGCTGAAAACCGATTCGAATTCGAAAGCCCGAGCGGGTATTCTCTCCACGCCGCACGGCGATATCGAAACGCCCGTGTTCATGCCGGTCGGCACGCAAGGGACGGTGAAGACGGCCGGATCCGAAGATATGCGGGCGATCGATTGCCGCGTTCTATTGGCGAACACCTACCATCTTTTCTTGCGGCCCGGCCTCGATACGCTGATAAAAGCAGGGGGGCTTCATAAATTCATGGCGTGGCCCGGCGCGATTCTCACCGATTCGGGCGGATATCAAGTGTTCTCGCTGGCGTCGCGGTGTAAGTTGTCGGAGAACGGCGTTGAGTTTCATTCGCATGTGGACGGGCAGAAACGATGGCTGACGCCGGAAATTACCACGGAATTCCAGCTCGACATCGGCGCGGATATCGCGATGTGTTTGGATGAGCTGCCGCCGTATCCGTCATTGAAAGCCGACGCGCACAAAAGCATGGAATTAACTCTCCGTTGGGCGAAGCGTTGCCGCGACGTTTATTCAAAAAGAAACACCGGCCAATTATTATTTGGAATCGTGCAAGGGGCCAATTTTCTTGATTTGCGTAAAGAGTCGGCTGCGCGCACGGTTGAGATTGATTTTCCCGGTTATGCGATCGGCGGACTGGGCGTGGGGGAAACCAAGCAGGAGATGTGGCAATTTCTTGAATCGAGTGTTGAGCCGTTGCCGGCCGACAAGCCTCGATACATGATGGGAATCGGCCAACCCGAGGATATGTGGGACGGCGTCGAGCGCGGCGTCGATATGTTCGATTGCGTGTTGCCCACGCGCAATGGCCGCAACGGCCAGGGGTTTACTTCGCGCGGCCGCATAAATGTTCCGAACGCCGCTTATAAAGAAGATTTTTCGCCGCTTGATCCCGATTGTCGGTGCGTCACCTGTTCGCAGTACACGCGCGCGTATTTGTGTCATTTGTTCCGTGCCGGAGAGATGTTGGGGCCGCGGCTCGTAACTTTACACAATCTGAGCTTTATGTTAGGTTTGCTGCGCTCCATTCGCACCTCTATTATTCATGGAAATTTCCGAGCCGAAAAAGAGAAATTCCTCGCGCTTTACAGCTCTGGGGAAAGCGCTGTTCGTTAGCGTTCTGGCCTGCAGTGTCGCGGCCGGAGCCAAACCCGCCGTTAATAAGAAAGCCATCCAATCCCAAGCGTGGTCCGTTGTGCGCGAAGCGCTTACCTCCGACGACTCCGCCATGCGCGAACAAGCGGTGCAATCGCTCGAATACATCGACAACGATCAAGTGACGAACGCGTTGCTTTCCTCATTGAAGGACGAGAGCGAATACGTGCAGATTTGGGCCGCGCGCGGTCTCATCAAAAAGGGCAGCGCGGCCGGTAAAAATACGCTTCTGAAAATTTTGCAACGAACCCCGGAAGCGTCGAAAGACCAGAGCGGGCCTTTGGCCGCGTTGGTGAAGATGAAAGCGCTTGCGCGCGGACGATTGCGCGGCGAAGCGGCGAAGATTTTGGGATTGTTCAACGATCCGAGCTTGGTTCCCGTGTTGCGCGAATGCAAGCGCGACAACGACGGCCGCGTTCGCGATGGCGCCGCCGTGGCGCTGGCTCTGATGGGGGATAAATCCGAAGCGATTGTTTTTGCGAGCGCCTTAAAAGACAAAGACACCGGTGTGCGTCTGGCCGCGTTGCAGGCGCTTGGCGCGATGAAAGACACGCGGTTTGTCGCGCCGATGGAATCGTTGTTGGTCGACGTCGAGGCGGACGTGCGCATCGAAGCGGCGCGCGCGCTCGGTCACATCAAGTCGGGCGGTTCCGCCGATACGATCGCTCCTTTATTAACCGATGAAAACGGCGTTGCGCGCGAAGTGGGGGCGTGGGCGCTGGGTGAAATTGATGCAAAGTCGAAGATCCCGATGTTGAAGGCGTCGCTGGCCGATCCAAATGCGTTTGTGCGCGTGGCGGCTGCGGAAGCGCTCGGAAAAATCGGCGACAACAGTGGGTTGGCAATTTTGGAGGCCGCGCTTAACTCGAACGATACCGATGCGCGCGCGCGCGCCGCGTCGGCGCTCGGTTCAATTTCAGATAATACAATGTTTGCTTTGGCCTCGAAGACGCTCGGAGATGGTAATATCCGCGTCCGACTTGGCGCGGCCGTGTCGCTTTTGAAATCAAAAAACACAAAGGAATGATGATCCGTATGAAACGAAAGACGTTATCTGCTTTATCCGCCGCACTGTTTCTGCTGCTTCAATTGAATTCGCATGTTTGGGCCATGGCGTCCCGGCCGAACGCGGACCCGAACGCGCCACCGCCGCCCGCATGGACTCAGTGGTTCCCGATCTTGGTTATGGTCGCCGTGTTTTATTTTTTATTGATTCGTCCGCAGAGCAAACAACGCAAAGAACGCGATAATATGTTGAGCAATCTCAAGAAAGGCGATCGCATTGTGACGCAGGGGGGATTGATCGCGACGATCGTCAACGTGTTGCCCGATGCGTTTGAGATCAAATTGAACGAAGAAACGAAGGTCAAGCTGCGGAAATCCGGCGTATCCGAAGTGATTTCGACCAGCGAAGCGCCGATCGAGCCGGAAGTGGTCGGCAAATGAACAATAAGCTCTGGTGGAAAGGCGGAATCATCGCGGCTGTGATCCTGTTCTCGGCGGTGAAACTGTACCCGAACTTCATTTGGTACAGCATGCCGCTCGAAGAACGACAGAACCAATCGAAACGTAAGAATCCGATGGCGCGCGACGTCGTGCCGCTGGGGCTCGATTTGCAAGGCGGCGTGCGGCTCGTTTATCAATTGGATTTGAGCAAACTGCCCGATGAAAGCGAAGCGACGGTAACGCGTGCGGTCGAACAAAACATCGTGGTCATCAATAACCGCGTCGATGCGCTCGGCGTGGCCAACCAAACGGTTGTCCGTCAGGGCCGAGAATTCATCGTGGTCGAATTGCCCGGCGTGTTCGAAAGCGAAGAAGCGAAAAACATCATCGGTAAAACCGCGCTGCTTGAGTTCCGTATCGTCAAAGACAGCGAGGCTTTGCTGAAAATCCTCGATGAAATTACGAAAAAAGGCGTTCGCCCTGAGGACGTAATCAATCATCGGTTGCCTGAAGAAATTCAAAAGATGATTCCGGCCGGTACCGAACTCATGCCGATGAAAGATGGCAGTTATCTTTTGGTCGGCGATCAGGCGGATATCACCGGTAAATATTTGAAGGAAGCGCGTGTTGAGATGGGCAATTCAACGCAGATCGGCGGTCTTTCGATTGGTTTCGAGCTCGACGCCGAAGGCGCCGCGAAATTCGAAGCGTTGACCGCCGCCCATTTGAACGAGCGGCTCGCGATCGTGCTCGACAACATGATTCAGTCGGCGCCGAATATTCAATCTCGAATCCCGGGGGGCCGCGGCCAGATCACCGGTTCGTTCACCGCACAGGAGGCGAAGACGCTCGCGAATATTTTGAACTCGGGCAATCTGCAGGCGTCGATGTCGGTGGCCGAAGAACGTACGGTCGGCCCCGAACTCGGCGAAGATTCGATCCGCAGCGGATTCCGGGCAATGGCCGTCGGTTTCTTGCTCGTCGTTCTGTTTATGATCGTCTACTATAAATTTTCGGGGTTCTTGGCCGACATCGCGTTGTTCTTGAACTTGGTTTTGTTGATGGCGACGATGGGCATACTGAAAGCGACGATGACGATGCCCGGCATCGCCGGCATTGTGTTGTCGCTGGCGATGGCCGTCGACGCGAACGTGATTATTCTCGAGCGCGTGCGCGAAGAACTGCGCAAGGGCAAAGACATTAAGTACGCGATTGAAGAAGGCTACGAAAAGGCGTTCACGGCGATCTTCGACGGTCACGTGACCAGCATTCTCGCGGCCGCGTTCCTGTTTCAATTCGGTACGGGCCCGGTCAAAGGGTTCGGTATCACGCTGATGGTCGGCCTTCTTATCTCGTTGGCGACCGCCGTATGGGTAACCAAATTCTTCTATGAGTTTTGGTTTGCCGTCTCTAAACCAAAGAGTCTTAGCGTTTAATTAAAGGATACGAAACGACCATGGAATTTTTTCACGGAACAAAATTCGACTTCATCGGAAAACGTCTTTATTATTTCGCATTCACGGGTGTGCTTACGCTGTTCGCCGCTTACGCGTTCGTAAAAAATCGCGGTCCGGTCATGGGCCTCGAGTTTACCGGCGGCACGTTGCTGCAGGTAAGTTTCAAAACGCTGCCGCCGATTGACCAAATCCGCGAGGATTTGTCGAAAGACGGTTGGAAAAGCTTTAGTTTGCAGACGCAGCCGACCAGCCAAAGCTTGATCATTAAAGTCAAAGGTGAAGAAAAGCCGAAAGACGACATTGCGTATGACTTTCTAAAAACACTGAAGAAATATTATCCGGACAATGTTAAGCCGGTCGTCGACCGCGTCGAATTTATTGGCCCCGTCGTCGGACGTCAGTTAATCACAAACACATACAAGGCGATCTTCGGATCGTTGCTCGTCATTTGTGTTTACGTAGCGTTCCGGTTTAAAAACTGGGACTGGGGCGTGTGCGGTGTGCTCGCGCTCGGCCACGACGTCTTTTTGACATGGGGACTTCTCACGTTCTTGAACCGTGAAACGACGCTCGTGATCGTTGCCGCGTTGCTGACATTGGCCGGTTACTCGATCAACGACACGATCGTGATTTTCGACCGCGTGCGCGAGTCGCTGCGCACGTCGCGCAAGGAATCGAACGCCGAACTCTACAACCGTAGTCTCAACGAAACGCTGGGCCGCACGATCAATACGTCATTGACCGCTTTTATCGCGTCGTTGTGCTTGTTCTTCCTCGGCGGCGAAGTGATCCATGATTTTGCTCTTGCGATGAGCTTCGGCATCGCGATCGGAACCTATTCGAGTATCGGCGTCGCGCTGTCGCTTGTGTACGAAATCGAGACGCGCCGGAAAAAATAATGAAAGTAAAGAAATTCCGCATTCGTCCTCGTTTTGCTTCGGTGGGCCGGGTGCTAAAGAGCATCATGGGCGTGAAACAGTTGCCGGCCGGCGTCGAAGAATCTCTGCCGCTGGAGTCGGAAACGTTTTTGTCGCATGTAACGCCGGCCGCTTTTTATCACACGTGGTCGCAGGATGAAGTGCCCGCCGCGTTTAAAGACACGATGAAAGAAGCGGGTTTGTCGAAAGCGATCGCGGTGACCGCGATGACGGCCACGATCGGTTCGCAAGTCGAAGAGTATTTGTCCACGTTGCTCATGAACGGCGAGACGCAGCGCTCGCAAGTGGTCACCGCGCTCAGCGAAGAAGCGGCAGAGTTGTCGTTCCAATTTCTATTGCGGTTGCTCGCCGACGACGCGAAGAGCGACGACTGCGACCTTTCCGAGCCATTCATGGTGACCGACGCGATTCTGCTAAACGACGTATTGGCCGCGCTCGACGCCCAGCAAGAAGGAATCACGCTCGACTCGGCCCAACATATGATGCCGCGGTTCACGCGCGTGGCGCTGGTTGCATGGTGGCCCGTGTCGAAGAAGAAACGGTCCGCGGCGGCCGCAAAGAAAAAAATCGCCTGAACGCCGAAACGCCCCACGTTTCATTCTTGCACACACTGGCCGGATTCGTCGGCGCCGGCTATTTGTACCTGGTCGGTAAAACCTCCTTTATTCACTCGGTCGATCATCCGGCCGCGTTAGAGATCCGCCGCAAAAAATCTCCGGTCATTTATGCGTTTTGGCACAACGCGCAAGTTTTTCTCGCGTATGAGCATCGCCGTGAACATGTGAACATCATGGTTAGCCGCAGCAAAGACGGTGAGTATATTGCTCAAGTGATGAAGCGTCTCGGCCTTGACGCCGTGCGCGGTTCGTCGAGCAAAGGCGGCGAGCAAGCGCTGCGCGAAATGGTGGATTTGGTTCAAAGCGGAAAACAAGTGGGTTTTACGCCGGACGGGCCCCGAGGCCCGCTGCAAACCGTGCACGGCGGCGTGATTATGACCGCGCGCGCGACCGGCGTGCCGATCGTTCCGGTCACCTATACGTCGGCGCGTCGCCTCGTTTTCAAAAGTTGGGACAAATTCGTGCTGCCTCTGCCGTTCAGCACGATCGTTGTCTCGCACGGCCGGCCATTCACGCTCGACAAAAATTTATCCGACGAAGACGCGAAGCAACGCGTGCGACAAGCGTTGAATGAAAACGTCGAGTCCAACGTGCATGCCTTCGAGCGTACGCATCCGTGGAGCGCGGACTTCCTTGCTTCCATTTTTACCGCGATTTATACCACCCTCACCCCGCTATTTGCGCTTTTGTCGTTCCCTTATTTGTTGATTCGTTACAAACCGAAACGAACGTTCGGTTTCCTTGGCGAACGGTTTAAGGCCCCGATCCTAACGGATCCGTCGCCGCGGCGTTTGTGGCTGCACGCGGCGTCGATCGGCGAGTGGCAGGCGTTGCGTCCGCTGCTCGCGCGTTTCCGTAAAATTCCGGGTTTTTCATTTGTGATCACCGTGAGCACGCCCGAGGCGCGTCTTCTCGTCGCGCGCGAAGCTTCGGACGCCGTTGTAAGGTTGTTACCGATCGACATCCCCTGGATCTTGGCGCGTTGGATCAAGCGTGTGGATCCGTTCGCGATTGGTATTGTTGAAACGGAGCTGTGGCCGAATTTGATTCGATCGCTGCACCGCCGTTATGTGCCCGTTTTCATAATGAACGGCCGATTGTCGAAGCGCAGCGTGTCGCGCTGGGAAACTGCGCGCCCGTTTGCGCATAACTTGATGAGTTTCTTTTCTTATTTTTACGTACGCACCGATTTGGATGCGCGTCATTACGTAAAGTTGGGCGCGCCGTTGGATCGCGTGGCCGTGACAGGCAACACAAAGTACGATAATCTCGCGGTTGTTGCGCCGGAGGGATCGGCGCACGTTCGAAGCGATCTTCGTCGGAAATTGTTCGGATCTTCGGACGGCGTGATCGTTGTCGCCGGTAGTACCTGGCCCGGAGAAGAAAAAACATTGTTACGGTTGTTTTCCGATAAGAACGCTGCTCAGGTGCGTCTCATCCTGGCGCCGCGCCGAGCCGCGCGGTTTGACGAGGTGGCGCGGTTGCTCGAAAGCACGCCCGCATCCTGGTCGCGGTGGAGCAAAATCAAGCAGACAAACGCTTGGGAAACCGATATTTTGCTTGTGGATACGTTGGGCGACTTGAAAGAATTGTATCGCACCGCCGATATCGCTTTTGTCGGCGGAACATTGACGCCGCACGGCGGACAAAATCCGCTCGAACCGGCGGCGGCCGGGTTGCCTGTGTTGTTTGGTCCGTCCATGGAAAATTTCCACGAAGAGGCCGCTCAACTCAAGCATGCGGGCGCTGCGCGCGCGGCGCGTCACGAAAAAGATTTGTTATCGGATATTCGAGAAATGGCGGCCGATTTATCGTTGCGGTCGCAAATGGGGGCGGCCGCCGCGCGGTTCGTCCAATCGAAACAAGGCGCGTCCGATCGCACGGTGGATGCGCTGAAGGAATGGCTGGGCCTATGAAAATATTGGTGGTTCGGTTCTCGAGTTTGGGCGACGTGGTGCTGACCACCGCGATTTTCCCGAGTCTGCGCGCGCGCTGGCCCGAAGCTGACATTACGATGCTGACCAAGCCGGCGTTCGCCGACGTGTTCGACGGCAATCCGTTCGTCGATCACGTGCAATTGTTCGATGCCGAGAAACAACCGTTTTCAAAACTCATCGATGAACTACGCAACGAGCGTTATGATGTGCTCATCGATTTGCACGGCAATACGAAGTCGTGGTGGTTGCGGCTTTTGATCGGCGCCCCGCTTACGGTGGTCGTCGATAAAGCCACTGTCGCGCGTCACTTCACCGTTTATTTCAAGCATGCGCCGAAAAGCTTGTCGCGTTCGGTGCGCGAACGCATCCTCGATTGTTTAAAGCCGCTTAACGTGCCGGTCGTGAATCAAGAAACGCAATTATTCCCGCGCATTACGACCGAAGCATTAACCGCGCTCGGCGTCGATCCGGCAAAAAAACTGATCGGTATCGCGCCCGGCGCGCGTCACAACACGAAGCGTTGGTCGCCTGAACGATTTGCCGAAGCGGCGAACCGGCTTGGCGCGTTTCCGGATTCGCAGGTGTTGATTCTCGGCGATAAATCCGACCGGCCGGTGGCCGATCAAGTGTCATCGCTTGTGAAAGCGCCTTGCAAGAATTTGGCCGGTTGGACGTCTCTCAAAGAACTGATCGGCGTCGTGTCCAAACTGTCGATTCTTATTACGAATGATTCCGGGCTTTTGCATATTGGCGAAGCGCTGAAAATTCCGGTCGTGGCGATTTTCGGCCCCACTGTTCGCGCGTTCGGGTTCGCGCCGTATCGTTCGACGTCGCGCGTGGCCGAAGTGATCAATTTGAAATGCCGTCCGTGCACGTTGCACGGCGACGAAAAATGCCCGTTGGGTCATCATCAGTGCATGGAAGATGTCGACGTCAACGCCGTGTTGTTCGTCGCGTCGTCGCTGCTCGAAGGCCAAGAGGTGACGTCATTATGAGGATTTTGCATTTGCTCGACGAACGCTGGGATTCCGGCGTCACCTATTACGCGCTGCAGATCGCCGAACTGCTTCAAAAGGACGGCTGCGACGTCGTGCTCGGCGTGTTGTCCGGTAAGAAGCCTGAGGCGATGGCGCGCGCGCGCGGCATAAAAACCGCTCCGATCGATTCCGTTTTCAACTTACGGGCGCTGATTCGTCGCGGATGGGACGTGATCAACGTGCATACCGGACGTTCTCATTCGTGGTCGCTCGTTTTTGCGCCGCGCGAGACGCCGGTTATTCGCACGCGCGGCGACGCGCGCCCGGTTGACGCGAATCC
>CAYXDS010000068.1:0-11207 GCA_964463805.1 uncultured Elusimicrobia bacterium | reverse complement strand
TCTTTTGTTTTTGGGGGTTCCGGGGGGGGGTTAAATTATTATCATTTCCCCCTGTTTCTTTTGGGGGGCGGTGGGGGTCGTCGCGCCCGCGCCGCCGCTCGATAAACCCATTTTGTCCGATGCGCTTTTTTACGACACCTTGGTCAAACAAATCGTTCGCGAGCAGAAGCCGTTCGAAGGGTTTGATGAAATCGCGGTGCCCGAAGGCTTCCCGCCGGCCGTGCGCAGTACGTTGCGCGACCTGCTCGATGCGGGCATCGATGAGGAAAATGTCCGCGCCGCCGTCCAAGAGGAATTCGCCGGAAGGTCGGTCGACTTGGGGACGCTGCGGAGTCTGCTGCAATTGCACCGGCTCTATTTGCAGCGGATCGCGAAGTTGAACGTGTTGCCGCGCGCCGAGTTGTTGCGACGCGCAATCGAACTCGCTCCCGACACTCGTTATTTCCAACAGATCCAGCCGGCGGAAATTCTCTATTACGGTTTTTACGATCTGACCGGGTTACAAGCCGACTTTTTCCAAGCGGTCGTTAAGAATCATGCGTCGCGTTTTTTCTTTCCGTATGTGCGCGAGCATCCGGCCTATGTGTTTGCGAAGAGGTTTCGAGATACGTTCGTGCAGCCTGTGATGCATGAAGAAATTGTGCTTGGTGACGGGCCTCTCCCGGCCCTCTCCACCAAGTGGAGAGGGGGGCTTCGAATTCTCAACGTTTCCGGATTGCGGGACGAAGCTTGGTTTGTGGCCAATGAAATTCGAAAACTGCACGATGAAAAGGGAGTCGCGTTTTCGGAGATTGCGGTTGTCGCGCGGACCAAAGAGCGGCTTGGGTTTCTGATTCAAGAAGCTTTGAGCGATCGGCGCGTTCCGTACCGTGCTTCGAGTCATCCATCGTTGATGATGTTCCCGGTCGCGCAACAGGCGATCCAAGCGTTGAAAAAGCTGAAGCCCGCCGAAGAAGAATCATCATGGAAGCGTTTCGCGCACGAGTGCGAGACTCACGTTCAAGACGAACGATTGCTTGAGGGAGTCCGATCTCTCTCCGGTTTCGATTTGATCCACGATCGTGTGCGATGGAGTGAATTCGTAGATACGTTGCGCGATCGATGGTCGCGGACTGAAGTTCGCGACACGGGTTCATCGGATGCGGGCGTTGCGTTATTGTACGCGGAAGCCGCGCGCGGGTTGCCGTTTAAAACCGTATTCCTAATCGGCGTCGAAGAAAAAGTTTTTCCGCGCGTGGTGCGTGAGGATCCATTTTTGCGCGATGACGCGCGGCTTGCGTTGAATCAAACACTCGGCCACAAAATCGGCCAGAAGATGACCGCGCTTGAAGAGGAACGGTTGCTGTTCGAGTTGTTGACGACGTCCGCGTCCGAACAATTGACGTTGATCCACCAACGTTCGGATGACGACGGCGGCGTGGTTGGGGCTTCGCCGTTTTTGCGCTCGTTCATGAATGAACACGGTCTTTCGGTTGAAGCCGATGTCGAATCGTTGCCGCGGCCGTTGTTTGAAAAAATTAAACGCGTGGATCCGGCGTCGCTTGGCGTCGGCGATGCCGTCATCGGTTATCTGTGCGCGGGTCGCGAAGCGGACGCGCTGTCGTTGTCGACCGCGTTGGGCCGGGATTCGGCCGGATTAGAGAGCGGATTGCGTATGCAGCGCGCATTGCATGGATTTGGCGAACCGGGCGCGTACGATGCGGTCATCGGTCCGATCCCTCCGGAGGCGGCGTTTCACAAAGGGAAAATATCAGCCACTTCTCTCGAATCCTACGCGCAATGCGGTTTCAAGTATTTCGGTACGCGTTTGCTCGGATTGGCGCCGCTTGAAATCGACGAACTCGAGCAAAAACTGGCCGCCGACGTGCGCGGCAAACTCATGCATAGATTCGTCGAAACATTTTTCCGGCGGGCGACCGATGACGGCAAAAAAGCGTTGCCGGGCGAATTTCCAACCGCTTTGTTCCAATCGTTGTTTGAAGAAATCGTGACGCCTGCCGCGCCGCCGGACACGCTGCTGCCGCCGGTGTTGTGGACCGCCACGCGCGAGTCGTTGCGCACGTCTTTGACGGTATTTTTGGAAAATGAATATGCATCGTTGACGGCGGAACACGTTCAGCCGATTCGTTTTGAGGCGGAAGTCGAGGGCCGGCTGCCGGCTCCGCTCGATGGTTTTGTGTGGACCGGAAAAATCGACCGCATCGATGAAAGTGCTACCGGTATAACGATCGTCGACTATAAAAGCGGCCGTCCGTTTCGTTTGAAAAGCGTGTCGAAACTGGCGTTGGCCGGCGAAAAACTACAGGCGCCGATCTACATGATGCTCACGCGCAAATTTCTTGAGAGCGCGGCCAAATCTTCACCCGATGTTTCCTTTCGATACGCGTTCTTCGATTTTGTCGGCGAACATCGGATCCTCGAATCTCAAGAATGGGACGAACAATCGAACGCGATCCTCACTTCGATTCGCGCTTCGATCGATTCGGCGTTGGCCGGCGATTTCACGATGAAGCCCGGACCGTATTGCGATTATTGCGACATCGCGCGCGCGTGCCGGCGCAATCATGGAATTTCCGTTTATCGCGCCGAGAAAGCGCGGGGGAAAAAATGAAACAAGCGCACGATCACGATCAACGCGAATTGGCGGCCGGTGAACTCGAAAAGAATCTCGTCGTGTTGGCCGGCGCGGGCACCGGCAAAACCACTTTGTTGATCGACCGGCTTACTTTGTTGATTCTCGGCATGGAAATTCCGGTCGACAAAATCGTCGCGCTCACGTTCACACAAAAAGCGGCCGAAGAAATGCGCGAGCGGTTGGAAAACCGATTGCGCGCGGTGATTGCGGGGACCGTGGAAGTCGAGCTGTTGGAGCGTCGGTTCGGCGCGAACAAGCTGCGGTGGCCCGAACTTGCTCAGAAGGCGCTCGATGATATCCCGAAGTCGCAAATCGGAACCATTCATAGTTTTGCCGGGCATTTGTTGCGGCTCTATCCGCTGCAAGCGGGCGTGGATCCGAAGTTTCGCGAAGATGCAGGAATGATCGCCGAAAATTTGTTCGAAACAATGTGGACCGATTGGGTTCACACCGAGCTCGCGGCTGACGCGCGGAACGCTGATATGTGGTCGAAATTGTTGCAAGTGCTGCAGTTGTCCGAACTTCGAGAATTGGCCGAAGCGCTGGTCGGACCGATGACCGATTTGACCGCTTTGAAAAAGGCGCCCGACTTGTCTGCGTTTTTCGACCAAGAATTGGCGCGTCTCGCGACGTTGCGGCGCACGTATCCGGATCCGAAAAAGACACGCGTGTTTATTCCGGCGCTCGATGCGGCCGCTCAGATTTTTACGAACTTGCGCAATCGAAAACCCGTTTCGGAGGAATTGCTGGATTTGATCGATCCGCTCGATAAACCGCCGGCCGATTGGGCGGAGGCAAAACCCGTCCTCAAGCAATTGAAGAAAACCGCGACCGCGTTCGCGTTCGTGAATGCGACGCTGCTTGAGCGCGTATGCGATTTGATGTTGCCGTTCGTGTCGTCGATCCGGCGCGAGTTAGCGCGAACCGGCGCCGTATCCTTCGAAGGGTTGCTCGTGTTCGCACGCAATCTCGTTCGCGATCATCTCGATGTTCGCGAGTCGTTGAAAAACCGGTTCGCCACATTTCTCATCGATGAGTTTCAAGACACGGATCCGCTGCAGGGCGAAATCTTGTTCTACTTGGCCGAACGACCGGGGACGAGCGCGGCGAGTTGGCAAACCGTGGAGTTGGAACCGGGCCGATTGTTCGTGGTCGGCGATCCGAAACAATCAATTTACCGTTTTCGGGGCGCTGACATCGCCGCGTTCGAGGCGTTTGAAGAACGGATGCTCGCACAAGGAGCGATTAAAGCGGCATTGTCCGCCAACTTTCGCAGCGATCCGCGAATTCTCGGTTTTGTGAATGCGGTGTTCCCGCGCGTCATGCAAGAGAAGAAATATCTTCAGCCGCCGTATGCGGCGCTTGAGCCGGGCGTGGACGGGCCGGCCAGTGATCGCCCGGCCGTTAGAATCGTGCGCATTCAAGGCGAGGATCGAACGTTAAATGCCGAGGAACGTCGACTCGTTGAAGCGCAAACGACCGCGTTGTGGATCCGTGAGCAGGTCGCGTCGGGTCTCAAATATTCGAATGTGGCCGTGTTGTTGAGAAGTTCGTATGCGTTCGAAGAGTATTTGGCCGCATTTCGCAGTTACGGCATTCCGTATTTGGCCGAGGGGGAAAAAAGTTTTTATCGAACGAATGAGGTGGTTGATTTTCTCAATCTGTTGTCGGTGGTGGCGAATCCAAATGACACGCTTGCATGGGTGGGGGTATTGCGGTCGCCTGTGGGTGGTTTGACGGATAAAGAAATTCTTGACTTAAAGCGTGGCGGATGGGTTCCTAACAAAAAAATCAGACCGCTTTTTGAAACGTTGCGATCGTTATCCGTTGAAGCGGCTTCGTTGCCGGTGGCGGATGTGATCAAACGTGTGTTGAGTAAGACGTGGATGCTGGAGCTCGCGTCGACGTCCGCGCACGGCGAGCAGGCGGTTGCGAATTTATTGAAAGTGGGGCGGCTCGCTGAAACGTGGAACGAACAAGTGCCGATGACACTCAAAGATTTTGTGCGGCGCTTCGACCGTTACCGCGAAGATGAACGCGACGAAGGGGAAAACCCACTCGCCGATGTGAAATACGACGCGGTAAAAGTGTTGACCGTCCATAAAGCAAAAGGTCTCGAGTTCCCTGTCGTCATTCTGCCGAATTTATCGTCAGGCAATCGCAACGGAGCCGATAAGAGAACATTGCGTCGCGATTGGCGCACGGGGCTTGTCGGTTTGCGTTTGGGCGTGTGTGGCGCCACGAATGCGGCGATGGCGCTTATCGAACGTGAAGAAGTTGAACGCGAATTGGCCGAGGAAGTGCGCGTGTTTTATGTGGCGGCCACACGCGCGAAATCGCAGATGGTGTGTCTGGTGGCTGCCGACGCGAAACGGGACGGTCGTTTCGCCGAAATCGTCGTGGGCGCCGGCGAATTGCCGGGCGTCGTTTATGACGATGTTCGCGAAGCGCCGCTGGCCGCACTTAATTTCGCGAAACCGTCGATAGAATTGGGCTCGTCATGGAATGTCGACACGTTGTCTGCGAATTTCGTTCGTCGCGAGAGTGAGTGGAAGCGCGTTGGCAATGCGCGCTTGCTGGTTTCGCCGACCTCGTTGCTGGCTGAACCGGAGAAAATCCGTTTTATCGATGATGACGTCGCTGAATTATCTCGCGACCGTGCGATCAAGGTCGGCCATATTTGCCACAAAGTTCTCGAAGAGTGGGATTTCAAAATTGCGTCAGCAAATGTAAAGCCGGCGCTGCGTAAAGCGTTGGATCGAGCGGCGCGATTGTTCGAATTAATTCAAGACTCGGAAGAGAGCGATGTTGTTCTTTCTGATGCTAAGAAAGTTCTCGCCGGTTTTTTTGAGAGTGAGTCGTATAAGGAATTGACGAAGGTGAAAATCGTTGGGCGCGAAATACCATTTTTGTACCCAACCGAATCGGGATCGGCGGCCGCTATGCGCGGCGTCATTGATTTGTTGGTCGAACGGGACGGGCGACTTGTCGTCATCGATTACAAAACGAACAAAATCGACCGGCGTTCGTTGACGGATCTTGCCGATCATTATCGAGCGCAAGGTTTGGCTTATCAGCAAGCGGTGCTGCGTTCGCTTGGACAAGAAGCAGACTTTGAACTGTTGTTCTTGCGCGGTCCCATTTCCGTATCCGTTACTTCGCTACCGACACTTGCATCACGTGGTTCTCAGGGCCCAGCTGTAAGGTAACCGAATCGCCGGTGCGAAGTTGCGACATGTCGATCACGTCGCCGCCTTTCGTGAGGATCGGCGCGTCGTTCACTTTGTAGGTTTGCAATATCCCCTGATTGTTTTTTATTTCGATTTCGCCGGCACCGGTGGAGATCGATTCGATTTTACCGGTCGCTTCTCCGGTTAGTCGCACCGGCGTGGTCGGATCCGTCGACGGTCTGTTGATGTTCGGCGACTGAGCTGAAGCAAACCCCATAATCGCCATCGTCACGCCAAGTGCGAACATTCCTCTGATATTCATGTCGTGCCTCCCGTGTTGTACATCTCATACGAGAAGATCGTCTGAAAAGTTTTGTCCAGCCAAACACTTGTTACCGCAATGTCACATGGCTGCAACGGACGATTTTTATGATGGGACCGTCAAAAATAATGAGTTGGAGGTTTGTTATGAATTCACTGCCATTGATCTCGGGGTTTCTGTTTATCTCGATGATTGAAGTTCTCTTATACGAAGCGCCTGAACTTTCTGTTCTTGATCGATCGCTTTCAATTGCCCGGAAAGTGAATCCAAGATATTCATGATTTTATTGATATCTTGCTTCGTGGCCATCGTTTCATGGATGTGAGTGACGCGTTCCGCGGTTTTGAGCGATAGTAAGGCAACGTTATGGACTTTTGAGTCAACATCTGTCATTTTCAATTCCAGGATCTTTTTAACCCCTTCAATCTTTGCGTCAAGGCGTTGCTCGAGCCCCTCCAGTAATCGTTTGAACATCCGTAATGTAAGCAGTTTTTTGGCGGTTTTTTCCTTCATTGTTCACTCCTAAGTTTTGATGCGGAGGGACATCTTGTTCGAGGGGTGAGTAAACTAGCTGTTCCGTGAATCGCTTGTCAAAAGTGTTTTTTCGTTTTGATTTCACAATTGGGTTTGGTCGTGATGCCGTCGACGGTCGCCGAGATCGATCGCCTCATTAAAGTTCAACCGTAAGTATCCGGTTGAATCCTGTTATAATCTTCGCTATGGACAGAAGACCTATACGCGTTTTATTCGTTGACGACGACGAGGAGGATGCCGATCTCGCGCGTGCGGCGCTTGAGCATACGTGCGTGGACGTCGAGTACGATATGATCATCAGCGAGCACGGCGAACACGCGATCGACTTGTTGCGCCATCCGAAATACGACATCGTATTGCTCGATTACACGTTGCCGCGAAAGAACGGGCTCGAAGTGCTCGAACACATCCGAAAAAATCCGACCTTGGAGAAATTACCGGTGATTTTCCTTTGCGGCATCGAAGCGCCGGCGGTTAAAGAAAAAGCGCTTGGATTGGGCGCCAACGCCTTCTTCGAAAAGCCGTTCGACTTTAAGAGTTTCATGGAAACCTTCCGTGAAATCTGCCACGAATGGTTCATTCCTATCGCCGAAGGTGATGCTGTTTAAGCTGAAACGCGTTCTCCAGCGCGGCTCCTGCCGCCGTGTTGTCGAAAATACACCACACCGTGCTTTGTTCCGAATAGCCGATCAGCCGTTTCGCCAAGTCTCCAAGATATTCGTCCGAATACGCCGAATAATACATGCGCGGAGATCCGTGCAGCCGTAAATAAACCAATCCCGTCCATCCTCCTGGGTCCGTTGCGTTTAGAAAACCTCGATCCGGGTCGGCCACAACGCGCGCTACGCGCGCATCCGCCAAAACGCGATCCGCTCCCGGTTCAAACCAACTTGCATGTCGCGGTTCGCACGCAATCTCGCCCATGTGTTGATTTCGGAACGTCTCGAAAAAGTTTCGAGCGTGATTCAAATCAAACCGAAGCGATGGTGGCAATTGCACGACCAACGGCCCTAACTTCTCACGGAGCGGCGCGATTTGATCGAGAAAATTATTTAACAGGCTTGCATCCATCAGTCGGCTTACATGCGTCACCGTTTTCGGCACTTTTAGCGAGAACTTAAAATTAGCAGGAACCGTGGCCGCCCAACGTTCGTAGGTTGACGGTTTGTGCGGCTTATAGAAGCTCGAATTGATTTCGACCGCATTGAACTGTTGCGCATAGCGTTGCAAATGACTGCCCGTCAAAGGAAAGCTCACTTGACTTGCTGTGGAGACGCTCCATCCCGCCTGCCCGATCTTAAGATTCTCGATATTCATCTCCGGTTTACGGACGGCGAACCAAATTTTCTTGCGGGCGTAATACTTTCATCAATACATAAACGATGGAGGACACTATGCCGACAACGACAAAAGCGAAAGATGCGATTACGTTGCTGAAAGAAGATCACAAAAAAGTGAAGGATATTTTCGAACAGTTTGAAAAAGCGAAATCGGACGATAAAAAACACGAGTTGGCCGAACAGGCGTTGAAAGAGCTTGAGATTCATACGGTGATTGAAGAAGAGATATTTTATCCGGCTGCGCGCGAAGCGCTCGGTGAAGAGGGATCCGATATTCTTGACGAGTCCGAAGAAGAGCACCGTGTCGCGAAAACGTTGGTCGAAGATCTCAAACAAAATCATCAAAACGACGAACACTTCGAAGCAAAGTTCACCGTATTGGCCGAGAACGTACGCCATCACATCAAAGAGGAAGAAGGGGAAATGTTCCCCGATATTCGTGAAACCGACCTTGATTTGAAAATGCTCGGCGAACAAATGATGGCGCGCAAGCAGGAACTGATGAGCGACGAGCATTCGCTTGAAGAGGCCGAGCAAAAAAGCCAGGTCAAGCCGTACCAGGAGTTGGCGCTGCGCTAAGATCTTGTTAACGCTTTGACAACGGGTTGTTAATAGCTTCATTACGCTTGGTTGCTGTACCTTTGCCTTACTATGGTAAAGCGACTTCGAGAGTTGATTTTTGGAAAACCCAGAGACTTAGCGGATCCTCATGTCTTTCATAATGTCTCATTGATCGCCTTTCTGGCATGGGTCGGCCTCGGCGCGGATGGTTTATCTTCATCCTCTTACGGTCCAGACGAGGCGTTCCGTGCACTGGGGCAACACACGCATCTTGCGTTGTTGCTTGTGTTAATGATGGCCGTGACCATCGTCGTTATTTCGATCGCGTATTCGAATCTCATCCAACACTTTCCCGGCGGAGGTGGTGGATATTTGGTCGCTTCGAAATTGCTGGGGCCGCGCGTGGGCGTCGTTTCCGGTTGTGCGTTGCTCGTCGACTATATGTTGACGATTTCGGTGTCGGTCGCGTCCGGCTGCGACGCCTTGTGGTCGTTTCTGCCGGCGCATCTGGCTTCCTATAAATTAATGGCCGAGTTCGGCATTCTCGGCGTGCTCGTCCTTTTGAATTTGCGCGGCGTGAAGGAATCGGTCACCGTGCTCGCACCGATCTTCATGATGTTTGTGGTCACGCATATGATCATGATCCTTTACGCGATCGGCAGTCATTTCACCGGTTTGCCCGAGGTTTTTCATGGTGCGGCCGTTGAAATGCATTCGTCGGTCCGTACGCTTGGGTTTTTGCCGGTTGCGCTGATTTTGTTGCGTGCGTATTCGATGGGCGGCGGAACATACACGGGTATCGAAGCCGTTTCGAACGGCGTGTCGATGTTGCGTGAACCGCGCGTAGCGACCGGTAAGAAAACGATGTTCTTGATGGCGACATCGCTCGCGTTCACGGCGGCCGGAATCTTGTTCGGTTACCTGCTCGTACATGCGGTTCCTATCGACGGGAAAACGATGAATGCGGTTTTACTGGAAAATCTTTTTGCCACTTGGACCATCGGTGGTTTGGCCGTTGGGAAAAGCTTTGTGATCTTTACGCTGATCACCGAAGCAGCGTTGTTGTTCGTTGCCGCGCAAGCCGGCTTCCTAGACGGTCCGCGCATCCTCGCCAACATGGCCGTCGATTCCTGGATGCCGCACCGTTTCTCCGAATTATCGAATCGACTCGTCACGAAGAACGGCGTTTTCTTGATGGGCATCGCCGCGGCGGCCACGCTTTTTTATACGAGAGGCGACATTTCAACATTGGTTGTGATGTATTCGATCAATGTGTTCCTCACGTTTTCGCTGACTGAGTTGGGAATGGCGCGACATTGGATTATTGACCGGGATAAGGAGCCGCGTTGGAAAAGCCAACTCGCGATTCACGGCACCGGACTTGTTATGTGCTTGTGTATTCTCTGCGTCACGCTCTACGAAAAATTCACCGAAGGCGGATGGGTCACGAGCGCGATTACGACGATCTTCATCGCGTTGAGTTTGATGATTCAAAGCCATTACTCGAATGTGAAGCGCGGATTTAAACAATTGGACGGAGTCCTTCGCGCTGAGAAATTCGACGGCCTCGACGCGATGGAGTCGGACCAGCTCGATAAAAACGCGCCGACGGCCATTCTGACGGTTCCGTCGTTTTCCGGTTACGGCATTCACCATCTGTTGTCGATTATGAAACTGTTCCCAAAAACATTTTCGAACGTGATTTTCGTTTCGGTCGGCGTGCTCGATTCCGGAAATTTTAAAGGCGTCGAAGAGATGAATCGGCTGCGCGAGAAAGTGGTCACCGATTTGAAAAAATACATGGCCGTGGGCCGCCAATACGGGTTGAAAGTCGACTATCGAATGGAACTGGCGACCGAATCAATGGCGACCGTCGAAAAAATTTGCCGCACGCTTCGCACCGATTATCCTCACGCGGTGATCTTTACCGGTAAACTGATTTTCCGGAAAGAGCGATGGTATCAGCGAATCTTACACAGCGAAACGGCGCTCGGTCTCCAGCGACGGATGCAACTCGATGGTATCCCTACCATCATTTTACCGATCCGCGCCTAGTTGAATCTTGTACGATCAAAAGATGATCGAATTCGGATTCGCCCTCATCGTTGTCGCGATTTCGACCGGCGTTTGTTTCGCGCTGCATCCCTTCATCTCGCTGATCAATTTAAGCATGGTGTATTTGCTCGGCACGTTGGTCGTCTCGGGCCGAGGATCGCGTAGCGCTTCCGCGTTGTCGGCGGTTTTAGGCGTGCTTTGTTTTGATTTCTTCTTCGTTCCGCCACGATTCACATTTACGGTGTCCGATGCTCAGTACTTTTTCACTTTCGTGGTGATGTTCCTTATCGCAATGGTAATCAGCCATTTGACGATCCGGCTTCGGTTGGAAGCCGAAGAAGCAAGGAAGGTTGCGGTGGAAATTGAAACCGAACGGTTGCGTAGTTCTCTTTTGAGCGCGGTCTCTCACGATTTCCGTACACCGTTGACGGCCATTGTCGGGTCGGCGAGCACGTTGTTGCAGCAAGGCGAAAAACTGGATGCGCGTCAAACTCGGGAGTTGCTGGAAAACATTCAATCCGAGGGCGAGCGTTTGTCTCGGCTCGTTCAGAATCTGCTCGAAGCCACGCGTCTTGAATCCGGCGAAGTTA